>JBBSQH010000005.1:0-118031 GCA_038258055.1 Actinomycetales bacterium
CCCACCCCCCCCCCCCCCCGGGGGGCCGCCCGCCCCCCCCCCCACCCACCCCCCCCGGGGCAGCGGCGGGGGGGGGCGCGCGCCCCCCCGCCCCCCCCCCCCACCCCCGAGCCCGTCCACGGCGCCTGCTCGACCAGGACGCCGAACGTCCCGACCGAGGAGGCCGTCATGGCTGTCCAGACCCAGTCCCGGGCCAGCACCGACGGCGTCCCCGTCGACCGCACACCCCCGTCCGCACCGCCCGTCGGGTGGCGCAGCCGGCTCTACCGCCTCGAGGCGAAGGCCGCGCCGTACCTCTACATCTCGCCGTTCTTCCTGCTGTTCTTCGCCTTCGGCCTGTTCCCGCTGGTCTGGACGGCCTGGATCAGCCTCAACGACTTCCAGCTCGGGTCGCCGATGGTGTTCGTCGGGCTCGAGAACTACCGGTGGCTGTTCGACAGCCCCGAGTTCTACAACTCGCTGTGGCGCACGATCACGATCGGCATCCTGGCCACGGTCCCCCAGCTGATGCTCGCGCTGGGGCTGGCCCACCTCCTGAACTACCAGATGGTGGTCCGGAACTTCTTCCGGATCAGCATGCTGATGCCGTACGCGACCTCCGTCGCGGCCTCCACGCTCGTCTTCGCGCAGCTGTTCGGCCGCGACAACGGCTTCTTCAACTGGATGCTGTCCTGGGTCGGCATCGACGCCATCGACTGGCGCAACGGCGACCTGACCGCGCAGATCGCGATCGCCGTCATCGTCACCTGGCGGTGGACCGGCTACAACGCCCTCATCTACCTGGCCGGGATGCAGTCGATCAGCCAGGACCTGTACGAGGCCGCCGCGCTGGACGGCGCCAACAAGTGGCAGCAGTTCCGGCACGTCACGCTGCCCGGCCTGCGCCCGACCATCCTGTTCACGATCGTCGTGTCCACCATCGGCGCGACCCAGCTGTTCGGCGAGCCCCTGCTGTTCGGCAACGGGCAGGCCAACGGCGGCGCCCTCGGCCAGTACCAGACGCTCGGGCTGTTCATGTACCAGCAGGGCTGGGACTACTTCCAGCTCGGCCGCGCCGCGACCATCGCGTGGGTCACCTTCGTCCTCGTGGTCGCCCTCGTCCTGCTCAACACCGGGATCGCCCGCTGGCGCACCCGCGACCGGAAGGCGTCCTCATGACCGCCACGACCGTCCGCGACGCTGCCGCCGTGAGCCCGCTGGCCGGGCGTCCGGCGCGCCGGCGTCGGCGCCGCAGCGGCGACCACGCCGGGCCCGTCGCCTACGCCCTGCTGGTGGTGACGGCGTTCTTGTTCCTCGCGCCGTTCTACTACATGGTCGTCGCCGCCAGCCGGCCGATGTCGGAGATGAACCAGTTCCCCCCGCCGCTCACCCCGGGCAACGGGCTCTGGCGCAACATCGTCAGCGCCTGGGACGCCCAGCCGCTCGGGCTGGCGATCTGGAACTCGCTGCTGGTGTCCGGCGTCATCACCGTGACCACGGTGCTGCTGTGCACGCTGTCCGGCTACGCGTTCGCCAAGCAGCACTTCGCGGGCAAGAGGCAGCTGTTCGCCATCACGGTCGGGACCATGATGATCCCGCCGACGCTCGGCATCGTCCCGCTCTACCAGGTGATGGCCGCGCTCGACCTGACCGGCAAGCTGTCCGCGGTGGTCCTGCCCTCGCTGGTCACCGCGTTCGGGGTGTTCTTCATGCGGCAGTACCTCATCCAGACCCTGCCCGACGAGCTGATCGAGGCCGCCCGGGTGGACGGGGCCACGTCGCTGCGGACGGTGTGGAGCATCGTGCTGCCGATCGCCCGCCCGGGCATGGCCGTCCTGGCCATGCTGACGTTCATGGCGGCGTGGAACGACTTCTTCTGGCCGGTCATCGCGCTGGTCTCCTCCAACCCCACCGTCCAGGTGGCCCTGAAGAACCTCGGGAGCGGGTACGTGCCTGACCAGGCCATCATCATGGCGGGGACCCTCGTGGGGACCCTGCCCGTCGTCATCGTCTTCGTGCTGCTCGGACGCCAGATCGTCAGCGGCATCATGTCCGGGGCGGTGAAGGGATGACCGCCGTCGAGGCACGCCCCGCCCTGCCCCAGCCGGCGTCGCCGGCGGAGGGCCTGCGCTTCCCTCCCGGCTTCGCGTGGGGGGCCGCCACCGCGGCGTACCAGATCGAGGGCGCCCACGAAGAGGACGGCCGCACGCCGTCCATCTGGGACACCTACGCCCGCACGCCCGGCAAGGTCTTCGCCGGTCACACCGGGGACGTGGCCGACGACCACTACCACCGGTACGTGGACGACGTGGCGCTGATGCGCGGGCTGGGGCTCGGCTCCTACCGGTTCTCGATCGCCTGGCCCCGCATCACGCCGCAGGTGACCCCGTCCTCGCTCGGGCCGGTGAACGCCGCCGGCCTCGGCTTCTACGACCGGCTGGTCGACGAGCTGCTCGAGGCGGGCATCACGCCCGCCGCCACGCTCTACCACTGGGACCTGCCGCAGGCGCTGGAGGACGGCGGCGGCTGGGCCGACCGCCGCACCGCCGAGCGGTTCGGCGAGTACGCCGCGGTCGTGGCTGCGCACCTCGGCGACCGGCTCAGCACCGTCATCACCCTCAACGAGCCCTGGTGCTCGGCCTACCTGGGCTACGCCAGCGGCGTGCACGCCCCCGGCCGGACCGAGCCGGCGGCCGCGCTGGCCGCGGTGCACCACCTCAACCTGGCCCACGGCCTGGCGACGCTGGCGGTCAGGGAGCACGCCCCGGGCCTGCCCGTGGCGATCACGCTCAACCTGGCGTGGGTGCGGCCGGAGGACCCCACCGACCCGGCCGACGTCGACGCGGCCCGCCGCGTGGACGGCCTGCAGAACCGGGTGTTCCTCGACCCGGTGCTGCACGGGCGCTACCCGGCGGACGTCGTGGCCGACACGGCCGAGGTCACCGACTGGTCCTTCGTGCACGACGGCGACCTGGCCCTGGTGCACCAGCCGCTGGACGGACTCGGCCTCAACTACTACTCCCCGACCGTCGTGCGCGCCTGGGACGGCGTGGGGGTGCGGGCCGAGGCCGACGGCCACGGCAGCAGCAGCCACAGCCCGTGGGTCGGCAGCACCGACCTGGAGTTCCCCGAGCCCGCCGGTCCGCTGACCGCGATGGGCTGGCCCGTGGACGCCGACGGCCTGCACCACCTGCTGCTGCGGCTGCACCAGGAGGCACCCGGCGTGCCGCTGCACGTCACCGAGAACGGCGCCGCCTACCCCGACGTGCTCTCGGCCGACGGCGCCGTCCACGACACGGACCGCATCCGCTACGTGGACGAGCACCTGCGCGCCCTGCACCGGGCCATCGACGACGGCGCCGAGGTCCGCAGCTACTACCTGTGGTCGCTGCTGGACAACTTCGAGTGGGGCTACGGGTTCTCCAAGCGGTTCGGCATCGTGCACGTCGACTACGACACGCAGGAGCGCACCCCCAAGGACAGCGCCCACTGGTACGCCGAGGTGATCCGCCGCCACGGGTTGCCCGGCGCGTGAGCCGACCGTGAGGGCCCGCGGCTCCGCAGCCGGCCCACCACCCCCGCTCCGGTGGGGCGTGGTGGGCACCGGTCCCATCGCGGCCACGGTCGTGGCCGACCTCGCGCTCACCGCGGGGGCGGTGCTCCACGGGGTCTGCTCGCGCACCGCGGCCGGAGCAGCGGCGTTCGCGACCACGCACGGCATCGAGCAGACCTACGTCGACCCCGCCGCCCTGGCCGCGGACGTCGACGTGGTGTACGTCGCCACCCCGCACACCGCGCACCTGGACGCGGCG
Organism: Actinomycetales bacterium; assembly: GCA_038258055.1. Lineage (GTDB taxonomy): Bacteria > Actinomycetota > Actinomycetes > Actinomycetales > JBBAYJ01 > Aquipuribacter. The sequence continues at coordinate 3,792 of JBBSQH010000005.1, forward strand.
ACCACCGCGATGCGGGCGGGCACGGCCGTGCTGGTCGAGAAGCCCCTGACCGCCTCGCTGGCGGGTGCCCGGGCGCTGGCGCAGGTCGCCAGGGAGCAGGACGTGTTCTGCATGGAGGCGATGTGGACGCGCTTCCTGCCGGTCACGGCCGACCTGCTGGCCGTCGCGGGCAGCGGCGAGATCGGTCGACCGGTCGCGTTGCACGCCGCCATCGGCTCGCCCGTGCCGCCCGTGCCGGGCGGGCGGCTGCACGACCCGCGCCAGGGCGGCGGGGCCCTGCTGGACATCGGGGTCTACCCCGTCTGGCTGGCCCGGCTGCTGCTCGGCCCGGTCACCTCGGTCGCCGCGGCCGGTCGGGTGTCCCACGCCGGGGTCGACGTCCTGAGCGGGCTGCTGCTGGGGCACCAGGGCGGGGCGGTGTCGCTGCTGTCGGCGACCCTGAGCAGCAGCGCCTCGCAGGACGCCGTGGTCGAGGGCACGCTCGGGAGGGTCCGACTGGAGGCGCCGCTGTACGCCCCGGCCGCCATGACCGTGCTGCACTCGGGGCAGGTCGGGCCGGAGGCCGACCGCACCGTCCGTCCCGGTCGCCGCGGGGCGGGGTACGTCCACATGCTCGAGCACGTGCAGCAGTGCGTGCGCGAAGGGCTGGGCGAGAGCCCCCTGCACCCGTTGAGCACCACGCTCGCCGTGATGGAGGTGCTCGAGCAGGCGCTGGACCAGCTGGGGGTCGTCCGACCGGACGAGACCCCCGACACGACGAGGGGACCGGCCCGTCGGGCCAACCGAGGCTCGACGGTCACCAGGTCCTGACCGTCGAGCTGCTCACGCCCCCGACTCACACGAGGCGGGACCAGATCGGCCGTAGCGTCGCCAGCAGCCGCTCCGGGTCCTCGGGCGGGGCGCCCGGAGACGCCACGGCCGCCATCCCGATGCGCTGCACCAGCGCCCCGCCGAGCGCCGTCACCAGGTCGGCCTGGCGGTCGAGCTCGGCCTCGTCCGTCGTGCCTCCGGACGCCGCGGCGACCGCGCGCAGCTTGAGCAGCACCAGGGACCGGACCTCGTGCAGCAGGGGCGTCATGCGCTCGGCCTGCCGCTGGGCCAGCACCGGCGAGCTCACGATCAGGCCGAGCTTGGCGACTGCGGCCGCGGGGTCGTCCGCCAGGTCGGCGGGCAACCGGACCAGGCCGATGGCCCCGGCCAGCACCGGGACGTCGGGGTCGCTCAGGTAACGACGTGCGGCGTCCTCGTCCAGCTCCGGCAGCTCCAGGCCGAGCAGGGCGTCCTCCTTGGTGGCGAAGTGGTGGAAGAAGGTCCGCTGGCTGACGCCCACCGCCTCGCACACCATGTCCACGGTGAGACCCTCCAGGCCGCGTTCCCCCGCTAGTCGCACCGCCGCCCGCCCGATGCGGCGGGCGGTGGCGAGGCCCCGGGCGTTGCGGTGGCCGGCCGGTCGTCTCACCTCGGCGCCTCCTGCGTCCTACTCGTAGCGGCGCGCGTCGATGGGGGTCTTCCTCGCAGCGGCGCGCGCCGGGAGCGTACCGGCCAGGAACGCGATGGCCACGATCAGCAGCACGACGCCCAGCAGGGACACCGGCTGGAACAGCAGGACGTCCAGACCACCCAGCGCGGCCAACGGCCCGGCGGCCAGCCAGGCGCTCAAGGGGGCCCCGACCCCGACCGCGAGCAGCACGCCCAGCCCGCTGCCGAGCAGGCCGATGAACGCGGCCTCCAGGCTGAACAGGGCGAAGACGCGCCCGTCCCGCATCCCCATCGCCTTCATCAGGCCGATCTCGCGGGTCCGTTCCTGCACGCTCATCAGCAGCGTGTTGACGATGCCGAACGCCGCCGCGAACAGCGCGACCGCGGCGAAGGCGCTGAGGACGCCCGTGATGCCGCTGATGACCGTCGTGACGATGCCGAGCTGGTCGGAGACGGTCTGGGCGGTCATGCCGGCGGCGGCGACGTCGTCCTTGATCTGCTGGAGCTCCTGGTCGTCGGCGCCCGGGTCGAAGCGGGCCGTCGCCACGGAGTAGACGGCCGGCTGCTCACGGCGGGCGCCCTGCAGGTCCGCCAGCTGTTCGACCAGGGTGTTGTTGGCCCCGGCCCCGGTGGACAGCAGGCCCGGGTTGCTCACCCCGACCAGACGGGCGACCAGCTCGTGCTGCTCGCCCAGCACGTCGGTGACGGCGAGCACGACGGTGCGACCGACCGCGTCCTCCGCCGCACCCAGGTCCAGGGGCTCGAGGAAGTCCTCGGGCAGGACCAGCTCCGGCTCGTCGCCGGTGAGGTCGAGCTGCTCCCCGGCCGCGAGGTCGGAGGAGGCGATGGACGACGTCGGCGCGATCGTGGTCTCGTAGCGCGCACCGCCGTCCTCGGCCCGGACGTAGTCCACCGACACCGTCCGGATGGGCTCCACGTCGGACAGCCCCGCGACGGCGCGGAGGTCGTCCAGGCTGGTGTCGTCCAGGGAACCGCCGCCGGGCGGTCCCGCCATCGGGCCGGCTGCGGCCGCGCCACCGGTGGACCTGTCCGGGTCGTACTCGGCCGGGCCGTCGCTGGTGTCCTGGGCGGTCGCCGTGACCACCAGCACGTCGTCGGCACCGAGGGCGGCCACCTGCCGGGTGACGTAGTCCGTGACCCCGGCCCCCAGCGCCGTGGTCAAGGTGAGGGTGGACGATCCGACCACCAGGGCGAGGACGGTGAGCGTGGTCCGCAGCTTGCTGCGGAAGGTGTTGCGGACCGCGGTGGCCAGCAGGTCGGTGGTCTTCACGCCGCGTCCACCAGGCTGTCGCCGAGGCGACCGTCGCGGACCAGGACACGACGGTCGCAGCGCGCGGCCAGGTCCTCGTCATGGGTGACCAGCACCAGGGTGATGCCGCCCTCGGCGTTGAGGCGGAACAGCTCGTCGGCGACGACGGCCCCGGTGGCGCTGTCCAGGTTGCCGGTGGGCTCGTCGGCGAAGATCACGTCAGGCTCGGTGACCAGCGCACGGCACAGCACCACCCGCTGCTTCTGACCGCCGGACAGCGCCGTCGAACGGTTGCGAGCCTTGTCAGCCAGGTCCAGCTGCTCCAGCACCGCCATCCCTCGGCGACGGCGTTCCCCCGCCGGCACCCCGGCGATGGTCAGCGGCAGCACGACGTTGTCCAGGACGGACGAGGCGGGGTCGAGGAAGAACTGCTGGAACACGAAGCCGAAGCGACGGTTGCGCATACCTGCGACCTGCTTCGCCGACAGCCCCGACGCGTCCTGCCCGTCCACCAGCAGCCGGCCCTCGTCGGGGGTGTCCAGCAGCGCAGCCAGGTGCATCAGGGTCGACTTGCCCGAACCGCTCTTGCCGACCACCGCCACGGACTCCCCCGGAGCCACCTGCATCGAGACACGGTCGAGGGCGTGGAAGCGCCCGTCGCCTCGGCCGTACCACTTGGACACCCGCTGCAGCTCGAGCAGCGGGACCGGACCGTCGGAAGTATTCATGACAGTTACTGTAGAACTTTATTGCAGTCCCTGCAATAAGACCGGTTGCCCGCCTGCACCCCACCAGGACCTCGCGGGGGCTCCGGGTCGACGGGAGGGTCGACCGGCAGCCTCCGACCTAGGCTGCCGGGGTGATGGACGAGTCGGTGGTGACCGCGTTGACCGCGCTGACCCTCGGGGACGTGGCGACGGCGCGCCGGGCCGTGGCCGGAGGTGGGTCGCTGGTGGCGACGGCCCTGGCCGAGCACCTCGAGGGGCCCGACGGCGGCTCGGTCTACGACCGGCCGGCGGCGTTCGAGGCGTTCATCCGCGGCGGCGGCAACGTGCCGCTGTACGCCGCGGTCGGCGAGGCGCTCGGCGAGCTGTACGACCGCAGCCGCCCCGCAGGGCTGCTGGACGTCGGTTGCGGCGACGGCGAGGCGCTGGTGGCCGCGCTCGGCGCCTCCCGCCACCGTCCCGCTCGCCTGGACCTCGTGGAGCCCTCGCCGGCCCTGCTGTCCGCGGTCGTGGAGCGCCTCTCGGCCGGCGGGCCCGGGGTCGACGGCCCGGAGCTCCGCACCTGGCCGTCGACCGCGCAGTCGTTCGTGGCCGACCTGGGCGATCCCGGGACGCGGGGACCTGCGCGGTCGTGGCCGCTGGCCCAGTCGACGTTCGCCCTTCACGCGATCCCCCACGACGAGCGCACCACGGTCCTGACCGCGTTGCGGCCCCGGGTGGGCCTGCTGGCCCTGGTCGAGTTCGACGTCCCGACCGCCCCCACGGGCAGCCCGGAGCACCTGCGGTTCCTGGCTCGCACCTACGAGCAGGGACTGGCCGAGTACGGCGACGACCGGGACCTGGTGGCGCAAGGGTTCCTCATGCCGGTGCTGACCGGGCAGCTGCGTCCCGGCGCGGTCCGCGCCACGTGGGAGCAGCCCGTGGCGGCCTGGGTCTCCCAGGTCGAGACAGCCGGCTACCGCGACGTCAGCGCACGGGTCCTGCTCGACTACTGGTCGTCCCCGGCGTTCCTGCTGACCGCCCACGGCGACGGCTGACGTCGGGCGACGCCCTTGGAGCGGTACATCGCCGCATCCGCGCGGCGCAGCGCGTCGTCCAGGTCCTCCTCGGGAGCCACCACGACGGACCCGGTGCTCGCACCGACCGCCACCGGCCTGCCGTCAACCATGACCATCACCGGCAGCACGGACGTGAGCCTGGCCTCCAGCCGGTGCATGACCAACGGTCCCGCGACCGGGGCGCAGAGCACCACGAACTCGTCACCACCCAGGCGGCAGACCGTGTCGTCGTCCCGCATGGCCCCCCGCAGCCGTCGGCCTGTCTCGACCAGGACGCGGTCGCCGACGTCGTGCCCGTGGGTGTCGTTCACCGTCTTGAAGTTGTCCAGGTCGACGTACAGCAGGCCCACTCCGCTGCCGTCACGGGCTTGTCGGAGTTGGGCCTCGCCCAGCTCCTCGCTCAACGCCCGACGGTTGGCCAGGCCGGTCAGCGGGTCCTCGGTCGCGGCGGCGCGCAGCTCCTGCTCGAGTGCATGCCGGGCCGTGAGGTCGACGACCTGGACGATCAGGTGCAGGGGCGTGCCGTCGTTGTCGCGCACCAGCGCCACCGACAGCTGGCAGGACAGCCAGCGCCCGGACACGTGAGCCAGGCGGCGGTCGATCAGGTGTCGGCCGCGGGACCCGGACAGCCACGTGCTCAGGAGGTCGGCGTCGCAGCCACGCTCGTCGGGATGCGCGGTCCACTGCAGCCCGTGGGCCAACAGGTGCGCCTCGGTGACCCCGAGCAGGTCGCAGAGAGAGGCGTTGACCTCGAGCAGGGTGCCGTCGGGCCGCAGGACCGCGACCCCGATCGGCGCGTGGTCGAAGGTCAGGCGCAGGGCCCGCTCGGCAACCGCCAGTCGATGACGCGCCTCCTGCTGAGCCGTCACGTCGTCGAGGGTGACGACGGTGCCGGTGGAACCGTCGCCCAGGAGGACGGGCGCGGCCCGGACGCGGTACCAGGCGTACCCCCCGGTGGGCAGCCCGTAGCCGAGGACGGCGTCCTGGTGCGCGACCTCGCGGATCGCGGACACGACCGGGAGCGCCGCGGCCACGTACGGTCGGCCGTCCTGGTCGACCACCTCCACGTGGTCCATCAGGCTGCTGGGGCTGCTCGCCACCGCGTCGACCCCGACCCCGAGGCGCTCCAGGTGACGCTCGCCGCCGGGGTTGATGTGCAGCAGCGTGCCGTCCGGGGCGCGAAGCATCACCGCGAGAGGCAGGCCGTCCAGGATGGTCACCAGGTGGGCATGCCGCGACTCGCTCGTGCTGATCACCACACGGCACCTCCTGGGCCCTACATCGACAGCGGATCGATTTCCTTGAGCGGGGCCGTGGCGGAGGGCGTGGGATTCGGACCCACGAGACGGGGTGACCCGCCCATAGGTTTTCAAGACCGGCAGGCGTACCGGCTCTGACCTAGGCTCCTCGTTCGTCCGTGGTCTCCGGGGCACTGCTCAGGCACGGCCTCGGGACCGGATCAGACGCGTGCGCTGGCGGCTCGTTGCAGCTCCAGCGCGGCGGCCGCAGCTGCGCCGGCCGCCGCCGTCGTGGTCGGCCTCGCGTCGTAGCGTTGCCGGTTGCGTTCGCGGCGCATCAGCTCGAAGTGCCGTGACGCGGCGTTCTCCGGTGGGGCGTCGAAGACTGCGGCGAGGTAGCGGCCGAGGGCGTCGTGCTGGCCGGAGCCGCGGCGCGTCCGGTAGCCGTAGGCGGCGAGCATCGCCTCCCCCACATCATGGGCTGCGTCGTAGGCCAGGTTGTAGGTGTTCTGGGGATGCCTGACGTTCGGCAGGTCCCCCAGAGCGGCCGCGGCCTGGCTCAGGAAGGACGCGCAGCGCTGCAGGTCCACCGGCACCTGCTCGAGTCGACCGGCCCTCACCAGTGCGTCGACGGCCCGCCGTTGTGCGTCGGTCAGCGGGGTCACTGCCACGGCAGGTCCCCCATGACCGGAACGAGAGCACCCGAGCGGACCTGGGCAAGGAAGCCGCTCGCTGCCTCCAGCTCTTCCGGCGTCATGATCGTGGGGTTGACCTCGCGGTGGACCTGGTCGGACACGCGCCGGCAGGCGTCGTAGACCGCCATGGCCTCAGGAATGCCGACCACCATCACGTCGATGTCCGCGGGAGCCGCGCCACGCTCCCTGCTGAGGCGCGCCGCGAAGGACCCGAAGAGGAACGCCGACACCACGCCGGGCACGTCGGACAGCTCGGCCCTCAACAAGGGAACCGGGCCGGCGGAGACCAGCAGCAGCTCCCGGACCGGTGCCGCCAGCGGGGACGTGGCGTCCGGTCGGACCATCCGGGCCTGACCCACGCGGCGCTCGGCCAGCAGACCGACCTCCAGCAGCCGCTCCACCTCACGGTGTGCCGTCCCGTAGGACAACCCCACCCTGGCCGCGAGCTCCCGCACGTTGAGCTCCTCGGCCCCGGACAGGAACAGCTCGGCCAGCAGGCGGGCCTGCCCGTCGGAACGGAACAGCGGTGCCGTCAGGGGCGGGGCGGTCCTCACAAAACTTGATAATACTGTCGATCAAACAGATAGCAATGACGCGACGGCAGCGCCCAGACGCTGGTGCCGCGCGACAGCCGGACGCCGCCGCACGGTCTTTCACACCGTGGTCAACTCTGCACGACCGCCGCCTCGACGTTCCTGCAGGTCCAGGGCGTTCGCCCGGGCCAGAGGCGGTTTGACCGAGCCGGCGGAGGGCGTGGGATTCGAACCCACGAGACGGTGTGACCCGCCCAACGGTTTTCAAGACCGTCTCCATCGGCCGCTCGGACAGCCCTCCAGCGGCCCAGTGTGCCGGATGCGTCAGGCCGCAGCAGGTCCGTCTGCTCCCTCTGGTCCCTCTAGCTCCGCCGCCAGCGGCAGCCGGACCACGAACGTCGCCCCGTACGGGACCGGGGGGCAGGCGACCGTGCCACCGTGGGCCTCCGTGATCGCCGCGACGATGGACAGGCCGAGCCCGGTGCTGCCGGCCGTGCGGGACCGTGAGCCGTCGCCACGGGTGAAGCGCTCGAACAGGTGCTCGCGCAGCTCGTCGGGCACCCCCGGCCCGTCATCGGCCACCGTTACGACCGCCTCCCCGGACGCGGCGGCCAGACCCAGCTCGACCCGGGACCCGGGCGGGGTGTGGACGCGCGCGTTGGCGAGCAGGTTGACGACGACCTGGTGCAGGCGCGCCTCGTCGCCGGTGACCAGGACCGGCTCGTCACCCGCGAGGTCCAGCACCCACCGGTGGCCGGGACCGGCCGCGTGCGCGTCGGCGAGCGCGGCGAGCAGGACGGGCACCAGGTCGACCGTCTCGGTCTCGACCGGCCGGCCGGCGTCCAGGCGCGCGAGCAGCAGCAGGTCCTCCACCAGCCCACCCATCCGACGGGCCTCGGACTCCACCCGCCCCAGCGCCGTCGCCACGTCGGCCGGCAGCGGCTCGGGACGACGACGCACCAGCTCGGCGTAGCCGCGGATCGACGCCAGCGGGGTGCGGAGCTCGTGGCTCGCGTCGGCCACGAACCGCCGGACCCGGGTCTCGCTGCGGTGCCGCTCGGACAGCGCGTCCTCGACGTGGTCGAGCATCAGGTTGAGCGCGCTGGCGACCTCGCCCACCTCGTCCGGGGTGTCCGCTATCCGGGCCGGCACCCGTTCACCCAGCGCCCCCGCCCCGGTCGTCAGGTCCAGGCCACGCACTCGCGTGGCGGTCCCGGTCAGCTCGCGCAGCGGACCCAGCGCGCGGCGCACGACCGCTCCGCCGGCGACCACGACGACGACCAGGCAGCCGGCGGCGGTGGCGCTGACGGTGATGAGCAGCAGGCTCCACGACGTGTCGCTGACCTCCTTCAGGGGCAGGCCGGTGACCAGCGTCGCCCCGTCGTCGGTCGTCACCGCCAGCACGCGGTAGCGACCCACGGGCAGGTCCACCGTGCTCGGCCCGGCCTCGGCCGACACCTCGCCCAGCCCCGCCGCGGACTCCTGGTCCAGCTGCTGCGGGCCTCCGGTCTCGTCGAGGACCGCAGCCAAGGTGACCTCGCCGTCACGCACCTCGGCCCCCAGCGTGCCTTCGGCCTGGCCCGGCTGCAGCAGGAAGCCGAACCCGTCGCCGCCCGGACCGCGCCCGCCCCCGCGTCCGGGCGGACCGTCGCGGCCCACCGAGGAGCGCTCGACCGCCGCGACGAGCTGGTCGTCCAGCCGACCGACCAGGAACCGGTCCAGCACCAGCACGCTGATGCCGCCGACGGTCAGGGACACCACGGCGGTGACCGCCACCATGGCCAGCACCAGGCGGCTGCGCAGGGTCCACGACCGACGCGGGGCGCGCCTCGTCCCGACCGTCCTGCCGGGTGCCTCGGTCGTCGTCACCGAGCGGGGTCGGCAGCGGGCTTGAGGACGTAGCCCGCCCCCCGCAGCGTGTGGATCATGCTGGGCCGACCGGCGTCGACCTTCTTGCGCAGGTACGACACGTACAGCTCGACGATGTTCGCCTGCCCGCCGAAGTCGTAGCTCCAGACCGGTCGAGGATCTGTGCCTTGCTCAGCACCCGCCGGGGGTTGCGCATGAGGTACCGCAGCAGCTCGAACTCGGTCGCGGTGAGCACCACCTCGCGACCGGCCCGGGTGACCTCGTGGGAGTCCTCGTCCAGGACCAGGTCACCCACCACCAGCCGCGCGTCGTCGCGCGCGGCGACCAGGCTGCTGCGCCGCATCAGGGCCCGCAGCCGCGCCACGACCTCTTCCAGGCTGAACGGCTTGGTGACGTAGTCGTCCCCCCCGGCGGTCAGCCCGACAACGCGGTCCTCGACGGCGTCGCGCGCGGTCAGGAACAGCACCGGCACGTCGTCCCCGGCGCTGCGGACGCGTCGCAGCACCTCCAGGCCGTCGATGTCCGGGAGCATCACGTCCAGCACGACCGCGTCGGGGCGGAACTCCTTGACCGCCCGCACCGCCGGCAGCCCCGCGGAGGCGGTGCGCACGTCCCAGCCCTCGTAGCGCAGCGCCATCGACAGCAGCTCGGTGAGGGACACCTCGTCGTCGACGACCAGCACCCGGACGGGCGCGCCGTCGGCCCGGAGCAGCGGGGTGGAGCTCGGCACGGTCGACGGGGTCGTCATGCGCCTGAGCATGCGCGCGCTCCCTGTGGGTCAGGCGGGACGGGCCTGTGAACCGCCTGTGAACCGCGCGGTCGGGTGGGCGGGACCGTCGACCTGGACCCACAGGTCCGGCAGGCCGTCCTCACAGCGTCCTCACAACCGCGGCTCCGACGGTGGTCCACGAGCGGAGGGCACCCGGCCCTCCCGGTACAGGAGGCACTGACATGAACCGACGACTTGCCGGAGCGACGCTGGCCGCAGCCCTAGCCGTGGGGACGGTCACCGCCGGGGCCGCCGTCGCACCCGCGCTGGCCAGCGCCACGGACGAGGCCACGGTGACGGACGGGACGACGGCGCCGGACGCGACGACACCCGACGGGACGACGGCGCCCGACGACGGCGCGGCCGGCGACGCGGCGACGGAGGACGAGGGCGTCGCGGAGCGGCTGGCCGCACGCGTCGAGGCCATCCGGGGGGCGCTGGACGACCTGGTGACCGACGGGACCGTCGACGACGGTCAGGCCGACGCCGTGGCCGACGCGCTGGCCGAGGCCGCCCCCGGTGGCGGACCGGGTGGGCACGGCGGTCCCGGTGGGCACGGCGGTCCCGGCGGCCCGGGTGGCATGGCCGGTCCCGGCGGGCTGGCCGAGGTCGGTCGGGCCGGCCTGACCACCGCGGCCGAGACGCTGGGGGTCGAGGAGTCCGCGCTCCTGGAGGCGCTGCGTAGCGGTCAGTCCCTCGCCGACGTGGCCGCCGAGGAGGGTGTCGAGCAGGACACCCTGGTCGACGCCCTGGTCACGGCGGCGGAGGAGCACCTGGCCGAGCACGTCGAGTCGGGTGACATCACGCAGGAGCAGGCCGACGAGCGCTCGGCCGACCTGGTCGAGCGGGTGACCGAGGCCGTCGAGCGCGAGGGCATGGCCGGTCCCCCCGGGCGCGGCGGTCCCGGCGCGTCGGCGGACCCCGGCGCGTCGCAGGACCCCGGCGAGGACGCCACGAGCAGCACCGTCGCCTGGACCGCCTGATGGGTCAGAGGTGGGTGAAGGTCCAGGCCGTGGTCGTGCGGGCGACCTGACCCGGGCGCAGGACCGCGGACGGGAACCCGGGCTGGTTGGGGGCGTCGGGGGGCAGCGGGGTCTCCAGCGCCACCCCGGCGCCCTGCCGCAGCAGTCGTCCCGACCGTCCCACGGTCGTGCCGTCGAAGAAGTTGCCGGTGTAGACCTGCACGCCGGGCTGGTCGCTGCGGACCTGCAGCGCACGGCCGGTGCCCGGGTGCTCCAGACGGGCCATCAACCGGAGGTCGGGCTCGGCTCCGTGGGGCGCAGCGCCGCCGCTGTCGTCACCGCGCCAGCCGTCCACCCGGTAGTCCAGGTCGACGCCCTGGGCCGCGGTGATCAGCGGGTGCACCGAGCGGACGACGTCGCGCAGCGGCCGGGCGGTCCGCAGGTCCAGCTGGGTGCCCTCGACCGGCAGCAGCCGCCCGGTGGGCAGCAGCTCGGCGTCGACCTCGGTCACGTGGGCGGCCGGGACCTGCAGGAGATGGGCGTCGACCCCGTCGCCACCCTCGCCCGACAGGTCGAAGTGGCTGTGGTTGGTCAGGTTGACCACCGTCGGGGCGTCGCAGGTGGACTCGTAGGCGATCGAGACGACCGGTCCGACGACCCGGAACGTGACCCGCACCTCCAGCGCCCCGGGGAACCCCTGGTCGCCGTCCGGACTGCTGATCGAGAGCTCGACCTCCGACGCCGAGGCCCGCTCGGTCCGCCAGACCCGGCGGTCGAAGCCGTGCGGCCCGCCGTGCAGCGCGGCCTCCCCGTCGTTGGCGGGGACGTCGTGACGGGTGCCGTCCAGCACAAACGTCCCGCCCCGGATGCGGTTGGCGTACCGGCCCACGGTCGCCCCCATGAAGTCGCGCTCGGCCACGTAGTCCGGCAGGCTCACGTGGCCGAGCACGACGTCCTCCGGACCACGGCCGTCGAGCAGCCGCAGCCGGTGCACCGCGGCCCCGTAGGTGCTGAGGTGCAGCCGGACCGGGCCCTCGCCCAGGACGTGCTCCTCCACCCCCGAGGGGACCGTCACGGTCAGCGGACCCCCGCCGAGTAGGCAGCGGCGTTCCAGCGCAGCTCCTGGGCGAACCCCCGCGGGGTGGTCGCCTCGTCGATGACCAGGAGCTCGGTGCGGGCGATCTCGGACAGGTCGTGCAGCTCGTCGGTGCCGACCGCGGTCGACAGCACCGTGTGGTGAGGCCCGCCGGCCATGATCCAGGCCTCGGCCGAGGTGCCCAGGTCCGGGGCGGGCTCCCAGACGGCGCACGCCACCGGCAGCGAGCGCAGCGGCTCGTCCGGCTCGACGAGCTGGACCTGGTTGGCGACCAGGCGGAACCGGTCGCCCATGTCGGCCATGCCGACGACCACGCCCGGCCCGGTGACGGCGGAGAACACCATGCGGACCGGGTCCTCGCGACCACCGATGCCCAGGGGGTGGATCTCGACCCGGGGGGTGCCGGCGGCGATGGACGGGCAGACCTCGAGCATGTGCGCGCCCAGGATCCGCGGCCGTCCCGGGCCCAGGTGGTAGGTGTAGTCCTCCATGAACGACGTCCCGCCGGGCAGCCCCTCGGCCGCGACCTTGAGGATGCGCAGCAGCGCCGCGGTCTTCCAGTCGCCCTCGCCCGCGAAGCCGTAGCCGTCGGCCATCAGCCGCTGCACGGCCATGCCGGGCAGCTGCCGCAGCGACGCCAGGTCCTCGAAGTTCGACGTGAACGCGTTCGCGCCCGAGGCCTCGAGCATCTGCCGCAGGCCGAGCTCGATCTGCGCGGAGTACCGCAGCGAGTCGTGGCGCTCTCCCCCGCGCCGCAGCTCGGGGACGACGTCGTAGGTCTCCTCGTACTCCTTGACCAGCAGGTCGATGTCGGAGTCCGCGCTGTCGTGCACCGCGGCGGCCAGGTCGGTGACGGCGTAGCCGTTGACGGTGACGCCCCAACGCCACTGCGCCTCGGTCCGGTCCCCCTCGGTCACGGCCACGTCGCGCATGGTGTCGCCGAAGCGGGCCAGTCGCAGCGATCGCGCCTCGGCCCAGCCGCGGGCCGCACGGGCCCAGGCCCCGATGCGCGACTGGACGCGCGGGTCGCTGACGTGCCCGGCGACGGTCTTGCGGACCACGCCCATCCGGGTCTGGATGTAACCGAACTCCCGGTCGCCGTGCGCAGCCTGGTTGAGGTTCATGAAGTCCATGTCGATCGTCTGCCACGGAAGCGCGACGTTGGCCTGGGTGTGCAGGTGCAGCAGCGGCGTGCGCAGCGCGTCCAGACCCGCGATCCACATCCGGGCCGGGCTGAACGTGTGCATCCAGGCGATGACCCCGACGCAGGCCCGGTCGGCGTTGGCTGCGAGAGCCATCCGCTCGATGGCGTCGGCGTCGGTCAGCACGGGCTTCCAGACGACCCTCACCCCGACCACGCCGGTGGCCGCCAGCACCTCGGCGATGGTGCGGGACTGCTCGGCGACCTGGTCCAGGGTCTCCGGGCCGTACAGGCCCTGGCTCCCGGTCAGGAACCAGACCTCGCGGTCCGGGGTCTGCAGCGGCGTGCTCATGCGTGGTCCTCCTCGTGGGTGCCGGACGGCTGCCCGTAGACGTCCTGGTAGCGCGCGTACAACCGGTCGACGTCGACCGGGTCGATGGGGACGGTGGGGCCGAGCACCCGGGCCAGGTGGACCGTACGCGCCACGTCCTCGCACATCACGGCGGCCTTGACCGCGGCCCGCGCGTCGCCGCCGATGCTGAACACACCGTGGTTCTGCATCAGGACCGCGGGCGAACGGTGCCCCGACAGCGTGTCCACGATGCCGCGACCGATCGAGTCGTCGCCGATGAGCGCGAACGGCCCGACCGGGATGTCACCGCCGAACTCGTCGGCCATGGCCGTCAGGACGCACGGGACGGGCTCGGCCCGCGCGGCCCAGGCCGCGGCGTACGTGGAGTGGGTGTGGACCACCCCGCCGACCTCGGGCATGTGGCGGTAGACGTAGGCGTGGGCGGCGGTGTCGCTGGACGGGCTCAGGTCGCCCTCGACGACGCGGCCGTGCAGGTCGGTGACGATCATCGACTCGGGCGTCAGGTCGTCGTAGGACACCCCGGACGGCTTGATGACCATCAGGTCCTCACCCGGCACCCGGGCCGACACGTTGCCGGCGGTCCACACCACCAGCTCGTAGCGGACCAGCTCGGCGTGCAGGTCGGACACCTGCCGGCGCAGCGCGCTGACGGCCTGGGCCGCGCGCTCGGGGACGACCGGCGGGACCGTCACCTCGGCGCTCACCGGGCCACCGCCCGGCCTCGGATGGCCCGAAGCCGCTTCATCACGTCGTCCCCGCCGCGGCCGAAGTGGTCGTGCAGCCCGCGGTACTGCTCGTACAGCTCGTCGTAGGCGTCGGCGCCCGCCGGGTCCGGCTCGTAGGCGTTGCGCACCACCTTCCCCATGGCGGCCGACGCCGCGTGCACGTCGGGGTAGGCGCCGGCGGCGACGGCCGCGTGGATGGCCGAGCCCAGCGCCGGACCCTGCTCGGCGTCCAGCAGGCTGAGCGGGCGGCGGGTGACATCGGCGTAGATCTGCATCAGCAGCCGGTTCTTGATGAGCCCGCCCGCCACGACGAGCTCGGTGACCGGCACCCCCGAGGCCTCGAACGCCTCGACGATGGTCCGGGTGCCGAAGGCCGTCGCCTCCAGCAGCGCCCGGTAGGTGTCCTCCGGACGCGTCTGCAGGGTCTGGCCCAGCACGAGCCCGGACAGCGAGTGGTCGACCAGGGTGGAGCGGTTGCCGTTGTGCCAGTCCAGCGCGACCAGCCCGTGCTGGCCGACCTGCTGCCGGGCCGCCAACGCCGTCAGGTGCTCGTGCAGGTCGAGGCCGGCCTCACGGGCGGCGACGGCGTAGTCCTCCGGCACCGACGTGCGGACGAACCAGCCGAAGATGTCCCCGACCCCGCTCTGCCCGGCCTCGTAGCCGTAGGCGCCGGCGGTGATCCCGCCGTCGACCACGCCGCACATGCCCGGGACCTCGGCCAGCACGTCGGAGTTCATCACGTGGCAGGTCGACGTGCCCATGATGAGCGTCATCTGGCCGTTGCCCACCGACGCCGCCGCGGGCGGGGTGACGTGGGCGTCGACGTTGCCGACCGCCACCGCGATGCCCTCCGGCAGGCCGGTCCAGGCCGCGGCCTCGGCGGTGAGGCCGCCGGCGCGGTCGCCCAGCTGGCCGATCGGGGCCTCGACCTTGTCGGTCACGAAGTCGGCGAAGTCCGGGTTCAGCGCGGCCAGGTACTCCCGCGAGGGGTACTGCCCGTCCTGGTGGATGGCCTTGTACCCGGTCGTGCACGCGTTGCGCAGGTAGGTGCCCGACAGCTGCCAGACGATCCAGTCGGCGGCCTCGACCCAGTGCGCCGTGCGGTCGTAGACCTCGCGGTCCTCCTCGAGCAGCTGCAGGCCCTTGGCGAACTCCCACTCGCTGGAGATCTTGCCGCCGTAGCGGTTGATCCAGGCCTCGCCGCGTTCGTGCGCGAGCGCGTTGATCCGGTCGGCGTGGGGCTGGGCCGCGTGGTGCTTCCACAGCTTGACGTAGGCGTGCGGCCGGCCGGCCAGCTCCGGGAGCTCGCACAGCGGGGTGCCGTCGGCGAGCGTGGGCAGCACGGTGCAGGCGGTGAAGTCGGTGGCGATGCCGATCACACGCGACGGGTCGACCCCGCTGTCGGCCAGCGCCTTGGGCACGGCCTGACGCAGCACGTCCACGTAGTCCGACGGCACCTGCAGCGCCCAGTCCGGCGGCAGCGCCGCCCCCGTGGCGGCCAGCTGGTCCTCCATCACCGCGTGGGCGTACGGCGTGACCGCGGTCCCCAGCTGGGTACCGTCGGACACCCGGACGACGACGGCGCGTCCGCTGAGCGTGCCGTAGTCCACCCCGACGACGTAGGAGTCGTCGGGGCTCGGCCCCTGGTGGGTGCCCGTGAGCTGGTCGGTCATCGGTCTGGTGTCCCTTCCGGACGTGGTGCGGTGGTCTGCGCGACTCCTCGACGAGGGACCCGGCTAGCGGCGACCGAGGCTGAGGGCGCGCTGGAGCACGACGAAGGCCAGCAGCAGGGCGCCGATGACGATCCGGGTCCACCAGGAGCTGAGGGTGCCCTCGAAGGTGATGATGGTCTGGATCAGGCCGAGCTCCAGCACGCCCAGGACCGAGCCCAGGACGTACCCGCTCCCGCCCACCAGCAGGGTCCCCCCGATCACGACCGCCGCGATGGCGTCCAGCTCGAGCCCGACGCCCATCAGCGAGTAGCCCGACCGGGACGACACCGCGAACAGGAACCCGCCGATGCCGGAGCAGGTGCCGCTGATGACGTACACGGCGACCTTGGTGCGGGCCACGGCCAGGCCCATGAGCAGGGCCGAGCTCTCGCCCCCGCCGATGGCGTAGACCGTCCGCCCGAACCGGGTCAGGTGCAGGACGACCACCGCGACCGCGACGACGGCCAGGGCGATGATGACGCTCGGGGTGACGGACCAGCCCCCGCCGAGGGCGAACCGGTTGCCCGAGATCGAGACGATGGTCTCGTTGGTGATGGGGATGGCCGACAGGCTGATGACGTAGCAGAGCCCGCGGGCCAGGAACATCGCGGCCAGCGTCGCGATGAACGGCTGCACCTCGAAGTAGTGGATCATCACGCCGACCACGAGGCCGATGAGCGAGCCGACGAGGATCGACAACGGGATGACGACCAGGGCGGGCCACCCGGCCTGGAACAGGTACGCGGACAGGATGCCCGACAGCGCCGCCACCGCCCCGACCGACAGGTCGATGCCGCCGGTCAGGATGACGAAGGTCATGCCCACCGCGATGACGATGAGGAACGCGTTGTTGATGAACAGGTTCGACATGACCGCGCCGGACAGGAAGTTGTCGTAGCGGAGCCCGCCGAGCAGCAGCATCGCCCCGAACACCACCAGCGTGCCGGCCAGCGGGATGTAGCGACGGTCCAGGCGCGGCGGCCCGCTCTGCAGCAGGGCCGGCAGGCCGGGGCCGCGCCGCTGGGCACCGCCCGGTCCTGGCGGACCGGACATCTGCCCGGGCGGGGTGGCGGTGGTGTGCTCGGTGACCATCAGACCTTCACCTCGGAGGCGGCAGGAGCGGTGGGGGTGGCGGTGCTCCGCCGGCGCGAGCAGAGTCGGCTCTGCACCAACGGGGCCTGCATTAGCACGACGGCGATGACCACGACGGCCTTGAACAGGGGCGTCACCGACGGCGGGACGCCGAGGACGGTGACGGTGATCGTCAGCGTCTGGATGACGAGGACCCCGACGAGCGTGCCGGACAGCGAGAACTTGCCGCCGGCCAGCGACGTGCCACCGATCACCACGGCCAGGATGGCGTCCAGCTCGATGAACAGCCCGGCGTTGTTGGCGTCGGCCGCCATGGTGTTGGCGCTGATCATCAGGCCCGCCAGGCCCGCGAAGGTGCCGGCCAGGGCGTAGACCAGCCAGATGATGCCGCGCGACCGCAGCCCGGCCAGGCGGCTGGCCGCGGGGTTGATCCCGACGGCCTCGATGAGCATGCCGAGCGCCGTCCGTCGGGTGAGGACGGCCACGACCGCGAACACCAGGATCGCGAAGACGACCGACACCGGCAGACCCAGCAGGTACCCCGCGCCGATGTACCGGTAGGGCTCGCTGTTGAGCGTGGTGATCTGCCCACCCGTGATCAGCATGGCCACGCCTCGCCCGGCGGTCATCAGGACCAGCGTCGCGATGATGGGCTGGATCCCGACCACCGACACCAGGAACCCGTTCCAGGTCCCCAGCACGAACGACAGCGCGACGGCGATGCTCACGCCGACCAGCACGGTGACCGGGGACGACGGGTCGGGCGAGCTCGCGATGAACGACGTCGCCACCGCGCCCGAGATGGCCACCACCGCGCCGACCGACAGGTCGATGCCGCGGGTCGCGATGACCAGCGTCATGCCGAGCGCGACGAGCAGCAGCGGGGCGCCGTTGCGCAGGATGTCGATCCCGGCCCCGTACAGCTGGCCGTCCCGGACGGTGACGGCCAGGAAGCTGGGGGCGCGCAGCGTGTTGGCCAGCAGCAGGCCCACCAGGGCCACGAGCGGCCAGAACAGCCGGTGCCGGGTGAGGCCCACGACGTTGCTCATGCGGGTACCTCCGTCCCGGCGATCAGCTGCACGACGTCGTCCGCGGTGACGTCGTCGTTGGCGACCTCGGCGACCTTGCGCCGGTCACGCATGACGGCGATCCGGTGACTCAGCCGGACGACCTCGTCCAGCTCGGCGGAGATGAACACCACGGACATCCCTTCGGTGGCCAGGTTCGCGACCAGGCGCTGGATCTCGGCCTTGGCCCCGACGTCGATGCCTCGGGTCGGCTCGTCCAGGACGAGCAGACGGGGCTCGGTCGCGAGCCACCGGGCCAGCAGCACCTTCTGCTGGTTGCCGCCGGACAGGTTCTTGACCTGGGCCTCGGGGTTGGCGGGGCGGATGCCGAGGGCCTCGATGTAGCGGGCCACGACCTCGTCGGCCACCTTGCGGGGGATGCGCCGGGCCCAGCCCCGCTCGGCCTGCATCGCCAGGACGATGTTCTCGCGCACGGTCAGGTCCCCGACGATGCCCTCGGTCTTGCGGCTCTCGGAGCTGAACGCGATGTCCTCGCCCAGTGCGACCCGCGGGTTGCGCAGCCGGACCGGACGGCCCTCGACCTCGACGGTGCCGGTGTCGGGGCGGTCGGCGCCGGTCAGCAACCGGGCCAGCTCGGTGCGGCCCGACCCCAGCAGACCGGCCAGGCCCACGATCTCGCCCGGGTGGACGTCCAGGTCGAACGGCTCGACGGAGCCCTTGCGACCCAGACCGGTGGCACGCAGGTACGGTGCGCCGCGTTCGACGGTCTCGGCGCGCTTGGGCGCGGCCTGCAGCTGCTCGAGGTCCTCCAGCGACGTGCCGATCATCTTGGACACCAGCTCCAGGCGGGGCAGCTCGGCGGTGCGGTACTCCCCGACCCGACGACCGTTGCGCAGGATCGTCATGCGGTCGCTGATCGCGTAGACCTGCTCGAGGAAGTGCGAGACGAACAGGATCGCGACGCCGCGCTCGCGCAGCGTGCGCATCACGGCGAACAGCTGCTGCACCTCGTCCGTGTCCAGGCTCGAGGTCGGCTCGTCCAGGATCAGCAGCCGGGCGTCGACGACCATGGCCCGGGCGATGGCCACCAGCTGCTGCACCGCCAGGGAGTGCCCCGACAGCGACGAGGCGGGGTCGATGTCGAGGTTGAGGGCCGCGAGGTGCTCCCGGGAGCGGGCGCGGGTGGCGCGCCAGTCGACGAAGGGGCCGCGGCGGTCCTCGTGGCCGAGCATGATGTTCTCGGCCACCGACAGGTTCTCGCAGAGGTTGACCTCCTGGTACACCGTGCTGATGCCGGCCGCCTGGGCCTGCGCCGGGGACGCGAAGGTCTGCTCCTGCCCACCGACGAGGATGGTCCCCGCGCTGAGGCGGTTGACCCCGGTCAGCGCCTTGATCAGCGTCGACTTGCCCGCGCCGTTCTCCCCCATCAGGGCGTGCACCTCGCCCGGGTGCAGCGTCAGGTCGACGTCCTCCAGGGCCTTGACCCCGGGGAACTCGACCGAGATGCCGCTCATCCGGACCACCGGTGCCCGGTCCGACGTCGTCGTCATTGCCAGCCTTCTCTCACCCTGTCGCGCCCCTGCCCGCCGGAGCGGTGGACGGGGGGTGGATCCCCCGGGATGCGGCGGTGCATCGCCGCACCCCGGGGTGCCTCGGTGACCGGCCCGTGACGGCCCGGACAGTGGAGCCGGACAGTGGTGCCGGATCAGTACTGGCGGTCCGGGAGGGCCTCGATGGCGGCCTCCTGGTCGAACTCCTGGTCCTCCACGACGATCCGCTTCTCGACCTCCTCGCCGGCGACGACCGACGTGATGATGTCGGCCAGGTCCGGCCCGAGGAGCGGGTTGCACTCGACGATGAAGCTGATCTTGCCGTCGGCCAGCGCCTGCATGCCGTCGCGGACCGCGTCGATCGTGACGATCTGGATGTCCTCGCCCGGGACCAGGCCGGCGGCCTCGATGGCCTCGATGGCGCCGAGGCCCATGTCGTCGTTGTGGGCGAACAGGACGTCGATCTGGTCCTCGGACTGCAGGAAGCCCTCCATCACCGTGCGGCCTTCGGCGCGGGTGAAGTTGCCCGTCTGCGAGGCCGTGATGGTCACGTTGGGGTTGTCGGCGATGGCCGTCTCGAAGCCTTCCTTGCGGTCGTTGGCCGGGGCCGAGCCCGTCGTGCCCTGCAGCTCGACGACGTTGATGGGCTCGGTACCGAGGTTCTCCGACACCCAGGCCCCGGCGCGCTCGCCCTCCTCGACGAAGTCCGAGCCGATGAAGGACACGTAGAGGTCCTCGTTCGGGGTGTCGACCGCGCGGTCGGTGAGGACGACGGGGATGTCGGCGGCCGCGGCCTCCTCGAGGACGGCGTCCCACCCGGTCTCGACCACCGGGGAGAAGGCGATGACGTCGACGTCCTGGGCGATGTAGCTGCGGATGGCCTGGATCTGGTTCTCCTGCCGCTGCTGGGCGTCGGAGAAGCTGAGCTCGAAGCCGTTCTCCTCGGTCAGGGTCTCCTGGATCGAGGCGGTGTTGGCCGCGCGCCAGCCGCTCTCGGCGCCGACCTGGGAGAAGCCGACCGAGATGAGCTCGCCGTCGGCGGGGGCGTCGCCACCGCCACCGGCGGCGGCCGAGCTGTCGTCGGCGGGCTCCCCGCCACCGCCGCAGGCCGACAGGGCCAGCAACATGGCGCCGACCAGGGCACCTGTCCTGATGGTCCGCGGACCAGTGATGCGCTTCATGCACTCCTCCTCGAGATGCGTCCCGGCGTCGGTGCCGGGGGACGGAACGGCTCTGCTGGAGGACCGGTCCGCGGTGTGTTGTGATGTTAGCGTTAACACAAGCCGGGACGTCAAGACCCGTCCTATAACGAAACGGGTGTCGCCCGGCCCGAGGCCCCGCGCGGGCCGACCGCCGGCCGACGCGGGCCGGCGAGACGCTTCAGGCGGGCGTGCCGGGCGGAGGAGCCGTGCTGGCCCGGACCACCAGCTCGGGGCGGATCAGCTCGCGGGCGTGCACCTCCGGCTCGGCGCCGAGCGCGAGCAGCATCGAGGCGAGCGAGCGCCGCCCCAGCTCGTCGAACGGCTGCCGCACGGTGGTCAGCGGAGGCATGAAGTGGGCCGCCCCCTGCACGTCGTCGACCCCCACGACCGACAGCTGCTCCGGCACCTGCACCCCGGCCTCCGCGCAGGCGTGCAGCAGGCCCAGGGCCAGCTGGTCGTTGCCGGCGAACACCGCCGTCGGCCCGTCACCGCGCAGGACGGCGGCCGCGATGGCCCTCCCCTCCTCGTACCCGCGGTCGGCACCCCAGTCGCAGCGCAGCACCGCCGGGGCCGGGGCCCCGGCGTCGTGCAGGGCCTCGGCCCAGCCGACCTCGCGCTCCCGGGCGTCGAACCAGTCCGCCGGACCGGCCAGGTGCGTGACGGTGCGGTGGCCCAGTCCCAGCAGGTGCTCGGTGGCCAGCCGGGCCGCCAGCCGCTGGTCGACCGACACGCTGACGGTGGCGGCCCCGGGCGGGTGGGTGTCGGTGGTCTCGTGCGGCTCGCCGTCGGGGCGGGCGGAGATCATCACGACCGGCAGCGGGGCCCGGAACGCGTCGACGGCCTCGGCCACCGCGTCCTGCGGGGCGATCACGACGATGCCCTCGACGCCCTGGCTCATGAAGTGCTCGAGCACCCCGTCCATGGTGTCGGGGTCGAACTGACGCAGCGTCGCCACGCTGACGAAGAACCCGGCCTGGCGGGCGGCCTCCTCGAGGGCGACGAGCGTGCTGATGGGTCCGTAGAGCGCCGACCCGGTGGTGAGGACGCCGATGGTGCCGGTGCGCCGGGTCACCAGCGCCCGCGCCGCGCTGTTGCGTCGGTAGCCCAGCTCGCGCACCGCGTCCAGCACGCGCTGCCGGGTCTCCGGCCGGACGCTGGGGTGGGAGTTGAGCACCCTGGACACGGTCTGGTGCGACACGTTCGCCACCACGGCGACGTCGGCCATCGACGGCGGACGACGGGCCAGGCTCACCGGTCGAGGCTACTGGACCCCGGCCCGGCGCCCGGGACCCTCGGACGCGGCAGCGGGGCCGGTGGAACGTTCCCACCGACCCCGCTGCCGTGCCGTGACGTGACGTGCCCTGCAATGCTCAGCCGAGCAGCAGCACCCGGTCGATCACGTGGGCGACCTGCGCCTGGCCCAGGTTGACGTCGACCGCGGTGACGGTGGCCGCCACCTCGCCGTCGGCGTCGAACAGGCTCACCTGACCGCCCTCGACCTGCACGGTCAGCGTCGACCCGCCCGCGGTGGTGAGCTCGGCCCCGTCGGAGACGAGCACCTGCTCGCTGGTGAGCGTGGCGCCGAGCACGACGTGGTCGAGCAGCACCTGCTCCAGCTCCGCCACCGTGAAGGCCGTGCGCAACCGGCCGGCCGCGACGTTCTCGTTGGTGACCCGGCCCGTGGCGGCGTTCAGCGAGGCGACGAACGCGTCGTCGTCGGGCAGGAACGCCGTGAGGGCCTGCGTCGGGTCCGCGAGGACGCCGACGGGGCTGTCGGGACGGGCGGCGAGCACCCGGGCGACCGCGACGGACAGCACGTCGAAGTCCGACCCGTCCGCGACCCGGGGGTTCTCCGGGCCGCTGGTGTCCGCGCCGAGCACGTCGGCCAGCGACACGTCGGTGGCCGGGGCGTCGTCCTCGGCCTCGACGAACGACCAGGTGTCGACCTCGACGAGGTCGGCGTCTTCCGCACCGGTGAAGGTGAAGTAGACGTCGTGCACACCCGTGACGCCGGACAGGTCGGCGGACACGTCGGTCCACTCCCCGACCGTGCCGGTGACCGGGACGGTCGCGATGACCGGTGCCTCGCGGTCGCCGAGGCGGACCTCGACGGCCGAGCCCTCGGCCAGCGGGCGCACGGTGGCGCCCACGCTCGCCGCCCCGGCGTCACCGAAGTCGACCGACGACAGCGACGTCCAGTCGCCGTCCTGGATGTCGGTCAGGGCCAGGTTGGGGGCGTCCTCGCCGAACTCGACCGACGGCCGGTCGACCGCGACGGTGGTGAGGCCCTGGCGCCAGGCGATGGTCTCGGCCTCCATGACCCGGTACGGGTCGAGGTCCTTGACCTGGTCGACGCCGCGGTAGGTGCCGACGACCTGCTGGATGGTGCCGTCGGCGTTGAACTCCAGCTTCTCGATGTGGGGGCTGCGGTAGCCCTGCGTCTGGTCGCCGTTGATGCGCTTGTTGAGCGTGGGCGCATGGTGGGTGAAGTAGTACTCCCCACCCAGCTCGAACACCGACTGGTGGTTGTTGCCCCCGGTGCCGGCGCCGAAGAACTGCGACTGGTTGGGGAACAGGACGCCCTCGTAGGTCTCCTTGGGCCACTGGGCCGGGTCGTCGGAGATCATGTAGGGGATCTGCCCGCCACCGGGGTAGCCCGGCAGGGGCGTCTGGTTGCCGCCGAAGTCGGGGCCGCCGAAGTGCGAGGAGTACGTCATGTAGTACAGCCCCTGGCGCTCGAACACGTGCGGCGCCTCGAACGACACGGGGGTGTCCAGGACGAAGGCGGAGCCCTGGGTGTTCACCATGTCGTCGGTGAGCTCGATGCCCCGCATGTTCTTGGGGTTGTTGTACCGCTCGGCCGCCGGGAAGGCGGTGGAGGCCGGTCCGCCACCGAAGTACAGGTACGGCTGGCCGTCGGCCGGGTCGACGAACGGCGCGGGGTCGAACTTCCAGGCGACCGCCTCGGCGCCGGGCGTGCGCCCGTCGATCAGGGTGCTGTCGCGCTCGTTGCTCCACGGCCCGAGCGGGGAGTCACCGACGATGACGTTGCTGGAACCGCCGCCGTTGGCGTAGTAGAGGAACGTCTTCTCCTCGCCGTCGACGACCTTCTGCACCGCGCCGGGCGCCCACGAGTTGTTCGTGTAGGGCGCGACGCCGTTCGGCCCGGCGACCTGGATCTCGCCGTGGTCGGTCCAGTTGACCAGGTCCTCCGACGAGATCAGCGTCAGCTGGTTGATGTCGCCGTAGTTGATCGACGGGGAGATCCCCGTCACCGGATCGGGCTCGTAGCCCTGCGTGTCGTTGGTCATGTACATGTACACACGGCCGTCGTCCACCAGGCCGAAGCCGTCGGCGCCGAACTTGTGCGAGATCAGCGGGTTGCTGTCACCGGGGTTCTTGCCCACCACCTCGATGGTGCGCGAGGCCGGGGGCGGGGGCGGCGGGGGCTCGACGCCCTCGAGGGTGACGTCGTCGACCGTGAAGTCCATCAGGTGCGTGGCGGGCGCCTCGGTCGGGTTGGCCACCCACGGCGTCTCCAGGAACACCCGCGCGGTGGTGACGCTCTGACCGGCCGGGATGGTGAACGTGGAGTCGATGAGGCCCCACTGCCCGCGCGGCACGGTGACGCTGCCCATGTTCGTGTACGACCCGCCCCCGAAGTGGATCGTCATGAAGAACTGCTTGGTCGCCGGGCTGGCCGGGTTGTCGTACTTGATGCGGGCACTCAGGTCGTAGGTCTCGCCCGCGACCAGCTTGCCCGACAGGTCCTGCATCGGCCCGGAGCCGGTGGTGCCGCGCTCGGTGACCCGCACCGCGGCCTCGCCCGAGTACGCGTCGTCGGTGATGGTGAGCTGCGCCCGGTCGGCCGCGTTGCCGTTGTTGGCGAACCAGCCCGTCAGGCCGTCCTCGAACCCGCCGTTGGTGATCAGGTCGGCGGCAGCGTTGGCCGGGGCGGCCACGAGGCCTCCCGACACGAGCGCCGCCGCGGCGACGACCGCGACGACTGCCATGCGTCGCGGTGTGCTTCTCCTCGTTCGTCGTTGCACGAGCAGCTCCTTCGATGGGTGCGGGTGTACCTGAGGGGGTGGTGCGGCCCCCGCGGCCCTGGCCGCGAGGGGGTCTGGGGTGGGTCGCCGGCGGGGCGCGCCGGCCCCACCTGCGGAAGAGGTCAGCCGCACGACCGCGCCGCCACGGGGACGGTGGTCGTGCTGGTCACCGGGGCGCCGTCGACGGTCACGGCGGACTCGACCGTCAGCTCGCCGGCCGGCACGCTCACCTGACCGGTCGCGATGGAGTGCAGGGCAGGGCGGCCCGGCATGACGGACCTGGTCGACCGGATGACGTCGCCCCAGGACAGGGTCATCGCCAGCGGCACCGGCTCGTCGTTGCGGGCCTGGACCCGCAGCAGCACCTCACCCCCGGCGCAGCGCGCCGTGACCGTGACGTCCACGGCCAGCGCAGGCTGCTGCCGGAGCACGCCGAGGCGGGCCAGCTCGTAGCTCAGCGCCCGCTCGGGGGCGTCGAGCTCGTTCTGGGTGCTCGCCGGCGACTGCTGCGCCGCACGCGCGTCCGCCAGTACCGCCTGCATCACCTGCCAGGCGCCGACGGGGTACTCGTCCGCCCGGAGGCCCTCCGCGTGGGCCACGGCCGCGTCGAGGTCGCTGCGGTCCAGCGGGAGGCCCTGCGAGGTCAGGATGTCGCTGAGCAGGTAGTCGTCGAAGTCGACGTGGCCGCCGGTCTGCTCGGTCGCGTAGGAGAACAGCCCGACCCGGTGGCCCATGAAGTGCGCCAGGCTGCCGTCGAGGGTCTGGGGTCCGACCCGTGCACCGAGCTGGGTCCACGGCTGCCCCTCGAGGGAGTAGTGGAAGGTCGTCCACAGCTGCCCGGTGGGGTTCGCGAGGTCGAGGTCGGCCTTGACCTGCACCCGGGTGGCCTCGCCCAGGGCGACCGTGGTCCCGGGCAGGAACGCCTCGGTGGCGGCGTGGTCGACGGTGACCGGGAACGGCTGCACCCGGTTGACCACGCCGAGGGTGCGGACGCCGTCGACCTGCTTGACCGCGACGTAGGAGAAGCCGCGGTTGTAGGCCGCGAGGCCGGCGACGTCACCGTCGCGCATGCCCGCGACGTCCATGGTCGTCTGCGCGGACTGCCGCGGCGCGAAGGTCCGCTGCGACAAGGTGTTGCGGGCCTCCTCGAACCAGGTGAGCCCGGCCCGGTTCGACAGCTTGGCGTACACGTAGTCGCCGGTCACGACCTTCCCGTTGGTCAGCCGCAGCCAGCCCTCGCGGTCGGTCAGCGACCAGTACCGGTTGTCCGGGGCGTGGTTCCACTGCCACCGGGCGTCCAGGCGGGAGCCGTTGGGGGCGACCTCGTCGGGGTGCGGCTCCTCGGTGGTGAGCGGCTGCCCGACCAGCGACACGTCGTCGACCCGGACATCCATCAGGTGCTGCTCCGGCGCGGCGGCCGGGTTCGACGTCCACGGCGTCTCGACGAACAGCCGCATCGTGGCCAGGCTCTGGCCGTCCGGCACGGTGAACGTGCCGCGGACGAGCCCCCACTCACCACGGGTCAGGGTGGCGCCGGCGAGGTTGCTGTACGACCCGCCGCCGTAGTGCGCCGTGACGAAGAACTGCTTGGTGGCCGGGCTCGCGGGCGCGTCGTAGCGCACCCGGGCCTGCACCTCGTAGGTGACACCGTGCTGGACCTTGCCGGACACGTCCTGCAGCGGCCCGTCGCCGGTCAGGGTGCGTCCGGTCACCGCCACGGCGGACGTGCCGGAGTAGGCGTCGCCGGTGACGGCCAGCTGCGCCGCGCCGTTGGCCGACCAGTCGGTCAGTCCGTCCTCGAACCCGCCGTTGTCGACCAGCTCGACCCCGAGCAGGGTCTCGTCGACGTCGGGGGCGGCCGGGATCTCCCACTGCTCGTCCATCCACGGCCGGTGCGGGGCGTCGTTGGCGAAGTCGTCGGACACCACGAGGCTCTGCTGGCGCTGGAGCAGCTCCTCGGCGGGGCTCAGCTCGATCGGCTTCTCGAACACCCCGTTGACGGGCACCACCCCGTCGTCGCCGAAGGTCGGCCAGCCGTCGGTCCAGGTGGCGGGGATCAGGGCGGGGATGCGGCCGACGGGAAAGGTGTCGCGGAAGAACATGCCGTGCCAGTCCGTGGTGCCGTCCTCGCGGTTGACCGGCACGAGGCTGCCCTGGGCGAACCCGTTGCTGTTCAGCGCGCTGCGCACCTCGTAGGGGTTGCTGCCGTCGGCCGTGGCGTAGCGGCCGAGCAGCTCCTGCGAGCGGAACAGCACGACCTGCCGGCCCTGCCCCGGCGGCCAGGTGATGATGACGACGTAGTAGTAGCCGTCGATGTACTGCACCTGGGCGCCCTCGAACAGGCCCCCCAGGAAGGGGGAGCCCGGGTAGTCCGCGGGGCGGATGACCTGCGGGTACTCGGCCACGACGGTGGTCAGGTCGTCGTCGAGCCGGACCGCGCTGGTGGACCCGGAGCCGTAGAAGACGTAGGGCGTGCCGTCGGTGTCGAAGAACAGCGACGGGTCGTGGAACGCCCGCCCCAGCGCGGTCCGCTCCCAGACGCCGTCGTCGATGTCGCCGGTGCGGTAGATGAACGAGCCACCGAGGTTGTTGGTGTTGAACGCGACGTACCAGGTGCCCTCGTGGAAGCGCAGCGACGAGGCCCACTGCCCCGCGCCGTAGGAGTTGGCCCCGTTGCGCAGCGAGAACGCATCGCCGATCTCGAGCCGGTCGTAGACGTGGTTGACGATCTCCCAGCTGACGAGGTCGTAGGACTTCATGATCGGTGCGCCCGGGCTCAGGTGCATCGTCGTGGAGATCATGTAGTAGAGGTCGCGACCCTCGTCGTTCTCGGCCGCGGGAACCATCTCCACCGACACGTCGGGCACGTCGGCGTTCAGCAGCGGGACGGTGTAGGTGCCGTCACCACGGTCGGTCGAGGTGTAGCCGCTGTCGGGGTCCCACGGGGCCGGGTCGTCGGCCGCGGCGGCGGGACCGGTCAGGCCCACCAGCCCCGCGCCGAGGGTCGTCGCGGCGACGGCTGCCGTCAGCCGCGTCCATCGTCTGCTGCGTGCGCTCACGGGGTCAGTCCTTCGTCGTCGGTGACGTGGGAGGGGAGCGCGTCGGGGCACGCTCGTCAGACCCGTCGTCGCGCCGGCCGGGGCCGGTGGCGGGTCTGAGGTGAGGGGCCGGTCGTGGTGGTGAACGCGACCGCGGCTGAGCACGGCCGACGTCGTCGTCGGGGTAGGCGGTGTCGTCGTCGACGTGGCGATGTTATCGCTAACAAACCGGAGTCACAACAGCCTGGCACCGATCGGTCACAGATCGACACCTCGCCTGTTGCAGCCCCGACGGCGCCTCCGAGCAGGCGGGGGGCCCGGGCTACGGTCGGGCCATGACTGACGCGACGCTGCGGTTCGGCCTCTTCGTCCCCCAGGGCTGGCGCCTCGACCTGGTCAGCATCGACCCGTCGCAGCAGTGGGCCGCCATGCGGTCCCTCGCCCGGCGGGCCGACGCGGGCCCGTGGGAGTCGCTGTGGGTCTACGACCACTTCCACACCGTCCCGGAGCCGACACAGGAGGCCACGCACGAGGCGTGGACGTTGATGTCGGCCTTCGCGGCCGTGACCGACCGGGTCCGGCTGGGGCAGATGTGCTCCTGCACCGGCTACCGCAACCCCGCCTACCTGGCCAAGGTCGCCGCCACCGTCGACGTGATCTCCGGTGGCCGGGTCGAGATGGGCATCGGCGCCGGCTGGTACGAGCACGAGTGGCGCGCGTACGGCTACGGCTTCCCCGGCGCGGGCGAGCGCCTGGCGATGCTGCGCGAGGGCGTCGAGATCATGCGCCAGCTGTGGAGCCAGGGCACCTCGACCTATGCGGGCGAGCACTACCGCACCGACGGCGCGCTGTGCCGACCGCTGCCGCTGCAGGACGGCGGCATCCCGCTGTGGATCGCCGGCGGCGGGGAGAGGAAGACCCTGCGGATCGCCGCGGAGCACGCGCAGTACACCAACTTCGACGGCACGCTCGAGGGCTTCACCCACAAGTCGGAGGTGCTCGCCGGCCACTGCCGCGACCTCGGCCGCGACTTCGGGACCATCACCCGCAGCGCCAACTACAACGTCGTGATCGGCCGGGACGAGGTCGAGGTGGCCGACCGCCTCGCCCGGCGTCGCTCGCGGCTGGAGGGGCTCGTCTCCCCCGGGGCGCTGGAGCGGGAGACGGCGTCCTACGCCCCTGACCTGCCGGCCGTGGGGACGCCGGAGCAGGTGGTCGAGAAGCTGCGACCGCTGGTCGTGGCCGGCATGACGTACCCGATCCTGTACTTCCCAGAGGCGGCCTACGACACCAGCGGGATCGAGCTGTTCGAGCGCGAGGTGGTCCCCGCCCTGCTCGGCTGAACCGGGTGGGTTGCCGGGTGCGCAGGGGGTCCGGTCGCATCGATACGACCGGGACGAAAGGGACGTACCGACCTTCGACAACCGCCGTGTGGGTCAGTTGTGTAACGATCCGGTATCGACTGACCGATCGTTCGTGAAGTCCCGATAGAACTCCGTCAGCGGCCCGCTCGGGGGTCGACGGCCGTCGGAGGACCCATGCAGCTCAGCCCGTCCCGCCAACGTCACGCGCGTCGAGGGGCAGCGGTCCTCGCGGCCGCCCTGTCGACCGTGCTGCTGGCCACCCTGGCCGCCCCGGCCAACGCCCAGGGCACCGAGGTCGAGACCCCGGTGCTCACCGTCGAGGAGGGCGTCACGCAGCCGGTCTTCGGTTACGAGGACGCGATCCGCGAGAAGGTGTTCGTCACCTCGGACGTCGACAGCGACTCCGACGGGGTCCTGGACGTGGTGGCCTTCGACATCATGCGCCCGGCGGCGACCGAGGACGGGCACAAGGCGCCGGTCATCATGGACGCCAGCCCGTACTACGTGACCTCGTGCCGCGGCAACGAGTCCGAGTGCAAGCAGGACACCGACGGCGACGACCTGCTGGACAAGTGGCCGCTGTTCTACGACAACTACTTCGTGCCGCGCGGGTACGCCGTGATGCTGCTCGACATGATCGGCACCAGCGGCAGCACCGGCTGCCCCACCACGGGCGGCGTGGGCGACAACCTGTCCGCCGTGGCGGCGATCGACTGGCTCAACGGCCGCCGCCCCGGCCACGACGCCGCGGGCAACGAGGTCGTCGCCGACTGGCACAACGGCAGCACCGGCATGATCGGCAAGTCGTACGACGGCACCCTGGCCAACGCCGCGGCCGCCACGGGCGTCGAGGGCCTGGAGACCGTCGTCCCCATCTCGGCCATCTCGAACTGGTACCTGTACTCGCGCAGCAACGGCATCCGGTTCAACACCAACTACCCGGCCAGCCTGTCCAACACGGTCACGACGCCCTCGCGACGCGCCTACTGCGCCCCGGTCCGGGCGGAGCTGAGCGCGAACGACGGCGACGAGTCCGGCGACTACACGCCGTACTGGTACGAGCGGAACTACCTGCCCGACGCCGACAAGGTGACGGCCAGCGTGTTCGTCGTGCACGGCCTCAACGACTGGAACGTCAAGACCGACCACCTGGTGCAGTGGTGGGACCTGCTCGCCGAGAACGACGTCGAGCGCAAGCTGTGGCTGACCGGCACCGGGCACATCGACCCGTTCGACTTCCGTCGCGAGGAGTGGGTCGACACCCTGCACCGCTGGTTCGACCACGAGCTGTTCGACATCGACAACGGGATCATGGACGAGCCGATGGTGGACATCGAGCGCAACCCCGACGAGTGGGAGACCCACCCGACCTGGCCGCTGCCGAGCACCGCGCCGGTCGACATCTTCCTCAAGCCCGGTACGGACAACGGGTCCGGCGGCCTGGGCACGACCCCCGGGCGCGGCTCGGCGTGGCAGATGTTCACCGACACCACCCGGATGAGCAGGACGCAGGCCATCGCCCCGCCCGCAGCGGCCGAGCCCAACCGGCTCGTCTACCGCTCCGCCCCGCTGACCGCACCGCTGCACATCTCCGGCAGCCCCTACGTGACGCTGCAGGCCAAGGTCGACGACGTCGACACGAACTTCGCGGCGGTGCTGGTGGACTACGGCACCCGGGAGCGGTTCAGCACCTCGGGCGACGGCATCCGCACGCTCGGCGCCGAGACCGAGACCTGCTGGGGCCTGTCGAGCGCCGCGGACGACCCCTGCTACCGCGAGACCGAGAAGACCGTGGCCAGCAACCCGCAGGAGATGGTGACGCAGGGCATCCAGGACGCCCTCAACCTCGACAGCATCACCGAGGCCACCCCGCTGGTCCCCGGCGCCGAGAACCGCTTCGACTTCGAGCTGCTGCCCGAGGACTACGTGTTCGAGACCGGTCACCAGATCGGGGTCGTCATCCTCGGCTCCTACAGCGGGTACTCGAGCGTCGCGGACCAGAACGGGGCCGAGATCTCGATCGGGGCCCCTCGCAGCAGCATCACGCTGCCCGTCGTCGGGGGCCGGGCCGCCGCCCGCGCCGCCGGCCTCCGCTAGCCCCTCCCCTGCCCGGCGCCGCTTCCCCGGCGGCGCCGCCCCTGCCGCCGGCCGGGCCCGTACGGGCCCGGCCGGTCACCAACCCACGGCCTGCCCCGGTGGATCGCGTCCACCGCCGGGGCAGGCCGTGTCATTCCTGCGGCAGGTCGACCCGGTCGGCGCGCGTGTAGGCCGTGAACCGGCCGCCCCGGCTGAAGCCGACCAGAGTCATGCCGGCGTCGTCGGCGAGCTCGACGGCCAGCGACGACGGCGCGGACACCGCGAGCAGAGCGGGGATGCCCGCCAGTCGCGCCTTCTGCACCAGCTCGAACGAGGCGCGGCCGCTGACCTGCAGGACGTGGCCGACCAGCGGCACCCGCCCCTGGCGCAGCGCCCAGCCGACGACCTTGTCGACGGCGTTGTGGCGACCCACGTCCTCGCGGACGACGACGAGCTCGCCGTCGGGGTCGACCAGACCGGCCGCGTGCAGCCCGCCGGTGGAGTCGAAGGCGGCCTGCCGCTCGCGCAGCCGGTCCGGCAGCCCGGCGATGAGCGCGGGGTCCAGCCGGCGGGGGTCGGTGGACACGTCGAACCTGGCCACCTTGTCGACGGCCTCCAGCGACGCGCTGCCGCAGACCCCGCAGGCCGAGGACGTGTAGACGTGGCGCTCCAGCGACGGGTCGGGCGGCGGGACGTGCGGGGCCAGGACCACGTCCACCGCGGCGTCGAGCGAGCGGACGGTGACCACGTCGTCGGCCGCCCCGATGACGCCCTCGCCGACCAGGAACCCCAGCGCCAGGTCGATGTCGTGGCCCGGGGTGCGCATCGTGACGGTGAACGCCTTGCCGGACAGGCGGACCTCGAGCGGCTCCTCCACGGCCAGGGAGTCGGGGCGACGGGTGGTCACGCCGGTGGTGGTGTCGTGGCGCAGGACACGGCGTCGGCTCGTCATCGGCACCCAGGAAGTATGCGGGCCCGCCTCCCGGGTCCTGAGCCCGTGGGGCGCACGGGTGGTCCACCTACCGTTCGTCGCGCCCTGGCTACCGTTCGTCGCACCCGACCCGGCGGGCGGGAACCTCAGATTGCTTGCAGGTTGAACGACACGTAGACAGACCCGTCCCTTGTCCCGTGATCCCCATCACGGCAGCCCCCTCCCCGAGGAGCAACGATGCTCGCCATTCTCGACCGTGAGCGGACCGTCGCCGGTCCCGGGTTCAACCGCTGGCTCGTGCCACCGGCCGCCCTCGCCGTCCACCTGTCCATCGGCCAGGTGTACGCGTTCAGCGTGTTCAACTCCCCGCTGGAGACCCGGTTCGGCGTCGAGGCCACCCCGATCGCCGTCATCTTCTCGATCGCCATCGTCATGCTCGGCCTGTCGGCCGCGTTCGGTGGCACCTGGGTGGAGCGGAACGGCCCGCGCAAGGCGATGGCCCTGTCCGCGGCCTGCTGGAGCGTGGGGTTCCTGATCGCCGCGGTCGGCATCTCCACCGGCCAGCTCTGGCTGGTCTACCTCGGCTACGGGTTCCTGGGCGGCATCGGCCTGGGCATCGGCTACATCTCGCCGGTCTCAACGCTGATCAAGTGGTTCCCGGACCGTCCCGGTCTGGCCACCGGGCTGGCGATCATGGGCTTCGGCGGCGGCGCGCTGGTCGCGTCCCCGCTGAGCAACCGGCTGCTGGGCGTCTTCGCCGACAACCCCGAGGACGCCCTCGTCCCGGTGTTCGTGGTGCTCGGTGTCACCTACGCCGTCCTGATGAGCCTGGGCGCCTACGTCGTCCGCGTCCCGTCCAAGGACTGGAAGCCCGAGGGCTGGACCCCGCCCACCGCGTCCGACTCCGGCTCGATGCGGACCACCGCGAACGTCAGCGCCAAGAACGCCATCCGGACGCCGCAGTTCTACCTGCTGTGGGTCGTCCTGTTCTGCAACGTCACCGCCGGCATCGGCATCCTCGCCCAGGCCTCCCCCATGATCCAGTCGTTCTTCGGCGACTCCGTCGGCCCGGCCGAGGCCGCCGGCTTCGTCGGTCTGCTGAGCCTGGCCAACATGGCCGGCCGGATCATCTGGTCGTCGACCTCGGACGTCATCGGCCGCAAGAACACCTACATCATGTACCTGGGCGTCGGGGCGGTCCTGTACCTGCTCGTCACGCTGTTCGGCACGCTGTCGCTGCCGGTGTTCGTGCTGCTCACCGTCGTGATCCTCAGCTTCTACGGCGGCGGGTTCGCCACGATCCCCGCCTACCTCAAGGACATGTTCGGCGGGTACCAGGTCGGCGCCATCCACGGCCGTCTGCTCACGGCCTGGTCCGCCGCCGGCATCGCCGGGCCGATCATCGTCAGCTCGATCATCGACCTGCAGACCCGCCGCGGCGCCGAGGGCGCGGACCTGTACACCCTGTCGCTGTCGATCATGGTCGGCGTCCTGGTCGTCGGGTTCGTCGCCAACCTGCTGGTGCGCCCCGTGTCCAGCCGCTTCCACGAGCCGTCCGCCGCCACCGAGCCCGCTGTCGTGGGCGAGCGCTGAGACCCCAGGAGACCCTGATGAGCGACCACTCCACCCCCGCCACCACACCCCGTCAGCACTCGAGCGCGTCCGAGGGCGCCGAGCGCACCGCCGCGATCGCCCTGTGGGTGCTCGTCGGCGCCGCGCTGGTCTACGGCGTCGGCGAGACCGCGGTCCGCGTCGCGGCGCTGTTCGGCTGACCGCACACTCGAGGCAGACCAGTACGGCACACCCGGCACCGACCAGAGGAGAGCCCGTGGCCACCAAGGCCCCCCGCGAGGACTTCGACGACAGCGACCTGACCGTCGAGGAACGCAAGGAGTACGCCGCGGGGATCCCCGCGGTGGCCAAGTCCTTGCAGCTGTCGTGGCAGCAGATGGGGACGGTCCGGACCGGGCGGACCCTGCTCCGGCTCAACCAGAAGCACGGCTTCGACTGCCCGGGCTGCGCCTGGCCGGACCCGGACGAGCGCTCCCCCGCGGAGTTCTGCGAGAACGGCGCCAAGGCCGTGGCCGAGGAGGCGACGCTCCGTCGGGTGACCCCGGACTTCTTCGCCGAGCACTCCCTGGCCGACCTCGAGACCAAGACCGACTGGTGGCTCGGCCAGCAGGGCCGCATCACCCACCCGGTCGTCAAGCGTGAGGGCGCCACGCACTACGAGCCCATCGGGTGGGACGAGGCCTTCGACCTCGTCGCGGACCACCTGAAGGCGCTCCCCTCCCCCGACGAGGCCGTCTTCTACACCTCCGGACGGACGTCGAACGAGGCTGCGTTCCTCTACCAGCTGCTGGTCCGCGGCTACGGCACCAACAACCTGCCCGACTGCTCCAACATGTGCCACGAGTCCTCCGGCTCCGCGCTGGGCCAGACGATCGGCGTCGGCAAGGGCTCGGTCATGCTCGAGGACATCTACGAGGCCGAGCTGATCGTGGTCGCGGGCCAGAACCCCGGGACCAACCACCCGCGCATGCTCAGCGCGCTGGAGAAGGCCAAGAAGAACGGCGCGGTGATCGTCACGGTCAACCCGCTGCCCGAGGCCGGCATGATCAAGTTCAAGAACCCGCAGAAGCCGGTCAGCCTGCTGGCCGGCACCGAGCTGGCCGACGACTTCGTGCAGGTCCGCGTCGGCGGCGACATGGCGCTGTTCCAGGCCGTCGGCCGCCTCCTGCTCGACAAGGAGCGCGAGAACCCCGGCAGCATCGTCGACCGGGCCTTCGTCGAGGCCCACACCTCCGGCTACGAGGAGTACGCGGCCCAGCTGTCCGAGCTGGACTGGGACGACGTCCTGACCGCCACCGGGCTGACCCGTGAGGTCATCCAGGGCCTGGCCGACCGGTTCGCCGCGTCCAAGCGCACCGTCGTCTGCTGGGCCATGGGCCTGACGCAGCACAAGCACTCGGTCAAGACGCTCCGCGAGGTCGTCAACCTGCTGCTGGTCCAGGGCAACATCGGCCGGCCGGGCTCGGGCGTCTGCCCCGTCCGCGGCCACAGCAACGTCCAGGGCGACCGCACCATGGGCATCTTCGAGCGGATGCCGTCGGACTTCCACGACGCCCTCGACAAGGAGTTCGCCTTCGCGTCCCCGCGCGAGCACGGCATGGACACCGTCGCGGCCATCGAGGCGATGCGCGACGGCAAGGCGAAGTTCTTCATGGGGATGGGCGGCAACTTCGTCCGGGCGACGCCGGACACCGACGTCACCGAGGCCGCGCTGCGCGGCTGCGAGCTGACGGTCCAGGTGTCGACCAAGCTCAACCGCTCGCACGTCGTCACCGGCGGCACCGCCCTCATCTTCCCCACCAAGGGCCGCACCGAGGTCGACGTGCAGCGGTCGGGCGAGCAGGTCGTCACGGTCGAGGACTCGATGAGCGCCGTCCACGCCACCCGCGGTCGGCTCAAGCCGGCCTCGGAGCACCTGCTGTCCGAGGTCGCGATCGTCTGCCGACTGGCCCGGCGGGTCCTCGGTGGCCGGCTCGACGCGGACTGGCAGGCGTTCGAGGACGACTACCGGACCATCCGGGCGCGCATCGAGCGCGTCGTGTCCGGCTTCGACGACTTCGAGGCCAAGATCGCCCGGCCCGGCGGCTTCGTCCTGCCGCACGCGGCCCGCGAGCGGCGCTGGAACACCAAGGCCGGCAAGGCCACGTTCACGGCCAACGAGCTGGAGTTCCCCCACGTGCCGGCGGGGCGCCTGCTGCTGCAGACGCTGCGCAGCCACGACCAGTTCAACACCACGATCTACGGCCTGGACGACCGATACCGCGGCATCAGCGACGGTCGCCGGGTGGTGTTCGTCAACCCCGAGGACATGCGCGAGCTGGGCCTGGTCGACGGTCAGCACGTCGACATCGTCAGCGAGTTCACCGACCACGACCGCGTGGCCGAGAACTTCCGCCTGGTGTCCTACTCCACCGCCCGGGGCTGCGCCGCGGCGTACTACCCGGAGACCAACGTGCTGGTGCCGCTGGGCCACAAGGCCGACATCAGCGGCACCCCGGCGAGCAAGTCGCTGGTGATCCGGCTCGTGGCCCGGGCCGACGCACCGGTGCCGGTGGCGCGCTGAGCCCGCAGGACGCGACCGCCCTGGCCGGCCCCCTCGGGTCGTCCGGGGCGGTCGGGGAGTCCGGGGACACGCCGGGAGGCGCCGCCGCGGGCGTTCCCGCGGGGTCGGGCGAGCCCGGCCGACCGGGTGATCGTGACCACGGCCCCGGGGCCGACGTGGACGTGGCCCGGGGGCTGGCGCGCTCGCTCGGCGTGGGTCGGCTGCTGCCCGCAGCTCCCGCGGGCGTCGCGGCGTCCCTCGGCTGCGTGCTGGCCGAACCGCTCCTGGCCCGCTCCGACGTCCCCGTCGCGGACGCGTCCGCCATGGACGGCTTCGCCGTCGCGGGACGGGGACCGTGGCAGGTGCGCGGTCGGGTGCTGGCCGGCGGCGCGTCCGCCGCGCCGATGAGGACCGGAGACGCCGTGGAGGTCGCGACGGGCGCACTCGTCCCTGCCGGCTGCGAGCGCGTGCTGCCGGTGGAGGTCGTCACGGTCACCGCGGGCGTGCTCCGGCTCGTCGGCCAGGAGCCTGGTCGGCGTCACGTCCGCCCCCGCGGCGAGGAGTGCTCCGCCGACGACGTGCTGCTGGACGCCGGGCGCCTGGTCACCGCGTCGGTCGCGGGCCTGGCCGCCAGCACGGGCACCGACACCCTGCTGGTGCGCCGACCCCCGCAGGTGCGGGCGCTGGTGACGGGCGACGAGATCCTCACCTCCGGGCTGCCCGCGCCCGGTCAGGTCCGGGACGCGGTCGGGCCGCTGCTGCCCGACGCGGTGCGCGTCCTGGGCGGGCGCCTGGGCGGTCTGGACCGCTGCGGTGACGGTGTCGGCGAGCTGGACGCCGCGCTGGAGGCCATGCTGCGCAGCGACGCCGACGTGCTGCTCACCTGCGGCATGGCCGGGGCCGGGCCGGCCGACCGGCTGCGGCCCTGGCTGGCGCAGGTCGGGGCGCGGCTGGTGGTCGACGGGGTCGCGGTGAGGCCCGGGCACCCGCAGGTGCTGGCCGAGCTGCCCGACGGCCGCCCCCTGGTCGGGCTGCCCGGCAACCCGCTGGCCGCCGTCGCCGCGCTGCTGGTGCTGCTGCACCCCCTGCTGGAGGGCATGACGGGCGCGGCGCCAGTCGCACCGGCGCGCGCGCTGCTGCTCGGCTGGGAGCAGCGCGGCCGACCGGTCAGCTCGCTGGTGCCGGTCCGCCACGCAGGGCCCGGCCAGGTCGAGCCCTCCGGCCCGTCCGGACCCGCGCAGCTGCGCGGCCTCGCCGCCGCCGACGCCGTCGCCCTGGTGCCTCCCGCCTGGGACCCCACGGTCCCGGTCGAGCTCCTCCCCCGCCCCTGAGGCGGCGTCAGGGGACGACGACGACGGACATCCGGCCGGTGCCGTAGCGGGCGATGTCGATGCTGATGTCGTCGCGGGGCGCGGAGCGCACGGCGAGGTCGCGGACGTCGGGGCGCAGCTGCTCACCGGGCGCGAAGGTGGCGTAGAGCTTGAGGTGCGGGGCCCGCACCTGGTTGAACAGCGACGCCATGATGTTGAGGACCTCGGTGCAGTTCTCGAGCAGCGTCGTCGGCAGCGCACCGGAGTCGACCGCGTCCTGGGCGCCGCCCGGCGGGACGAGCCCGAGCGCGGCCCCGGTGTAGGCGGCCAGGCTCAGGTCGAACGCGATGACCGCCCGGCTTGTCAGCTCGGCGTCGACGTAGAGCCCGACTACCGAGCCGGAGTCGCCGCCGACGGCGACCGGCTCGGCCCCGGAGGCGACCTCGATCTCCTTGCCGGTCAGGTCGCCCAGCAGGTCACGGACGCCCTTCAGGGTGGGGACCGGGACGACGAGGGGGGTGATGGTGAAGGCCATGGGGTGCTCCTGGTCCTGCTCAGCCCAGGATGGGGCTGAGCGTGTCGGCGAACGTGTCGGCGTTGAACGGCTTGGCGATGAGGAACAGCGCGCCGGCCCCGGAGGCCCGCTCGCGCATCTCCGGGGAGCCCTCGGAGGTGACGAAACCGAAGGGGGTGTCGTCGCCGCGGGCGCGCAGGCTGGTGAGGAAGTCGATGCCCGTCATCTCGGGCATGTTCCAGTCGGACAGGACGATGTCGGGGCGCTCGGCCTGCACGACGTCGAGCCCCTCCGCCCCGTTGGTGGCCTCGACGACGTCGACGCCGTCGAAGCCCGCCTGGCGCAGGGTGCGGACCACGATCTGGCGCATGACGCGCGAGTCGTCCACGACGAGGACCTTCATGACGTGCCTCCGGGGGCTCGGTCGAGCGTGACGAGCAGGGTGTGCTCGCCCCACAGCAAGGTGGCCGACGCGACGGCGTCGTAGGGGTCGGTCGGGGCGACGGTGACCGAC
Organism: Actinomycetales bacterium; assembly: GCA_038258055.1. Lineage (GTDB taxonomy): Bacteria > Actinomycetota > Actinomycetes > Actinomycetales > JBBAYJ01 > Aquipuribacter. The sequence continues at coordinate 42,219 of JBBSQH010000005.1, forward strand.
GGCAGCCCCAGGTGGTGCTCGCCGGCCAGCATCGCCTTGACGTTGCCGCCGATCATGTTGGCGAGCTCGCCGGTGGCGTCGTGGACGTCGGCCTCGGCCACGGCCGACGGGTCGATGTCGAACATCCGGGCGGCGGCGGCCGACGCGGCCTGCGCGGGCAGTGCCACGTTGACCCGGCCGGCCTCGGGGCCGTGGATGGCGATGGTGCCGACGACGACGCCGTCGGGACCGGTCTCCAGGGGCGCGTCGTAGAGGTCCACCAGCGGCATCTCGGCGTCCACGAAGGACTCCCAGACCGCCTGCGTCAGCTCGGCGAGGACCTCGCCGTCGACGCTCACGCGTTCACCTCGGCCGGGACCAGGCCCAGGTAGCGGAGCTTGTCGGCCATGGCGTCCGCGGTGAACGGCTTGATGAGGTACTCGTGGGCCCCGGCGGCCAGTGCGCGCACGATCTGGCCGTGCTCGCTCTCGGTCGTGACCATCATGAGAGTGATGTCGCGCCAGCGGCGGTCGGCGCGGATGGCCGAGACCAGCTCCAGCCCGTCCATCACCGGCATGTTCCAGTCGATGCAGGCCAACGCTGGGACCCTGTCGGCCGCGGTGAGCTGCTCGAGCTCGGCGAGGGCCGTGGCGCCGTTGTCGGCCTCCACGGTCTGGAAGTGCAGGGTGGTGAGGATCCCGGCGACGATGCGGCGCATCGCCCGGGAGTCGTCCACGACAAGGGCGTGCATCAGCGGCCTCCGAGGCTGAGGGTGTTCGGGTGGGGGCGGGGTGCGAAGGACGTGCTCGTCCGCGCGGGGGTGGGCAGAGGGGGCAGCGAGACCCGGGCCGCCGGGCGAGGCGGGGGGACGGTCGCCGGCGGTCGCCCCGGGCCGGGGCTCGGCACGGCACCGGCCCGCGGCGGGGACGCGGCCACGGGGGTCGCCCCCTCGGGCCGCAGCAGCGACGTCCCGGCGGCCTGCTCGCGGAACCAGCCGACGTCCATCCCGAGGGCGGTCTCCGCGGCGCCGAGGAACAGGAACCCGTCGGGCCGGGTCACGCCGCGCGTGCGGCGCAGGATGTCGGTCTTGGTGGCCCCGTCGAAGTAGATGAGGACGTTGCGCAGCATGACGACGTCGAAGCGACCCAGGTCGGCGAACGGCATCGCGAGGTTGCCCTCCCGGAAGCTCGTCATGGCCTTGAGCTGCGGCGACACCTGCCAGTGCGACCCGTCCCGCGCGAACCAGCGCACCAGGTGCGGCGCCGGCATGCCGCGGTTGACCTCCAGCTGGGAGTAGCGACCGGCCTGGGCCCGCTCGACCATGGCCGGGGACAGGTCGGTCCCGACGATCTCGACGGTCCAGCCCGCGGGCAGGACCTCGGTGCAGATCATGGCGATCGAGTACGCCTCCTGGCCGGAGGAGCAGGCGGCCGACCAGATCCGGATCCGGCGCTCGGCGGACCGCTCGCGGACCAGGGCCGGCAGGACCACGGTGCGCAGCGCCTCGAAGGGGCCGTTGTCCCGGAACCACGACGTCTCGTTGGTCGTCATGGCGTCGACGATCAGCCCGGTGACGTGGCGGTCGCCCGCCCGGGCCCGGGCGACGAGCTCACCCACGCTGGCGTACCCGCCGCTGCGGACCAGGGGCGCGAGCCGGGTGTCCAGCAGGTACTGCTTCGACTCGTCGAGCACGATCGCGGAACGTCGCCGGACGAGGTCGCGCAGCCAGACGGCGTCCGCCGGGGTCATGGGGACCGGGCGGGATGGAGCGGCTCCGGCGGTGGCGCGTGGGTCAGGCACGGGTCTCTCCGATCATGGGTGGGGCGGTGCGCACGGCCGTGGTGCGAACGGCAGCGGGCATCGCGGGGGCGGGCACGACGGCGGCGAGGGCCGTGGCCCGCACCGGAGGGGTGACGGCGTGGGCCAGCGCGGGCCCGATGGCCGGTAGCGGCATGACCGAGCCGGCCAGCCCGGCCCCGACCAGGCTGCCCGGCATGCCCCAGACCACCGAGGTGGCCTCGTCCTGGGCCCAGAGGGTCGCGCCGGCGGCGGCGAGGTCCGCGGCGCCGGCGGTCCCGTCGGACCCCATGCCGGTGAGGACGACGGCCAGGACGCTGCCGCCGACGGAGCGCGCGACGGAGCGGACCAGGACGTCGACGGCGGGCCGGCAGAAGTTCTCGGCGGGCGCGTCCGACAGCCGGCTGACCAGCCGGCCCTGCTCCCGCACGACCTCCAGGTGCCGGCCGCCGCGGGCGATGACGACCGTGCCCGGCTGCAGCGGCTCGGAGTCCTCGGCGTGACGGACCCGCACGGCGCAGGTCCGGTCGAGCCGCTCGGACAGCAGCTGCGTGAACTCGGCCGGCATGTGCTGCACCACGACGACCGGCACCGTGAGCGACACGGGCAGGGCCCCCAGGACGCGGGCCAGGGCCTCGGGTCCACCGGTGGACGAGCCGATCGCGATGAGCGAGGGGTGACGGCGGATGAGCGGGGTGCGGGCGTTCGCCAGCCAGCCGTTGGACCCGCCGGCCTGTGCGGGGACCGCGGCCGCGGCGGCCGCACGGGCGGCGGCCAGGGCGCTGCGCGGGGCGACGGAAGGACGCGCCGGGCGCCCGGCGAGGGCGCGGACCTTGGGGATGAGCTCGGCGCGGACGGCCTCCAGGCCGTTGCCCACGGCCGAGGCCTGACCGGGCTTGGTGACGTAGTCGGTGGCCCCGGCGTCGAGCGCCTCGAACGTGGCGCGGGCTCCGCGATCGGTGAGGGTCGAGAACATGATGATGGGCGTGCGCCGGTCGGTCGTGCGGATCTCGCGGACGGCCTCGATGCCGTTCATGACGGGCATCTCGATGTCCATGACCACGACGTCCGGCTGCAGCCGGCGGACGGCGTCCACCCCGAGCCGGCCGTTGCTGCTGGTGGCGACGACCTCGATCTCGGGGTCGGACTGCAGCACGTCGGACACGAGTCGGCGGACGACGACGGAGTCGTCGACCGACACGACCCTGATCCTGGGTCGGCTCTGAGCCACCGCGGTCCTCCACCTGCTGACCGGCCGCACGGGCCGCTAGGTGATCAGATCGGCAGGTCGGGTCCCGAGTTGAGGGGCGTCACCCCGAGGGCGTCCAGCAGGTCGGCCGTGAGGACCGTCCAGCTGTCGGCGGCGAGGACGTCGGCGACGACGTGGGCCTGCACCGCGGCGCTGCAGGTGTTCCAGGCCCCGGACAGGCAGGTGGCGGCGTCCACCCCGGCCAGGTCCAGGCAGCGCAGCAGGTCCAGCTGGGCGGCGGCCGCCACCCGGGTCCGCCCGGTCGTCTCCACCGCCCACGCGGCCTCGTGCATGTGCTGGGCCCAGACGTGCGGGGCCGGGCCGTGCGGCGGCAGCAACGACAGCGGGTCTTCGACGGCGGCGATGCGCTGCAGCAGCTCCGCGGTCCGCTGCACCACCGGTGAGGCCCCCGGCAGCAGCGCCCGCCCTGGGGTCGGGGCCGGCGGCAGGGCCGGGGGCAGGTCGCCACCGGGGTCGAGGCGCTGCGTCAGGGCGCGGGCCAGGACGGGGGCGGCGGGGTCGTCCCGGTGCCGGACCACGGCGGCGAGGACGGCGTCGGCCAGCACCTGGCCGCGCTCCACCTGCAGGACGTCGAGGACCTGCAACGACGGCTCGTCCGCCGACGCCGCAGCGCCCGGGTCCACCCGGCGCGGCAGCCCGGCGGCCAGGGCCATCAGGTCCCCGACCGTGCCGAACGACACGGTGCCGAGCCGGCGGAGCATCCGGCGCAGGGTGCGGGCCAGCTCGTCGGCGTCGCCTGCGGGCTCCTCGCCACCGGTGAGGTCGACCACGGTGGGTCCCCCGGGCCCGGCCAGGGTGAGGGCCCGCACCCGGGCCACGGCCAGGTCGGCGGGACCCCGGACCGGCGGCCGCGACGGGTCGTGGCCCGGCGGTCGGGACGGGTCGTGGCCCGGCGACCGCGACGGGTCCGGGCCGTGGCCGGGCGCGAGCAGCCCTCGCAGCAGCACCCCGGCGGCCTCGACGCCGCCCGGGCTGCGGACGAGGTCGAGGCCGAGGGCGCTGGCGTTGGTCAGGCTGTAGACCACCCGGTCATCGTGACGCGTGAGGTCCCCGACGGCACCACCCGGTGGCGTGGTTCACGCCACCGGGTCAGCGCCGGAGGTGGTCCCCGGACCGGTCGGTCACAGGGTGAAGCGGGCGACCGTGGCGTTGAGCTGCTCGCTCAGCGCGCTCAGCCCGCGGGTGTGCTCGGCACTGGTCTGCGCCTGGGCCGAGGACTCCTCCGCCGCGGCCGCGACGGCGGTGATGCCGGCGCCGATCTCGCCGGAGCCCGCGGCCGCCTCGGACAGCGAGCGGCCCATCTCGGACGTGGTGGCGGTCTGCTCCTCCACCGCCGACGCGATCGTGGTCTGGATGTCGTGGATGCGGGCGATCGTCGACTCGATCCTCTCGATCGCGACGACGACGTCGGAGGAGTCCGACTGGATCGCGGTGACGCGGCGGCCGATGTCCTCGGTCGCCTTGCCGGTCTGCGTGGCCAGCTCCTTGACCTCGGTCGCGACGACCGCGAAGCCCTTGCCGGCCTCACCGGCGCGGGCGGCCTCGATGGTGGCGTTGAGGGCCAGCAGGTTGGTCTGCTCGGCGATCGAGGTGATGACGCGGACGACCTCGCCGATGAGCTGGCTGGACTCGCCGAGGCGGTTGACGATCTCGTTGGCCTCGCCGGCCACCGACACGGCGTCGCCGGCGACCGAGGCGGCCTCCTGCGCGTTCTGCGCGATCTCACGGATGGACTGGCCCATCTCCTCGACGCCGGCCGCGACGGTCTGCACGTTGCGGGTGACCTGCTCGGCGGCGGCGGCCACCACGTTGGCCTGCTGGCTGGACTCCTCGGCGGCCGCGGCCACCTCGGTCGACGCGCCCGACAGCTGCTCCGACGAGCTCAGCAGCTCACCGGCCCCGGCCTGGACCTGGCCCAGCGACTCGCGCAGGGTGGCCGCGAGCCCGTCGACGGCCGTGCCGATCCGGCCGACCTCGTCGGTGCGGCCCAGCTCGGCCTTGACCCGCAGGTCGCCCGACGCGAGCGTCTCGAGCGCCTTGACCGTGGACAGCAGCGGCGGGGCGGTGAGGCGGTAGAGCAGGAACGACGCGAGGCCCACCAGCAGCGTGCCGACGGCCACGCTGGTCCACAGCACGAGGCTGGTGGTGCCGGCCATGGACGACGCACGGGCGTCGGTGTCGGCCAGGGCGGTGTTGATGACCTCGGTGGTGGCGTCGATGGAGTCGTCGATCGCCCCCTCGGCCTCGAGCACCGCGGGCCACAGGTCGGTGGCCTGGGCGGGCTCGGCCTCGACGGCGTCCAGGTAGGTGCCGACCGCTGCGGTGTAGGTGACGAAATCGCCACGCAGGGTGTCGACCAGCGCCTGCTGCTCGGCGGGGAACTCGAGGGCGTCGAGCTCTGCGAACAGCTCGTCCACCGTCCCGCTGTCCTCGACCAGGTCGGCCTGGGCCTTCTCGATGTCACCGCTGAGCGCCACCAGGTAGGCGCCGGCCTTGATCTCCGAGGCGCGGTTGGACAGCAGCAGCACCTCGCCCTCGGCGTCGGCGATGGTCCGGAACTCGGCGTTGGCGTCGCCCCGGATGCCGCTCATGTACTGGTTGGAGGCGGCGATGCCGCCCAGGACCAGGAGGGAGACGGCGGCGACGACGGCGATCTTGACCGCCAGGCTCCAGTTGGCGACGGACCGGGGACCCGGTCTGCGGACGGTGGTGGTGGTGGTGCTCACGAGGTGCTCCTAGGGGGTCTGGCGGGCGGGGACGGGGGCGACAGCCGGGGGACGTTCAGCGAGCGGGGTCGGCGTCCTTGCGGAAGGTGGTGACGCGGGCGACGTCGAGGATCAGCAGCAGCGAGGACTCCAGCGGGCAGGTGGCCTTGAGGTGCTCGCGGGCGACGCCGGACAGCGTGGTCGGCACCGCCTCGTGGCCGGCGCGCGGCACCTGGACCACGTCGGCGATCTTGTCTACGAGCAGGCTCGCGGAGCCGTCGCCCGTGCGGACGACGACGTTCATCCGCCGCTCGGTCGGGGTGCGGCCGAGCCGGGCGCCCAGGTCGATCGCCGTGACGATCTGCCCGCGCAGGTTGATGAGGCCGCGGACGGCCGGCGGGGCCAGGGGGACCGGGGTCAGGCCCGGGTTGCGCAGCACCTCCTGCACGGTCAGGGCGTCGATGCCGAGGTACAGCTCGTCCACCCAGAACGTGCAGTACTGGATCAGGTCCGTGGTCACCTCGCCGCCGGCGTCGGTCGACCCGGTGGTAGCCGTGGGAGCGGCGGTCACGGGGAGCAGGTCAGCGGGCATACGAGGCCTCCTCGGCCGTGAACGGGGCGGCCAGCGCCGCGACGTCGAGGACGTCGGTGATGTGGCCGTTGACGACGAGCGAGCCGAGGCTGCCGCTGCGGGCGCCGATCGGGGACAGCACCAGGGGGACCTCGACGATGTCGACGATCTCCTTGACGCGCAGCCCGACCAGGCGCTCGCCGTGCTGGTAGACCACCAGCGTGACGGTGGGGACGTGGTTGGACGGCTCCTGGCCGTAGGACTCCTCGCCCGGGGCGCCGCCCTGGTGGGGTACGAAGCCACCACCCCAGCCGCTGTCGACCTCGACGACGGGCAGCAGGTCGCCGCGGTACTGCACGACGGTGGTGGAGCCGACGGTCTCCAGGGCGGTGACCGGCACCTCCTCCAGACGCGCCACGTGCTCCAGCGGGACGGCGACGTTGCGGGCGCCGTCGGTGCGGACCACGAGCAGGCTGCGCAGGTCGGACTCCTCGGCCAGCAGGCCGGCCTCCTCCTGCATGGAGGAGGTGATGCTGGCCGCGGAGTGCGACACCCGGCCGGCCCCGGCCAGGCCCAGGACGTCGAGGATCAGCGCGATGCGGCCGTCGCCCATCACCGCGGCACCCGCGAACAGCTGCAGCGAGGTGAGGGCGGTGCCGAGCGGCTTGACCACGATCTCCTGGGTCTCCAGGACCTCGTCCACGACCAGGCCGAACTCGTTGTTGTCGCTGCGCAGGACCGCGATGGTCGCCTCGGCCCGGCGCTCGGAGTCCGCGCCCAGCTGCTCGCCCAGGTCCAGCAGCGGCAGCAGGCGACCGCGCAGCCGGTGCACCGGCACGCCCGCGACGTACTCCACGCCCTTGGTCGGGTCGTCGGGGTTCATCCGGACCAGCTCGAGCAGGTTGGCCTGCGGGATGGCGTAGCGCTCCTCGCCCTGGCGGACGATGAGGGCCGGGATGATGGCCAGCGTCAGCGGGATGGTGACCCGCATGACGGTGCCGTGGCCCGGGGTGCTGGTCAGGTCGACGCTGCCGCCGATCTTCTCGATGTTGGTGCGCACCACGTCCATCCCGACGCCGCGCCCGGACACGTTGGTCACGGCGTCGGCGGTGGAGAAGCCGGGTCGGAAGATCAGGTCGAGGACGGCGCGACGGCTCATGGCCGCCAGCTCGTCCGCGCTGACCAGGCCCTTCTCGACCGCCTTGCGGCCGATGACGTCGGGGCTGATGCCCTTGCCGTCGTCGCCGATCTCCATCACGACCTGGCCGGACTCGTGGTACGCCCGCAGCGTCAGGGTGCCGCGGCGGGCCTTGCCGGTGGCCTCGCGCTCCTCCGGCGTCTCGATGCCGTGGTCGACGGAGTTGCGGACCAGGTGGGTGAGCGGGTCCTTGACGGCGTCGAGCAGGGTTCGGTCGAGCTCGGTCTCGCGGCCGTGCATGACCAGGTCCAGCTCCTTTCCGCACTGCGCGGACAGGTCGCGGACGACGCGCGGGAGCTTGGCCCACAGGTAGTCCATCGGCTGCATCCGGGTCTTCATCACGGCCTCCTGCAGCGAGGAGGAGATGAGGTCGAGGCGGTGGGCGGAGCGGACGAGGTCGGCGTCGGAGGAGTCGGCCGCCAGCTGCAGCACCTGGTTGCGGGACAGCACCAGCTCACCGACCAGCTGCATCAGGTTCTCGAGGACGTCGACGTCGACACGGATGGACGACTCGACGGCCGAGCGCTTCTTGGTCTGCTCGCCCAGGGCGCGGCTGACCTGCTCCTCGGAGACCACCTCGGCCTCGGCCAGGATCTCGCCGAGCGAGCGGGGGTCGCCGGCGACCTGGGCGCCGAGCGCCGCGCCGACGATCTCGGGGGTCACGACGCCCTCGTCGACGAGGATCTCGCCGAGGGACGACCGTTCGGGGTCACGCTGCACCTGGGGCTCCTGCGGGTCGGCGGGGGGCGAGGAGAGGATCGCGCGGACGGCCTCGACGGCCTCGCTCACGTCGCAGGCCGCGTCCACGCCCGTGGCCTCGATCTCGGCCAGGACGGCGCGGACCGCGTCGACCATCTGCAGCAGGACGTCGGTGGTCGCCGCGTCCAGGGTGCGGTCGCCGTCACGCAGCTTGGCCAGCAGGTTCTCGCCGACGTGCGTGACCTTCTCCAGGTTGCCGAAGCCGAGGAACCCGCTGGTGCCCTTGATGGTGTGGATGGTGCGGAAGACGCTGGCCAGCTGGTCGCGCGAGTGCGGGTCCTGCTCGAGCTCGACGAAGTCCCGGTCGAGCTGGTCCAGGTTCTCGTGGCTCTCCACCAGGAACTCCTGGACGATCTCGTCCATCCCGTCCGCACCGTCAGTCGTGCCGCTCACTGCGCCTCCATCGAGGTCCGGACGTGATCACGGTGATCACGTCCCATGGATGATCGGCGGGGCGGGGTCGGACCTTAGGGGATGCCTGGGCAACCGGCCCACCGGGATGCCGAACGGCCCGGAGCGTGGGCTCCGGGCCGTTCGGGTGGACCAGGTGGTGGGCGGTGCCGAGCGGTGCCGAGCGGTGCCGCCGGTCGGCTGGTCAGCCCTTGACGCTGCCCGCGAGCAGGCCGCGGACGAAGTAGCGCTGCAGGGACAGGAACACCACGAGCGGGACGATGATCGTGATGAACGCACCTGCGGTGAGCAGGTGCCACTCGGTGCCGCGGGAGCCGACCATCTCGGCCAGGCGGACGGTCAGCGGAGCGGTGGTCTGCGAGCTGCCGAAGGTCAGCGCGACGAGCAGGTCGTTCCAGACCCACAGGAACTGGAACACCCCGAACGCCGCGATGGCCGGGGTGAGCAGCGGCAGCAGGACCTGGAAGAAGATCTTGACGTGCCCGGCCCCGTCGACGCGCGCCGCCTCGATGAGCGACTTGGGGATGTCGCGCATGAAGTTGTGCAGCAGGAACACCGCCAGCGGCAGCGCGAAGATGGAGTGCGAGAGCCAGATGGGCCAGAACGAGCCGTTGAGGCCCCAGTTCACGTAGTCCTGCAGGAGCGGGATCAGGGTGACCTGGATCGGCACGATCTGCAGGGCGAACACCGCGACGAAGAGCCAGTCGCGACCGGGGAACTCGATCCACGCGAACGCGTACGCGGCCAGCAGGGCGAGCGTGATCGGGATGACCACCGCGGGCAGCGTGATGACGAGGGAGTTGATGAAGAACGAGCTGAAGTTGTCCTGCCCGCCGTAGAGCACCAGGTTGTAGTTGTTGACGGTGAACTCGGGGTTGCTGAACCAGGTCCACCAGCCCGTGGTCTTGATGCTGATCTCCGGACGGATCGACGACAGCACCAGGCCGAACGTCGGGATCGTCCAGAGGACGGCGAGCACGACGGCGATCAGGGAGGCCCAGGGGTTCGTGAGGCCCTTGCGGACCTTGCGTGCCCGTCCGGTCAGCTCGCCCTTGTGCGCCTGCCGGCCCTCGACGAAGTCGCCCTGCTTCTCACCGGTCGCCGACGCCGCTGTCGGCTGGTACCCGGGGTCGCGGTCGGTGGTGCTCATCGGACCTCCTCCGAAAGCCGCATCTGTCTCACGTTGTAGACCACGATCGGGATGACGAGCACGAACAGGATGACCGCGAGCGCGGCGCCCAGGCCGATGTTCGACTGCCGGAACGCCTGCGTGTAGAACTCGTTGGCCACGACCGAGGTGCCGAACTGGCCACCGGTCATGGTGCGGACGATGTCGAAAACCTTGAGCGTGCCGATCGCGATGGTGGTCAGCACCACGACCAGCGCCGGACGGATGCCGGGGACGGTCACGTAGCGGAACATCTGACCGCCGCTGACGCCGTCCAGGCGGGCCGCCTCGGTGATCTCGTCCGGGATGGCCTTGATGGCGGCCGACAGGATCGTCATGGCGAAGCCGGTCTGGACCCAGATGAAGACCACGATCAGGAAGAAGGTGTTCCACGGGCCGTTCAGCAGGAACTGGTAGGGCTCGAGACCGAGCCAGACGAGCACCTGGTTGGCCAGGCCGATCTGCTGGTTGTCGCCGATGTCGGCCCGGAACTCGTAGATGAAGCGCCAGATGATGCTGGCACCGACGAGCGAGATGGCCATGGGCAGGAAGATCAGGGCCTTGGCCAGCGCCTCGACGGGGGACTTGTCCACGACGACGGCGTAGAGCAGGCCGAGGAACGTCGCGGCGATCGGGACGATCAGCACCCAGATGACGGTGTTCAGCAGCACGGTTCGCAGGTCGTTGGACGTGAACAGGTCGACGAAGTTGCCGAAGCCGACGAAGTTGTCGCCGGTCCGGTCGAAGAACGACTGGTAGATGGTGATGAGCGCGGGCCGGATCAGGCCGAAGATCAGCAGCGCCGCGGAGGGGCCGACGAAGGCCACGAAGGCCAGCCAGTTCGGCATGTTCTTGGGTCGGTCGACGGCGAACAGGAGGATGCCCATGACGGCGACGAAGATGAGGATCGCCACCACCATCACGAGCAGCTTCTCCGGTGCCGTGCCGGCGTTGGTCAGGAAGTCCATGTCCGCGCATCTCCTCGTCGTGATGTCGGAAGGGCGATCGGGGTCGAGCGGGGGTTCAGGGTCGAGCGGGGGTCCGGGGGGCGGGCGACCTTCGTGACGCTACTCGGCCGCCCCCGGACCTTCAGCCGATCACTGGGGCCAGCTGGCCTCGATGGAGTCGAGGACGGCCTGGTCGGCCTTGTCCTCGGCGATCCACGCCGTCATCTCCGTCCAGAAGGAGCCGGCGCCGACAGCACCGGGCATCAGGTCGGAGGCGTCGAAGCGGAACGTGGTGTCCTCGCTGGTGAGCAGCTCGGCCGACAGCTCGTCGATCGGGTTGGTGAGGTTGGTGGTGTCCAGCTCGCTGTGCGGCGGGATGAACTGGCCACCCTGCGCACGGAGGTTGATGAACTCCGGAGAGGTCATGTACAGCTGGAACGCCTGGACCTCGGGGCGGTCGTCGAAGGCGCCGACGAACTCACCGGCACCGAGGATCGGCTCACCGGCCGACTCCTCGATCGGGGGCAGGTAGAACGCGAAGACGTCGCCGTCCTCGGCCACCGTGGTGCCGTCGGGCCAGTTGGCCGCGTAGAACGAGGCCTGGCGGTGCATGAAGCAGGTGCCGTCGAGGACCGGCAGGCCGCCGTCCTGGAACGTGGTCGACGCGATGGACTGCACGCCGCCGATGCCGCCGTTGACGTAGTCCTCGTTCTTGAGGATGCCGCCGACGGTCTCCAGGGCGGTGAGGACGGCCGGGTCGTTGAAGGGGATCTCGTGGTTGATCCACTGGTCGTAGACGTCGGCCCCGGCGGTGCGGAGCATGACGTCCTCCATCCAGTCCGTGGCCGTCCAGCCGGTGGCGTCACCGGAGCCGATGCCGGCGCACCAGGGCTTGATCTCGCCGCCGGGGTTGTCGGCCACGATCTGGTCGGACAGGGCGAGCATGTCGTCCCAGGTCTCGGGCACCTCGTAGCCGGCCTCCTCGAACGTGCTCGGGGAGTACCAGACGAACGACTTCACGTTGGCGCTGTTGGGCGCGGCGTAGAACTCGTCGTCGACGGTGCCGTAGGCCTTCCAGTCCTCGCCGTAGTACTCGTCGACCGCGGCCTCGACCTGGTCGGGCGCGGGCACGACGGTGCCGGTGTCGCGGACGATGGTCTGCAGCAGGCCGGGCTGCGGGAACAGGGCGATGTCGGGCGGGTTGCCGCCCTGGACGCGGACGAGCAGCTGCGCCTCGAACTCGGCGGAGCCCTCGTACTGGACGTCGACGCCGGTGCACTCCTCGAAGGGGACGAAGGCGTCGATGTAGGGCTGGTCCTCGGGGGCCAGGATGGAGGTGTAGAGGGAGACCGTGGTGCCGTCGATCTCACCGAACTCCTCGTAAGGGGCGCAGTCGATCTCCGTCGAGGTGTCGACACCGGCGTCGGAACCACCGCTGGCGTCACCCCCGCTCTCGATCGCGTCCGCGCCGCACGCGGCCAGCAGCAGCGTGACGCCGATGCCGGCGCTCGCTGCGACCGCGACACGCCTGTTCAGGCGGTTGCGCATGGGTGTGCCTCCTCGTTGATGGCTCTCGTCCGGCCGCACCTGTGCGGACCTGGTTCGACGTACGGCTCATGTAAACGCTTGCACCTCGCGAGATACAAGGGCTTCGTGTCACGCCGCCGTAACGATCCGGCAACATGACAGGACTGCAGGTCAGAACGGTGCCGTTGCGCCCCTTTTGTCCCGTTCTGTGGGTGGTGGGCACGTTCCCATCACCCCTTCGGAGCAGTCGTCCCCCGCACCACGAGCCGGGTCTGGAGCAGCTCCACCCCCTGGTCGGCGACCTGGTCCCCACCCCCCTCCAGCGCCCCCAGCAACCAGCGCGTCGCCAGCTCGGCCTGCTCGGCGACCGGCTGCGCGATGGTGGTCAGGTCGTGCAGCACCGCGTGGGGGTGGTCGTCCACCCCGATGACCGACACCTGCCGCGGCACGTCGACACCTGCCACCCGCAGCTCGTGGAGCAGCCCGATGGCCACCTCGTCGGAGGCGCAGACCAGCGCCGGGGGCAGCTCGCGCCGGCGCAGCAGGTCACGCCCGACCCGGCGGCCGTCGGCGACGGTCAGGTCGGCGCTGACCACCTCCTGCTCCTCGAGGCCGTTGGCGGCCACGGCCGCCCGGTAGCCGCGGTAACGCTCCTGCGGCGGGGCCCAGTCCGCCGGGGACAACGAGCCGCCCACGAAGGTGATCCGGTCGTGACCGAGGTCCACCAGGTGCTGCGTCGCCGCGCGGCCCACCGCGACGTCGTCGATGCCGACCGAGCGCAGCCCGGGCACGACACCGCCCACGTAGACCAGGTCGTGGCCCAGGCCCTGCAGCGTCACCAGCTCCTGCGGGACGAGCGGCAGGGTGAGCACGATCGTCGCGTCGACGCGCTTGCGCAGCAGGTCGCCCTCGAGCAGCGGTCTCGACGGCGGCAGCGTGCGGGCCGGGCCGGGCGTGGTCCGACCCCCCGGCGGCAGGATGACCAGCAGCACGTCGTAGCCGTGGGTCCGCAGCACGGCCTCGACCGTCTCGATGCAGACCGCGAAGAACCACCGCGACACGTGCGGGGTCAGCACCCCGATGGCCTTGGTGCGGCCGCTGGCCAGGCTCGCCGCGGCGGCCGAGGGCACGTAGCCCAACGACTGCGCGGCCTGCTGCACCCGGGCGCGGGTGGGCTCGGCCACCGAGGCCAGCCCACGGAGCGCCCGCGACACCGTCGCGGTCGAGACACCCGTGGCTCGGGCCACGTCCTCGATCGACGCCAACGTCAAGCCTCCTCGCCTGTGGTCACGGATTCTGCACCGTGCCGGGCGAGAAGTGAACGCGGGAGGGGTCCGACCGGTGGCCGGCACCCCTCCCGCGGTGGTGCGGGTGGGCTCAGCCGACGGGCTGCGCCTCGGCCTTGGCCCGCTCCATGGCCAGGCGGACCACGTTGACCAGGGCCTGCTTGGTGGCCGCCCGCGAGCGCGCGTCCGTGTAGAGCAGCGGCACGTGGGGCGGGACCTGCAGCGCCTCGCGGACGTCCTCGAGGTGGTGCTTGGCCACGCCGTCGAAGCAGTTGACCGCCACGACGAAGGGGATGCCGCGCGACTCGAAGTAGTCCACGGCCGGGAAGCACTGCTCCAGCCGGTCGGTGTCGACCAGCACGACGGCGCCGATGGCCCCGAGCACCAGGTCGTCCCACATGAACAGGAACCGGTCCTGCCCGGGGGTGCCGAACAGGTACAGCCACAGGTTGCCCGGCAGGCCGATCCGGCCGAAGTCCATGGCCACGGTCGTCGTGGTCTTGCGGTCGCTCACCCCGCCGGCGTCGTCGACGCCGAGGCTGTGCTCGGTCATCGCGGCCTCGGTGGACAGCGGCTCGATGTCGGAGATCGACCCGATGAAGGTCGTCTTGCCGACCGCGAACCCGCCGGCCACGACGATCTTGACGACCGTGGGTGCCACTACCTGCTCGGGGACCTCCGCCACGGGGGCGGCCAGGTCAGAGGGAGGAAATGCCATCGAGAACACTCTCCAGAACGCTCAGCGAGATCGAGGGGGAGGACGAGGGGGACGTGAGCCCGTGGACCCGGACCTGGCCGGACTCCATCAGGTCGCCCACGACGATGCGGACGACGCCGACCGGGAGCTTGAGGTGGGCCCCGATCTCGGCGACCGACTCGAACTTGTCGGCGCAGAGCTCGAGGATGCGGCGCTGCTCCGGGGTGTCGGACACGCTGGGGCGGGCCACGGCCTGCACGAGCGCCTCCAGCGGGAGCGAGGCCCCGTTGGCGTGCCGGGTGCGACCGCGGGTCAGCGCATAGGGGCGCACGGAGAAGTCGTCCCCGTCGCCGTGGCGGGGGCCCGGCGGAGCGGGCCTGCGTCGGTCGTCCACGGTGTCAGCCGACCGTGGCCCGGGTGGCGCCGGAGATGGGCAGGCGGGCCCGCATCTCCCCGACGAGCTGCGGCGTCAGGGTCTGCTCGGTCCGGCTGACCAGCAGCGCCATCTCGTAGCCGATCAGCCCGACGTCGCAGCCGGCGTCGGCCATCACGGCGATGACGGAACCGTCCGAGACCACCATCGAGAACAGGAACATGCTGTCCATCTCGACGATCGCCTGGCGGACCTCGCCGGCGTTGAGCTGGCGCGCGGCGCCGCGGGTGAGGGACGAGATGCCCGACACGATCGCGGACAGCTGGTCGCCCTGGGTGCGGTCGAGCTGGTCCGACATCGCCATCAGCAGGCCGTCGGCCGACACCACGAGGGTGTGCGTGACGCCGGGGACGCTGCGGACGAAGTTGTCGAGCAGCCAGCTGAAGTTGGTCGCTTCGGTGCTCATCGTGGTCACGGTCCGGGTCCTCCGTCAGTCGGTGGTGCGGGTGTCGTCGGTGCTGGGATGGGTGCTGGTGCGTGCGGGTGGGACGGCGGGACGGAGAGCCGGTTCGGCTCCTGAGGCACCCGAGGGGACGGGGACCCGGCTCTGGGCGGGCGGCGGCACGGACGCGTCGGCGTCCTCGCCACGACCGCGGGTGACCCCCGACTGGAAGCCCGACAGCATGCTGCGGACGTCCGCGGCGCTGCGCTGGCGCCGTTCGGGCGCCGGGCCGGTCGGCTGGTGGATCTTGGCCGCCTCGCTGGCGGCCGGCTGCCGCCGGGTCAGGGGTGCAGGACCGCTGCGGCCCTCGACGGCGCTCGGGCTGTAGGTGGACAGGCGACTCAGCTCGCTGAGCGCCTCCGAGGCCAGCATGGAGCGCTGGCGGACGGAGTCGCCGTCGTCGAGCGCAGGTGCGAGCGAGACGGGCGCGGCCTGCCCGCCGGGACGACCCGGCAGCGGCGCAGCGGGGGCGTCGGACCGACCGGTCGCGACCGCGGCAGCGGGCTCCGGCACCGGACCGGCCGGGCGGCGGGCCGGCCCCGGGTTCTGGTTGGGCACCTGGGGCAGGTCCGGACGCGTCGAGGCCGGGGCGGCGGCGGGGACCGCCGGCGGGGTGGGCGTGGCGACCCGGTCCGGCACGGGCGGGGTGGGGGTCTGGGCGGCGGCCTGACGACCGCCGAACAGGCTCCGTCGACCCCGACGACGACCGCCGCCGGGGAGGATGTCGACGGGCTGCGAGGTGGGGCGCGGCGGCGCGGCCGGGGTGGCGGGGGCCGGCTCGGGGGCGGACCTCCGGGTGACGGGCGCCGGAGCGGCGGGTGCCTGGGCGACCCGTGCCTGAGCGGCAGGTGCCTGGGGTGCTCTGGCTGCGGGTGCCTGGGCTGCGGATGCCTGGGCTGCGGGTGCCTGGGCTGCGGGTGCCTGGGGTGCCCGAGCTGCGGGTGCCTGGGCTGCGGGTGCCGGGGGGACCGGCGCCTGGGCGACCGGGGCCGGGGCGACCGTGGGCGCAGCGGCCTGGGGGGTGGCGGCCTGGGGGGTGGCCGGGGTCGGAGCGGGTCGGGTCGAGTGCGCGGGGGGTGCGTGCGTCGTGGCCGGGGCGGGGACCCGGGTGGCCGGTGGGGCGACGTCGGGCACCGGGGCCACCGACGGGCGGGTGACCGAGGGCGAGCTCGCGGCCGAGCCGACCACGGGGGCGGGACCGGAGGGCGCCACGCCGGGGGTGACGGGGGCACCGCCCGTGACGGACGACGCGGCGGCGGAGCCGTCGGCCTCGACCTCGCGACGGGCACGGAAGGCCCCGAAGAGCCCGGCGCGGCGCGGCGGGGCGCCGGGGTGCCCACCGGGTCCACCGGGGACGTCCCCCTCGGAGACGGGAGCGGCCGGGGCGCTGACCTCGGTGCGGTCGGCCGCGGGGGCGGTCCTGGCCGCCGGGGCCGGGGTGGCCACGGGCACGGGGGCCGGGGTCTCGACGGGGGCGGGCGTGCGACGGGCCCGGGTGGGCAGCGTCGGGCCGTCCCCGCTGACCACGGGGGTCAGGGCGGCGGTGTCGTCCTCGGGTCGAGGTGCCGTGAACGCCGGACCGGGGGTGACCGGGGCCGCCGGGGACGGGGCGGGAGGCGTGGGCACCCGGGCCGCCGGAGCAGCGGGCGCGGCAGTCGCGGGGGGCGCGGCGGTCCCGGCAGCGGCGGTCCCGGCACCGGCGCTCGCCGGCGCGGCCTGGCCGCGACGTGGCAGGGCGGGGCCGCCGGGGGTCACCGTCACCGCGGGCGCGGCCTCCTCGTCGGCCGGGGCGGACGGGAGCGGGATCGGCGTACCGGGGGTTCGCGGCGTGGGCGCAGGCGTTGCCGGGCGCGGGGTCGGGGGACGGGCCCCCTGGGCCGGCGCCGCGGGGCGGGAGGTGGCCGGCGGGGCGGACGGCGCCTGGCGGGAGGGCGTCGCGACGGGAGCGGGCGCGGCGGTCACGGCGGGTGCCTCGGGGGTGACCACCTTGACCGTCCCGGGCACGAACAGCGACGGCGGCAGGTCGACGGTCACGACGAGACCCTTGGCGGCGCCGCGCCGGATCCCGACGGTGACGCCGAGCCTGCGGGCCAGGCGGCCGACCACGAAGAACCCGAGACGCTGCGAGGTGACCACGTCGTCGGCCCCGAAGTCGGAGATCTTGGCGTTGGCCGCCTCGATCTCCTCGTCGTTCAGGCCCAGGCCCTCGTCGGTGACCGTGATGCGGATACCGGTGGCGGTCTTGCTGGTGGCCACCAGCACCGGGGTGTGGGGCTCGGAGAAGTTGGTGCCGTTCTCGAGCAGCTCGGCGAGCAGGTGGGCCAGCTGCAGCGACAGGTGACCCATGGTCGGCGGGTCGACCTGCAGGGCCAGGTTGATGCGCTCGTACTGCTCGATCTCCGACGCGGCCGTGCGGATGACGTCGGACAGGGCCAGCGGCTGACGCAGCCGACGACCGGCGTCGATGTTGGCCAGCACCAGCAGCGACTCGGCGTTGCGGCGCATCCGGGTGGCCAGGTGGTCCAGCCGGAACAGGTTCTCCAGGGTGTCCGGGTTCTCCTCGGTCTGCTCCAGCTGGTCGATGAACGACAGCTGGCGCGACAGCAGGACCTGGTTGCGGCGGGCGACGTTGACGAACGTCTCGGCGATGGAGCCGCGCAGGGCGGCCTGCTCCTCGGCCACCTCGACGACGGTGGCGTTGACGTCGTTGAAGGCGGCGGCCAGGCGCGCCACCTCGTCGTCACCGTCGACCTCGATCCGCGGCAGCGTGACGTCGGGCATCTGACCGGGGCTGCGCATCTGCTCGACCATCCGCGGCAGCTGCTCGCGGACCGACGTGGCGGCCGCGGTCAGCTCGCGCAGCGGGCGGGCGATCCGTCTCGCCAGGACCAGCGACAGCAGCACCGTGACGCCGACGCCCACGACCGCAGCGGCCACCGCGAGCGCGGCCAGCAGGGTGGCGCGCTGGGAGACGGCCGCAGCCTGGGTGTCCACCTCGCCGGCGATCTGCGTCAGGGCGGTCTCGAGACCGGCGACCCGGGCCTCGGTCGTCTCCTGCCAGACCTCCTGCGTGAGACCGGTCTGGGTGACGGTGGACGGCGAGCTCAGGGCCACCCGGGCCCGGCCGATGGACCAGACGGTCTGCCGCTGGTCGCCCACCAGCTCGGCCGCGTCGGCGGCCGCGGTGGAGCCCACGGCGAACTCCCAGGACGCGATCTCCTCGGTCTGGGCCTCGGCGAGCGGACCGAAGGTCCGGGTGTCACCCACGGTTGCGCTGCGGGCCAGGATCCGGCGGCCGATCTCCTGCTCCTGCAGGGCCAGGTCCCGTGTGGTCATCAGGTGGCCGAAGCCGGCCAGCAGGTCGGCGGTCTGCTCGTCGGCGACACCTGCCGCGACACGACCGGGCATGGCCAGGTCCTCGCGCAGCACGTCGTCGAAGTCGGCCATCACGTCGTCGAGCGACGCGCCCCCGCCGTCCACACGCTGGCGGATGATCCCGAGCTCGACGTGGGCGCTCTGCACGCGGGCGAGGGCCTCCTCGGCCTGGCCCGACAGCAGGTCGAGCCGGACGTCGGCCACTGCCTCCCGCGAGGCGAGCAGGCCCTCGTCGACCTGGGCCCGCACCTGGGGCAGGGCCTCCGCCGCGGCCGGGTCGTCCTGGATCACCGCGGCGGTGGTGGCGCGTTCGGCGGCGATGCCGCGCACCAGGGTGGCGAAGTCGGCGCCGATGGCGGCGATCTTCTCGACCTCGTAGGCCTGCCTCGCCCGGTCGACCTGGGCCGCGGCCAGCAGACCCGCCGTGATGCCGAGCAGCACGAGGGGCACCACCAGGACCGCGAGGATCTTCGACCGGATACCGGCAGAACGCAGCATGGCGAGCCTTCCAGGAGACGACGATGACCGACCGCCTTAACCGCCGGTCGGTAGGTCGTTCGGCACGCACGGGCCCCGGGTGAACCACCACCCCCTTCCGGGTCACCCGAACGGCGCACCGTGGGGGGTGTGTCGCTGCGTGTCCTACCGTCGACCGGGTGAGAGCTGCAGTGGTCATGTCCCCCGGCGGTCCCGAGTCCCTGGCGGTCCGGGAGGTGCCGGACCCCCGGCCGGGTCCCGACGAGGTGGTGGTGACCGTCGCGGCCGCGGGCGTCAACCGGGCCGACCTGCTGCAACGGCAGGGTCGGTACGACCCGCCGCCGGGTACGCCGGCGTGGCCGGGGCTGGAGTGCTCGGGCACCGTCACCGCGGTCGGCGACGAGGTGAGCCACCTCCAGGTCGGCGACCAGGTCTGCGCGCTGCTGGACGGCGGTGGCTACGCCGAGCAGGTCGCGGTCCGGGCGACGCAGGTGATGCCGGTGCCGGCCGGTGTGGACCTGGTCTCGGCGGCCGCGCTGCCCGAGGCGGCCGCCACGGTCCACAGCAACGTCGTGACCACGGCGAGGCTGCAGCCGGGCGAGACGTTCCTCGTCCACGGCGCCACCAGCGGGATCGGCACGTTCGCGACCCAGCTGGTCCGGGCGCTGGGTGCGACTCCCTACGCCACCGCAGGCTCGCCGCAGAAGGTGGCCGCCGCGGCCGGCTACGGCGCCGACGTCGTGCTGGACTACCAGGCAGACGACCTAGCGGCGCGGCTGCACGAGCTGACCGGTGGTCGCGGCGTCGACGTCGTCCTCGACCCGGTCGGGGCGCGGTACCTCGACCTCCACGTCCGGGTCCTGGCCACCGGCGGTCGGCTCGTCGTCATCGGCCTGATGGGCGGGCGCGCCGCGGAGCTGGACCTTGCGGTCCTCATGGGCAAGCGGGCCACGGTGCACGGCAGCACGTTGCGGGCCCGCCCCTGGTCGGAGAAGGCCGACATCTGCGCCCGGGTCGTGGTCGAGGTCTGGCCGCTGGTGGCCCGCGGCGCGGTGCGACCGGTCGTGGACCGGGTGCTCCCGCTGGAGCAGGCGGGCGAGGCGCACCGGGTGGTCGAGGCCGGAGAGCACGTCGGCAAGGTGCTCCTGGTGCCGTGATGGCCCACGATGGACCCGTGAGCGACACCGATCGCACCTCTCCGCAGGAACCCCCGGCCCAAGGGGTCACCGGTGCCTCCGAGCGCCCCGCCGACGCTCCGGACGAGAGCCGCGACCGCGTCGTGGTGGTCACGCCGCAGGGCATGAGCGTCACCACCGACACCAGCGAGGAGGGCCTCGCGGGCATGGTCGAGCAACCCGCGAAGGTGATGCGGATCGGCAGCATGATCAAACAGCTGCTGGAGGAGGTCCGCACCGCACCCCTGGACGAGGCGGGCCGGGCCCGGCTGGCCGACGTGCACTCGCGCTCGATCGCCGAGCTCGAGAGCGGGCTGTCGGACGACCTGACCCATGAGCTGCGCCGGCTGGCGCTGCCCTTCGACCCCGGTGCCACCCCCTCCGACGCCGAGCTCCGGATCGCCCAGGCGCAGCTGGTCGGCTGGCTGGAGGGGCTGTTCCACGGGATCCAGACCACCCTGTTCGCCCAGCAGATGGCCGCTCGGGCCCAGCTGGAGCAGATCCGTCGGCAGGCCCTGCCGGGCCCGCTGCCCCCGGGCGCGTCGGGACCGGACGGACCGACCGCGACCGGTCAGTACCTCTGATCGCGGCGCAGTCGGTCGGGGCGCCGTGGGGCTGATCGGTCGGCTCGCGGCCCGGTTCGGCCCGCCGCCGCACCCCCTGGGCGAAGGGCTGTGGCGGCGGGACTTCGACCGCGTCGACCGGGCCAGCCAGCGCGTGCTGCAGGTGCTTGCGCACCAGGACCGCGAGGCACCGGCGCTGGTGGTGGAGCTCACCGCCTGCCGCGAGCTGGTGTGGCGCTGCTGCTCGGAGGCCTACCAGCGCTCTCCCGGCACCGAGCAGGACGTCCCGGGGGACGACGCGCTCGCGGCGGCGCACCACGCCCTGTCGCGCGCCGCCACGGCCACCTCCCAGGTGGCCCAGGCCCTCGTCATCGCCCAGGCCGACCCGGCGGCGGCGGACCGGCCGATGGCGCAGGCCCTGGCCCGCGCGCGCGACGCGGCCGCCGCCCTCAGGCTGGACGGCTGAGCCGCCGTCTGCCCCGGGTCAGGGAGTCGGGAACGACGGGTACCGCAGCAGCTGCCCGTTGCCGAAGACGCCGGTGGTGACGTAGATCGACCCGTCCCGGGCGACCTCGACGGCACCGGGGGAGTCCATCGGGGCGGAGTCGCGCGAGCCGTCCGGGGCGATCCGGGTCAGCTGCCCGCCGAAGAGCTCCGCGACGTAGATCGTGCCGTCCGCGCCGACGGCCAGGTCGACGGCGCCGCTGAGGTCGTCGTGCAGCTTCGTGACCTGCCCCGCGTTGGTGACGCGGTAGACGGCCCCGGTGCCGGGGGCCTCGGGGAAGCCGGGCAGGGACGACACGTAGAGGGCCCCGTCGGGGCCCCGCTCGACGTCGGTCGGGACGGGCTCGAAGAGATAGCTGCTCCCGACGCAGTCGGCCAGGAAGTCCTCCGGCGTCCCCGGCGGGACCTGCGGCAGGAAGCCCTGTCGGAGCTCCTCGGTGAACACGGTGCCGGACGGCGGCAGGACCGCGACGGTCGTGATCCGACGGTTGGCCGCGACCCGGACGATGCTGTTGCCCGCGGCGTCGGCCACCAGGCGGTCGCCGCGCTCGACGAGGACGGCGTAGGGGTTGGAGTCCAGGATCCCCTGGTAGGGGCCGAGGCCGAGCTGGTCGGCGTCCTCCAGGCAGGCGCCGTCGGCGTCGACGAAGCCGTAGGTCTGGTCGCCGTCCGGGTTGGTGTCCCGCTCGTGCTGCGCGGGCGAGCCGATCACGCGGAAGCGACCCGAGGCGTCGACCCGGGCGACGTCGCCGAGGCCTTCCTCCTGGTTGGACAGGGTCACGGTGAGGGTGCCCGGGCTGACGGCGTCCACCCCGGCGACCGGGCCCTGGGCGACGACGGAGACCTCGCCGCCGGGCGAGACCTCGGTGAGCAGCCCCGCGAAGGACTGGGTGACGTAGGCGGTGCCGTGGTCGGTGACGGCCAGGCCCAGCGGGCCCACGAGGCCCTCGGCGAGGACCTCCGGATCGACGGCGTCCGCGCCTGGTGCAGCCAGGGCGGGGCCGGAGAGCGCCAGAAGCGGCGCGCACACGAGTGCGGCAACCGCACGTGTGGTCGTACGAGTGGTCATGTCGTCTCCCCTTCGGCGCCGACCCCCTCGGCCGGCGGTGCTCGGAAGGGTGCTGGAAACCGTCGGGTGTGCACAACGGGTTATCACGGAGGGGTCTCGATCGCCTGCAGACCGGATCGTGCTCACCCAGCGTCGCGGAGCGGCCCCTCGAACCACGCGATCATGTCCTCGTCGTAACCCTCCGGATCCACGTTCCACTCCCGGGTGTGGTCCGCAGGGCCGTCGAAGCGGGTGGTCACCCGGTCCGGCCCGAGGAACTCCGCCAGGTCCCGGCTGGGTCCGTTGGGCACGAAGGCGTCGTCGTCGGAGTGCACGAGGTACACGGGCACGTCGATCACGACGGCGGCGTCCTCCCGGGTGGTCCAGTCGAGCTCGTCGAGGTCGAGCGAGCCCCGCAGCTCGATGAACTGCATCGCCAGGTCCGTGACCCAGGGCGGCAGCCCGGCGAGCTCGCCCTGGTGGGAGAAGACGTCCCGCCAGTCCAGGACGGGCGCGTCCAGGACGAGCCCGACCACCGCGTCCTCGTGCTCGGACCGGGCCATCGCCTGCAGGTTGATCGCCCCGCCCTTGGACCAGCCCGCCAGCACCACCCGCTCGGCTCCGTTGTCCAGGGCGTAGGCCAGGGCCGTGTCGATGTCGCGCCACTCGGTGGCGCCCAGGCCGTAGCGGCCGGACGGGTCCTGCGGGGCCCCGGCGTCGTTGCGGTACTGGGGGACGAGGACCTCGTAACCGAGCTGGTGCCACAGCGGCAGGTACCGGTTGGCCTCCTCGCGCTGCCCGCCCCGTCCGTGCGCGAACACGATCCACGTCCCCCGGGCCTCGGCCTGCTGCTCGTCGGGGCGCAGCGGTGCAGGCACCCGGTAGGCGGCCAGCTCGCCGAGCTCGGAGTCCAGCGTGACCTCGGCGAACTCCATCCCGACGACGCCCGGGTTGCCGAGGAACACGTCCTGGTCGATCTGCCCGTTGGCCCCGGCCCGGGGCAGCGTGCCGTCACGGTCCTCCCACTCGCGCACGACCCGGCCGTCGGCGCGGGTGACGACGTCCCCGGCGATGCCCCAGCCCGACTCGTCCTCGTCCTGCCAACGGATGCCGTGCAGGCCCTCCACCGCCATCCCGGGGGTGTCCGGAAGCACGACCGTGCCGTCCGGGTCCCCCTGCGCGTCGACGCCGGCGCTCAGGCCGACCGGGGGGGCGCCGCCCCGGTCCACGGCCAGCGCGATCCCGGAGAAGTACCAGGCGACCCCCGCCACGAGACCGGCGGCGAGCAGCAGCAGCGCGGCGACCACGAACGCGACCACGCGCAGCCACCGGCCGCGGCGGGCCCCCCGCGCACCCCGTCCGTGACCGGCCGCCGTCCCGTCCCCCGGAGGGGGGCCGTCGTCGGTGTCGCTGCCGGTGTCGCTGCGGGTCGAGGTCATGCGCTGGCGCGGCCCCGGTCCTGTTCCCGGGGCGAGCCCTCGGCCAGCAGCTGCTCCACCACCTGGGCGACCCCGTCGTCCTGGCACGGCGGCGCGAGCCGGTCGGCGGCCGCGATGGCCGCCGGGTGCCCTCCGGTCATCGCGTAGCCCGTGCCGGCCCACCGGAGCATGGCGACGTCGTTGGGCATGTCACCGAACGCCACGGCGTCCTCGCGGTCCACGCCCAGCTCGGCCGCGACCTCGGCCAGGGTGGCGGCCTTGTCGACGCCCGGGGGGCCGATCTCGACCAGGGGGAACTGCGAGCCGGAGTGGGTCGGCTCACCCCGCCCGGCAGTGACCCGCCGGGCCACCGCGAGCATGTCGTCCCCCGCCGTCGAGCTCGAGGAGTGGGTCGACGGACCGTCCGGGTCGGCCGGCCCGAACGGGTCGCCACCCTCGGCGGCCTTGGCCAGCAGCTTGACCACGGGACCGCTGCGCCGCAGCAGCTCGGCCAGGTCGGCGCGGGGCAGGTCGGCCTCGATCGCCTGCGGCCAGCCCGGTTCGACGCCGAACCATCTGACGGACTCCACCGCGAAGTGGATGCCGGGCATCTCGGCCCGCAGGTCGTGCGCCAGCTGCAGGGCGTCGTCGACCGCGATGGTCCGCGTGCGGACCACGCCGTGGTCGACATCACCGACCCGCTGCAGGTCCACGACGACCGCGCCGTTGGCCAGGACGGCGTGACCGGCGATGCGCGTGCGGGCGGCGATCTCGGTCATCCAGCGTGGCGGCCGGCCCGTGGCGAGGACCACGTGGACCCCGGCGTCCTCCGCGGCCCGCAGCGCCGCGACCGTGCGGTCGCTGATCGGTCCCAGCCGCGGCAGCAACGTCCCGTCGATGTCGCTGGCCAGTAGACGCACGCGTCCATTGTGCGGGAGGACGGGGGCCGGGGCAGCGCGTACCGCCCAGCGACACGACACGCGGCGTCGACGGCGGACCCGGTCCTCCGGCTCCTCCCGTGTCGCTGGGCGGTACGCCGTCCGCGCCGCAGCACGTGACCCCCGGTGTCCCGGCGGTGGTCACCGGGCGACGGGCAGCCCGCTCAGACGCCCGGGTCGAGTCCCAGCACCTGCTCGAGGAAGACCGCGAGCCCGTCCTCGGCCACGGTCGGGACCTGGTCGTCCGCGGCGGCGCGCACGTCGTCGTCCAGCGCGTTGCCCATGGCGGCCGACCGCGCGGCCCACTGCAGCATCTCGATGTCGTTTCGGCCGTCGCCGATCGCGTACGTGTCGCCCGGCTCGACCCCGAGCCGCCGCCGGACGGACTCCAGGGCACTCGCCTTGGAGACCCCCTCGGGGGCGATGTCGAGCCAGGCCGACCAACCCACGGCGTAGGCCACGGAGTTGAGGCCGATCCGCTGGACGATCTCCTCGAACTCCTCCGGGGTGTGGTCGAGGCTGCGGACGATGACACGCAGCGCCCGGGTCGCGGCCAGCTCCTCGAAGGACCCCACCCGGTACGGCCCGCTGAGCTCGCCCTCCGGGAACGCCTGGGTCAGCAGCTTCTCCAGCGTCACCGTCTCGACCCCGTACAGCGCGGTCGGCAGGTGCTCCCGGATGACGGCCAGCGCGGGGCCGGGGTCGAACGAGATGGCCTCGGTGACCTCGTACCCGGTGGGCAGGCCCGGGTCCAGCCCGAGGGTCACCGCGCCGTTGCTGACGACGGCCGTGCCGGTCAGCAGGTCGAGGCGGTCAAGCACCTCCAGGGTGCCGTCGGTGCTGCGCCCGGTGGCGATGACCACGTGCGCCACCTCGCTCGCGGCCCGGATGGTGCGGCGGACGCGCTCGCTGAGCCGGTCGTCGTGGTCGACGATCGTGCCGTCGATGTCGATGCCGACCAGCGCACGCCGGGCCCCTGGCTCCGATGCCTCCGCCCCGGGCTCGTGCGTCGCGGTCACACCGGCGCCAGCACGTCGGTGCCGAGCCGCGCGGCCAGCGGCGGCGGGACGATGACGGACCCGTCGGCCTGCTGGTTGTTCTCCAGCATCGCCACCAGCCAGCGGGTCGTGGCCAGGGTGCCGTTGAGCGTGGCCACGGGGCTCGTGCCGTTCTCGCCGCGGGAGCGGATGTCGAGGCGGCGGGCCTGGAAGGTCGTGCAGTTGCTGGTGCTGCTGAGCTCCAGCCAGCGGTTCTGCGACGGCAGCCAGGCCTCGCAGTCGTACTTGCGGGCGGCACTGGAGCCCAGGTCGCCCGCGGCGACGTCGATGACGCGGTAGGGCAGGCCGAGCGCGGTGAGCATGCCCTCCTCCAGCGCGAGCATCCGCTCGTGCTCGGCCTCGGCGTCCGCCGGGTCGGTGAAGGCGAACATCTCGACCTTGTGGAACTGGTGGACCCGGATGATGCCTCGGGTGTCCTTGCCGTGGCTGCCGGCCTCGCGGCGGTAGCAGGCCGACCAGCCGGCGTAGCGGATCGGGCCGTCGGACAGGTCCAGGATCTCGTCGGAGTGGTAGCCCGCGAGCGCGACCTCGCTGGTGCCCACCAGGTACAGGTCGTCCGCGGCGAGGCGGTAGACCTCGTCGGCGTGCGCGCCCAGGAACCCGGTGCCGGCCATGATCTCCGGGCGGACGAGGGTCGGGGTGATCATCGGGGTGAAGCCGGCCTCGTAGGCGGTGTCCATCGCCAGGCCGAGCAGCGCCAGCTCCAGCCGCGCGCCGACGCCGGTGAGGAAGTAGAACCGGCTGCCGGACACCTTGGCGCCCCGCTTGACGTCGATGGCCTTGAGCCCCTCGGCCACGGCGAGGTGGTCGGGGACGGCCCCCGCCGCGTCGATGACGCCCTCGGCCTCGAAGTCGCGGACCTGCCCGACCTCGCGCAGCACGACGTAGTCGTCCTCCCCGCCGGCGGGGACGCCGGGCAGCACGACGTTGTCGATCGCCCGCAGGGACCGGTCGAGCTCGGTCTGGGCGACGTCGACGTCGACCTGGGCGGCCTTGACCGCGTCCGACAGCTGCTTGGCCTGCGCCACGAGGGCCGGCTTCTCGTCCTTGGGCGCCGACGCGACGTTCTTGCCGAACGCCTTCTGCTCCGAGCGGAGCTGCTCGTAGCGGGCCACCTGCTCACGCCGTGAGACGTCGGCGGCCAGCGCCACGTCGACGGTCGCCGGGTCGGCGCCGCGTCGGGTCTGGCTGTCCTTCACGGTCTGCGGGTCGTCGCGGAGCGCCCTGATGTCGATCACGCCCCGAGACTACGGGTGCGTGAACGCGTCGCACCGACGGTGCGCCACTACGCTCCCGACGTGGACACGGAACCCTCTCAGGCCGACGAGCAGTCGTCGGCGCAGAAGTGGGTCGCTGTCATCGCCCACCCCGGCAAGACCGACATGGCCGAGGTCCGCCGCGAGGTGGGCGAGCTCGCCACCCGGACCGGCTGGGGCGAGCCGCGCATCTGGGAGACGACGGTCGACGAGACCGGTGCGCTCCAGGCCCGCGAGGCGGTCGAGGCCGGCGCCACCGTGGTGGCGGTGTCCGGTGGCGACGGGACGGTCCGCTCCGTCGCGTCGGCCCTGGTCGGGGGCTCCACCCCGATGGCGATCCTCCCGGCCGGCACCGGCAACCTGCTGGCCCGCGCCCTGGGCATCAGCCACACCAACCACTCGGAGGCCGTGGCCCTGCTGCAGACGGTCCACACCCGCCACGTCGACGTCATGGAGGCCGTCCTGGTCCGCCCCGACGGCACCCGGTCGACGGAGCTCTCCCTGGTCGGGCTGGGCATCGGCTACAACGCCGACATCATGGCCGGCGTCGACGAGAAGCTGAAGGAGCGGGCCGGCTGGCTGGCCTACGTCTTCTCCGGCGCCAGGGCCATCCGCCGTCACGCCCTCCGGGTCCGCTTCGCCGACGACGTCGAGGACGTCTCGGCGTCGCTGAGCCGTGGCGGGGGCGAGCAGCGCAGCGTCCGGTCCATCCTGGTGATGACCTGCGGCGAGCTCGTCGGCGGGCTGCGACTGCTCGAGGAGTCCAAGCCGGACGACGGGACCATCGAGACGGTCATCGCCTCGCCCCGCAGCCACTTCGAGCTGGTGTGGCAGCTGGGCCGCCTGGTCAGCCGACGCGACGCGCGCGGCGCCAACGTCGAGGTGCTCCGCTCGACCCGCAACGTCGTCGTCGAGTGCCCGCGCGAGACCGAGGCCCAGGTGGACGGCGACCCCGTCGGCGAGGTCACCCGTATCGAGGTCACCCTCCGCGCCGGCACTCTCGACGTCATCGCCCCCGACCCGACCTGACCCCGCGCCCCGCTGACGTGACGTCCGGCGTCCGGCGTCCGGCGTCCGACGGTGACACGCGGGGCGGGTCCGTCGGACGACGGAACTCACCGGCCGCGCGGGGGCACGGGGCCGGGCGGGGCGCTCTCAGACGACCAGGCGGGTGGGGCGCTGGGCCGCGGCGGCGACCGCGAGCCCGGACAGGCGGCGCACGGCCTCGTCGACCCGGTCGACCGGGACGACGAAGGGCAGCCGCAGGTACCGCTCGAGCGCGCCGTCGACGCCGAAGCGGGGGCCCGCGGCCAGCCGCAGGCCGTGCGCCCCCGCCATCTCGGCCATCGAGCTGCTCGAACGGTGGTCCAGCTCGACCCACATCGACAGCCCGCCCTGCGGCGTACGCCAGCGCCACGCCGGCAGCTCGCGGCGCAGGGCCACCTCCAGGGCGTCCCGCCGGGCCGCGACCTCGTGGCGACGGGCGGCGGCGTGGGCCTCGCGGTCGGGGTCGCGCAGCAGGTGGGCGAGCGCCAGCTGACCGACCACCGCCGTCCCGAGGTCCCAGGACAACCGGGACTCGACCAGCCGGTCGGCCAGGTCACGCGGGGCGCGCACCCAGCCCAGCCTCAGCCCCGCCCACGCGGACTTGCTCACCCCGCCGACGGTGACGACCGAGTCGGAGAACGACGCCAGCGGCGGCTCGGGCGCCCGCCCGTCCAGGCGCAGGTCGACCAGGGTCTCGTCCACCACCAGGGTCGTCCCGACCGCGTCGGCCGCTGCGACCAGGTCCGCGCGCTGCGTGGCGCCCATCACGGCACCGGTCGGGTTCTGGCAGTCGGGCAGCACGTAGCCGAGCGTCGGGGCGCTCTGCCGGAGCACCGCCCGCCACGCGTCGAGGTCCCAGCACGTCTCGTCGAGGTCGCCCAGCGGGACCGGGACCAGACGCGCCCCGGCCCGACGGGCGGCCTCCAGGGCGTTGGGGTAGGTCGGCTGCTCGACGACGACCCGGTCGCCGGGCTGGACCAGCACCCGCAGCAGCATCGCCCAGGCCGACACCGCTCCAGCGGTGACGACGACCTGACCGGGGTCGGTCGGCAGGCCGCGGGCGGTGAACATGTCGGCCACCGCCTGCCGCGCGTCGTCGACGCCGGCCGCCTCGTAGCCCACGCCGGGCAGGTACCGGGGCAGCTCCAGCAGGGCGGCCTCGTAGGCGGCCCGCACCGCGACACCGTCGGCCGGCAGCGTGGCGGCGGCCAGGTCGATCACGTCCCCCGCCAGGTCGAGCGACGTCGGAGGCCCGATGGCCCCACCGGTCGGACGGACACCGCCGGGCACCGCGGTCCAGGAGCCGGACCCCTGCCGGGAGTGCAGGAACCCGGCGTCGCGCAGGTGGTCGTAGGCGGCCGTCACGGTGGTGCGGCTGACGTGCAGCTGCTCGGCCAGCTGCCGCTCGCTCGGGACCCGCACGTCGAGCGGCAGCCGGCCGTCCAGCACCAGCACCCGCAGCCGCTCCGCCAGGGCGACGTAGGTGGGACCACCGGTCCGCCACTGCTCGCCCAGCAGGCGGCCCAGCGTCAGGGCTCCCATTCGCGTCCGCACCGGGCCAGTCTGCCGTGATTGGCTCTGGAACGGAAGGCCAATCAACAGGCACCCTCGCCCTCATGCTCCCCCGCCCGGTCCCCCGACGCCTCGCCCAGCTCATGGTCGGGCTGGTCCTCTACGGCGCGACGATGGCGCTGATGGTCCGCTCGGGGCTCGGCCTCAACCCCTGGGACGTCCTGCACGAGGGGCTGTCGGGGCTGACGGGTCTCACGTTCGGCACCGTCACGGTGCTGGTCGGCGCCGTGGTCCTGCTGGCCTGGATCGCCCTGCGCCAGCGGCCGGGCATCGGGACGGTCGCCAACGTCGTGGTCATCGGCGTCGCGGTCGACGCCACGCTGTGGGTGCTGCCGGAGCCGGAGCACCTCGCGGTCCGCATCGCGTTCCTGCTCACCGGCATCCTCGGCAACGGCATCGCGGGCGGGCTCTACATCGGCGCGGGCCTCGGGCCGGGACCGCGCGACGGGCTGATGACGGGCCTGGTCCGCGTCACGGGCCGCTCGACCCGACTGGTCCGCACCAGCATCGAGCTGTCGGTGCTCGCGGTCGGGTGGCTGATCGGCGGGACCGTCGGCCTCGGGACCGTGCTGTACGCCGTCGCGATCGGGCCCGTCGTGCAGGTCGCGCTCGGGTGGTTCACGGTGCGGGCGCCGGTCGGGGCGAGCGGCGGCGAGGAGCCGGTGCGCGCCGCTCGCTGACCTGCGGCGTCGGCCGGACGACCGGCGCGGGTCTCAGCCCGCCGACGAGTCGTCGCCCAGCAGCCCCGCCAGCCAGGTGTCGGCCTCGGCGAACCCCTCGGCCCCGGTCCAGGTCGGCACCCGCGACGGCTCCTTGTCCGCCCGCGGGTACGAGCCCAGGAACCGGGTGTGCGGGCTGAGCCGGCGCAGGCCCTTGAGCGCCTCGGCGACCCGGGGCTCGCGGACGTGCCCGTCCAGGTCGATCGAGAAGCAGTACTCGCCGAACCCCGCACCCGTCGGCCGGGACTCGATCCGAGTCAGGTCGACGCCTCGGGCGGCGAACTGCTCGAGCAGCTCCAGCAGGGCCCCGGAGTGGTTCTCGCGCAGGTAGGCGACGACGCTGGTCCGGTCCGACCCCGTGGTCTTCGGCACCGCACCGGGCCGGGAGATGACGACGAAGCGGGTGGTCGCCGGTCGGTCGCCGATGTCGGCGGCCAGGACCTCCAGGCCGTAGCGCTCGACGGCCGAGGGGGCGCAGATGGCGGCGTCGTAGGCGTGCTCGCCGTCCTGGGCGAGGCCGGCCGCCGCGGCGGCCGTCGACATGGCCGGCTCGACGGCGACGTCGGACAGGTGGTCGGACAACCAGGCCCGGCACTGCGCCTCGGCGTGCGGGTGGCTGGCCACGCGGCGGACGTCCGCGAGCCTCGTGCCAGGCCGGGCCGCCAGGACGAACGTCACCGGGACCAGCTGCTCGGCCACGATCACCAGAGGTGGGGTGCTCGCGCTGAGCGCGTCGAGGGTGGCGTTGACCCCGCCCTCGAGCGAGTTCTCGATCGGCACCACTGCGGCGGTGACCTCGCCGTCGCGGACCGCCTCGAAGCAGCGGCCGACGGTCGCCATCGGCACGCGCTCGACGTCCGGGGCACCGTGCTCGGCCAGCACCCCGTCCAGCGCCGCCTCGGTGAACGTGCCGGCCGGCCCCAGGAACGCGACGCGGGTGACGGGGTCGGCCGAGCCGTGGCTGCTCACGCCCGGCCACGCTAGGCCATGGCGGGTCGGCGGTGCCGCCGGAACAACCCTGCGCCCACGTTGTTGAACCCGGCATGAAGAAGATCGGGTTCCTGTCCTTCGGGCACTGGTCGGCGTCGCCGCACTCGCAGACGCGGTCGGCCTCCGACGTGCTGCTGCAGTCCATCGACCTGGCCGTGGCGGCCGAGGAGCTCGGTGCCGACGGGGCGTACTACCGGGTGCACCACTTCGCCAACCAGCTGGCGTCGCCGTTCCCGCTGCTGGCGGCCGTCGGGGCGCGCACGAGCCGGATCGAGATCGGGACCGGCGTCATCGACATGCGCTACGAGAACCCGCTCTACATGGCCGAGGACGCAGGGGCCGCGGACCTGATCTCCGGCGGGCGGCTGCAGCTGGGCGTGAGCCGGGGGTCGCCCGAGCAGGTGATCGACGGCTACCGCCACTTCGGGTACTCCCCGGACGAGGGCTCCGACCACGCCGACATGGCGCGCGAGCACACCGCCCGGTTCCTGGAGGTGCTGCAGGGCGAGGGGTTCGCGCAGCCCAACCCGCGGCCGATGTTCCCCAACCCGCCGGGGCTGCTGCGCATCGAGCCGCACTCCGAGGGTCTGCGTGACCGCATCTGGTGGGGGGCCGGGACGCGCGCGACCGCGGAGTGGGCCGCGCACCAGGGCATGAACCTGATGAGCTCCACCCTGCTGAGCGAGGACACCGGGGTGCCGTTCCACCAGCTGCAGGCCGAGCAGATCCTGCGCTACCGCAAGGCCTGGGCCGACGCCGGGCACCCGCGCGAGCCGCGGGTGTCGGTCAGCCGCAGCATCTTCCCGATCACCACGGGCGCGGACCGGATGTACTTCGGCAACGAGGGCGGGACCGGGGACCAGGTCGGCTACATCGACGGGGGCAAGGCCCGGTTCGGCAAGACGTACGCCGGCGAGCCCGACGCCCTGGTGCGCCAGCTGGCCGAGGACGAGGCGATCGCGGCGGCGGACACCCTGCTGCTGACGGTGCCGAACCAGCTGGGCGTGGACTACAACGCCCACCTGCTGGAGTCCCTGCTGCGCGAGGTCGCCCCCGCCCTCGGCTGGCGCTGACGCCAAGGGGCCTCAGGGCCCCATGGCCCCACAGTCAGCCCAGCGCGACGGCGGGACGGTGGCGGTGGTCGACGGCGAAGCTGTCGAGCACCTGCGGCACGTCGTCCCCGACCAGGCCGAAGTAGTCGCGCAGCAGCGCGACGAGGTCCTGCATCGCCTCCAAGAGCTCGTCCCCGGCCAGGCGGACGTCCCGCTCCGGTGATGCCTCCGCCCGCACCACCAGGGCGTGCGCCCAGCCCAGGGCGACGGGCAGCGCGGCCTCCCGGGTCCCGTCCCGGTAGTAGTACGTCTCGGCGTACTGGGACAGGTCCACCCGGACCTGCGCCACGTCCGCCGCCAGGTCGTGCAGCAGCTGGGCCCGGGTGGATGTGTCGCCGGCCCGCCCCGGGTCACCCCCGGCCGCCCGCTCCAGCTGGGACAGCCGCATCGACAGCGTCCGTCGCCGCGACAGGGCGGGGTACACCTGCAGCACCCACGACACGACCGCCGTGAGCAGCACGAAGCCCAGCAGGGCCTGCAGCGGGACGACCAGCCGCAGCCACGCCGCCGTCGGCACGATGTCTCCCAGGCCCAGCGTGGCCAGGCCGACCGCCGACACGTAGAGCGCGTCGACGACGACCGACCGCGACCGCGGGTCCGCCCCCGGCGGGTAGGAGAACGACCCCGGCAGGTGCGGGCCGTAGACCAGGGCGCAGCCCACCACCAGCAGGACCGACCACACCACGATGACGGTGATCATCGCGACGGGTCCGGCCCGGTCCAGCACCCCCCGGGTCGGAGCCGGGGCCGACGCCCGGCGCAGCACCCGCCAGGTCCCGGACATGACCACCCGGGTCAGACGGCCACGTCCGGTGGGCACCCACAAGGTGCTGAAGATGTCGGTCAGCGCGGCCACGACCAGCCCGACCCCCGCTGCCGTCACGAGCCATCCCATGGGGCACCACCCTCTCGTGCCCAACCGCCGGACGCACCGCGGGTGCCGGGCCCGCGGGGGCGGTGGGGACGGGGCGTCCGCGCACCGACGGGACCGGGCCGCCCGGCTGCGCCAGGGTGGGCGGGTGACCCACCTCGACCTCGTCCTGGTCGCGTCCGGCGGGCTCGCGGTCCTCGTGGCGGCGTTGTCCGGCCGGATCCGGCGGCTGCCGCTGTCCGAGCCCCTGCTGGCCCTGCTCACCGGCGTGCTGCTGGGGCCTGCCGTGCTCGGGGTGCTCCCGACCGGCACCCTCACCGACTCCCACGCGGCCTTCCACGAGGGCAGCCGCGTGCTGCTGGCGGTGTCGGTCATGGCCGTCGCGCTGCGGTACCCCCTGCGCCAGGTCCGTGCCGTGCTCCGTCCGGCGCTGGTGCTGGTCCTGGTGGTGATGCCCGTGATGGCGCTGCTGGGGGCCGGGGTCGCCGTCGTCACCCTCGGGGTCTCGCTGCCCGTCGCACTGCTGCTGGGCGCCGCCCTGTCCCCCACCGACCCGGTGCTGGCCTCGAGCACCGTCACGGGCGCGCCCGCCGAGTCCGCCCTGCCGTCGCGGCTGCGCCGGATGCTGTCCACCGAGTCCGGCGCCAACGACGGGCTGGCCCTGCCGCTGGTGCTCGTGGCGGTCGCCGTGGCGGGGGGCGGGTCCGCCGCCGACGTCGTGCGGGAGTCGCTGTGGCAGGTGCTCGGCGCGGTCGTGCTCGGGGTCGTGCTCGGCGCCCTGTGCGGGCGGGCCGTGCGCGCAGGCGAGGCGCACGGCTCGACCGAGCCGGGGCCGGTCCTGCTGCTGACCCTGGCCCTGGCGCTCGGCACCCTGGGCGCCGCCGGGCTGCTGCGCACCGACGGCGTCCTGGCGGTGTTCGTGGCCGGGCTGGCGTTCAACGGGGTCTCGACGCGCGGGGACCGGACGACCGAGGTGCAGGTGGACGAGGCGGTCAACCGGTTCCTGGTCCTGCCGCTGTTCCTGCTGCTGGGGGCCGCCCTGCCCTGGTCGGCCTGGGCCGAGCTGTCGTGGCGGGGGCCGCTGCTCGTCGTGGGGGTGCTGCTGCTGCGCCGGCTGCCGGCCGTGCTGCTGGTGAGGGGTCCGCTGCGCCTGTCGTGGCTGGACGCCTGCTACCTCGGCTGGTTCGGACCGGTCGGCGTCTCAGCGGTCTTCTACCTGACCCTGGAGGCCGAGCGGCTGGACCTGGACCCGCTCGTCCTCGCCGCCGGCACCCTGGTCGTCGTCGGCAGCACCGTCGCGCACGGCGTCACGGCCTCCCCCGGCGTGGCCGCGTACGCCCGGGCCGCAGGCCGCTGACGTCCACTGCGGCGGACAGGTCCCCCGCCTGGTCCTGGCCGATGACGCTGAGGCTGCCGTCGGACTCCAGGACCACGGCGGCGACCCGGGCGAGGTCCCCGGTGCCGGAGGAGCGCACGGCCTGGTGAACCTCGCCCTCGGTCAGGCGCTGCCCGCGCATGGCCTCCCGGTCGAGGACGCCGTCACGCAGGACGAGGGTGGGACGGGCCGTCACGAAGGAGCGTCCCCCCGGCAGCCGGGACGTCGTCGCGGCGACCCCCAGCTGCAGCGCCGCCAGCAGCGCCAGGGCGAGCGCCCCCTCCACCCACGCCACGTCGCTGCTCAGCAGGATCGTGGCGAGCGTGGACCCCAGCGCGACCGTCACGACCAGGTCGAACGCGTTGAGCTTGGCGAGCGTCCGCTTGCCGCTGAGCCGCAGCACCAGGACGAGCCAGGCGTAGGCCGCCGTGCCCACGAGGACGACGCGCAGCAGACCGGACCAGGTGTCGAACCACATCCGGCACTCTCCTCACGCCCGGGACGCCGCCGCAAGGTGACGCGTCAGCGGAACCGGCGACCCTCGTCGCGGCGGTAGGCCCACACCGCGACCGCGGCGCACGCCACCGCCCAGGCCGACAGCACCGGCAGGGCCGAGGCGGGCAGGTCGGCGCCGGTGGTCGCGGCGATCACCAGGTCGCGACCGGCTCGGGTGGGCAGGCCCTGCGACACGGTGTCGAGCCAGGCCGGGAACCCCTCCGGGGGGATGAACAGCCCACCGCCGAACGCCAGCGGGAACAGCAGCACCTGGGCGACGGGGACCGCCGCCTTGACCGGCAGCGAGTAGCCGACGGCGACGCCCATGAACAGCAGCGGCACCCCCGCGACACCCAGCGCGACGAGCCCCAGCACGGCCTGGACCGGGGTCACCCGCGCCTGCGTGAGCAGCGCGGCGACGACCAGCAGCGGCAGCAGCCCGAGCAGGGCGAACAGCACCCCGTTGAGCAGCCGGGCGGTGATCCGGGGGCCGGCCCCCACCGGCAGCGTCCGGACGTAGGGGTCCCACGGCGTGCTCCGGTCGTCGGACACCCCGACTCCGAACTGGAACAGGCAGACCGAGAACACGGCGAACAGGCTCAGCTGCGACGCGGCGGCGGTGGCCGCGACCGGGTCGCTCGAGATGTCGTCGAACGGCACGACGAAGAACAGGAACGACAGCACCGGGAACATCACCGTGCCGACGATGGCGATGGGCACGCGCAGGGTCTCCAGCGCGATGTAGCGGGTGTGCAGCGCGACGAGGCTCATGCGTGGGTCTCCGTCCGGGTGGTCGCGGGAGGGCCGGCGGTCCGGCTCTCGGCGGTCAGCGCGAGGAACGCCTCCTCCAACGAGGCAGGGGCGACCTCCAGGTCGTGGAAGTCGACGTCGGCCCGGACCAGCTCCCGGACCAGCGCGTCGGAGTCGGCGGTGAACAGCGACCACCGCCCGTCGCCGCCGGCCTCGGCCCGTATGACGTGGGCGAGGTCGGGCAGCGCACGGGCCCGGATGCTGACCCGCCGCTGCTGCACCCGCGCGCGGACGGCGTCGAGGGTGTCGTCGACCAGCAGACGTCCCGCGGCCACCACGACGACCCGTTGGGCCAGGGCCTCGATCTCCTCCAGGTAGTGGCTGGTGACGACCACGGTGCCGCCGTCGGCGTGGAAGTCGCGGACCTTCTGCCACAGCAGGTGGCGGGCATCGACGTCCAGGCCCGTCGTCGGCTCGTCGAGCACGAGCAGGCGCGGTCGCCCGACCAGGGCCAGCGCCACGGACAGCCGACGCCGCTGACCGCCGGACAGCCCACCGGTCTGCCGGCCGGCCTGATCGGTCAGCCCGAGCTCGTCGAGCAGCTGGGCGGTGGGCACCGGGTCCGGGTGGTGACCGGCGACGAAGTCGAGCACCTCCCTGACCTTCAGCGTCGGCGGGAGCGCCGTCTCCTGCGTGGTGCAGCCCAGCAGCATGCGGTTCGTGGGGACCCGGGGGTCACCGCCGAACAGCTCCACGGACCCCGCGTCGGGGCGGCGCAGCCCCAGCAGCAGGTTGATGAGCGTCGACTTGCCGGCCCCGTTGGGTCCCAGCAGACCCACGACCTGCCCGGCGGGCACGTCGAGGCTGACGTGGTCCAGGGCGAGGACGTCGCCGTAGCGGCGTGTCACCCCTGTCCAGCGTGCGAGCGTGTCGGTCATGGTGCGTCCCCCTCGGGTCGGTCGGTCGGTGGGTCGGACGCCGTCGGACCGGCGGCGGGGGCCGCGGCCTCGAGCAGGGAGCGCAGCGCGGCCAGGTAGTCCTCGTAGGCGCGGCGCCCGGTCCGGGTCAGCGCGAGGTACGTGACGGGCGAGCGGCCCCGGTGGGTCTTGGTCACCTCGACGTAGCCGGCGTCCTCGAGCTTGCGCAGGTGGGTGGCCAGGTTCCCGGCGGTCATGTCGAGCAGCTGCTGCACCCGGGGGAAGGCCATCCGGTCCCCGGGCGGCAGGGCGGCGAGGGTCGTGGTCAGCCGCAGCCGCGCCTGGGCGTGGATGACGGGGTCGAGCTCGACGGGCCGGGCGTCGGCGTCGGCGCTCATGCTCCGGGGACGGCGGGGGTCCGGCCCGCCGGGCGCAGCGCGAACCAGGCCGCCGCGGCCAGGAACCCGCCGCCACCGGCCAGGCACATCACCAGGTACAGCCCCGGCAGACCGAGCAGGCAGCCGACACCGGTGGTCACGATGATCCAGGCCCCGATGACGAACTGCGTGGGGTCGTCCCACGCGGCCGCCCCGCCGACGTAGAGCAGGCCGACGATCAGCCCCGACACGGCGGGCCACAGCATCGCCATGACCTCCGGGGAGGCGCCCAGGCGCTCGGCGCCCAGCACGATGCACGGCAGCATGGCGAAGCCCAGGAACCAGCCCCAGCCGTACATCGCCCCGGTGCGGCTGGACGGTCCGGCCAGGCCGCGACCGGCGCGGTAGGAGTGCACGGCCGTCACCACGCCGGCGCCGACGAGCAGGACGAAGAACAGCAGGCCCGCCACCAGTCCGGGAACGGCCACGAGGGGGCCGCCGTCGCGCAGCGGCGAGGCGAGCCAGATGACCCCGAAGCCGACGAGCCACGCGACGCCCCACGCGCCGAACAGGAAGCGCTCGTCGGGCGCGAGCGACCGGCGGGTGCGCGCCTGCTGCGCCGCGACGAGCCGGAGCTGCTCGGCGGGGTCGAGCGGGCTGTCCTGGGCCGACGCGTCCTGCGGATCGGCGTCCGGCGCCCGGACGGGGCGACGCTCGCCGCTCATCGGACGCGCCACTTTGCGTTGCAAACCATTCGTAGTTTGTATCGCAAAGCAGTTGGCGTCCGCAAGCCCCCTGGGCCGGGGCGATGCCGAGGACGACCTACGCTCCCTGCGTGCCCCATCACGACCAGCCCCCGGCCACCGCGCACACCGTCCACCTCGGCCACAGCCGCATCGACGTCGACCGGCGGGCCCGGACCGGTGACCCCGAGGTCGTGTTC
Organism: Actinomycetales bacterium; assembly: GCA_038258055.1. Classification (GTDB taxonomy): domain Bacteria; phylum Actinomycetota; class Actinomycetes; order Actinomycetales; family JBBAYJ01; genus Aquipuribacter. Next base: position 80,389 of record JBBSQH010000005.1, read on the forward strand.
GGCGCGGGCAAGAGCGCCGAGCAGGTGGTCGAGATCCTGGCGACCCTGAACGCAGCCCACCCCGACACGGCCGTGCTCGCCACCCGGCTGGACGACTCCGCGCTGGCGGCGGTCGCCGCGCAGCTGCCCGGGGCCGACGTCGACCCCGTGGCCCGGACCGCCGTCCTCGGCCCGCTGCCCCCGGCGCGCGGCCTCGTCCAGGTCGTGGCGGCCGGCACGTCGGACGGGCCGGTCGCCGCGGAGGCCGCGGTCAGCGCGCGGGTCCACGGCGCCGGGGTGCAGCGCGTCGACGACGTCGGCGTGGCCGGGATCCACCGGCTGCTCGCGGTGCGGGACACCCTGGCCGCGGCCGACTGCCTGGTCGTCGTCGCGGGCATGGAGGGCGCCCTGCCCAGCGTGGTGGCGGGCCTGGTCGGGGTGCCGCTCGTCGGCGTCCCCACCAGCGTCGGGTACGGCACCGGGGCCGGCGGGCTGGCGGCCGTGCTGTCGATGCTCAACTCGTGCGCGCCGGGGGTCGTGGTGGTCAACATCGACAACGGCTACGGCGCGGGCGTGCACGCCGCGCGGGTTGCGCGAGCCGCCGCGGGACCTGCAGCGACAGGGGTGGGTCCTGCGGCGCCCGGGGCGGGGCCGACCGACCCAGGGCAGACTGACCGACCGTGACGACGCTGTGGATCGACGCCGGTCGCGGGGCCGCCGGCGACATGCTGCTGGGTGCGCTGTGGGACGCCGGTGCCGACGCCACCGCCGTCCGCGCGGCCGTGCGGGCCGTGGTCCCGGCCGACATCACGTTCCACCACGAGGTGCGCGACGGTTTCCAGGTCGCACGGGCCGACGTGGTGCCCGACGCCGACGACCTCGCGAACGGGCCGGACCGACGCTGGGCCGACATCCGACGGGCCCTGGCCACCGCGCCGCTGGCCGACCGGGTCCGCGAGCGCAGCACGGCCGTCTTCGCCGCCCTGGCGCAGGTCGAGGCGAAGGTGCACGGCACCGACGTCGACCGGGTCCACTTCCACGAGGTCGGCGGTCACGACTCCATCGGCGACGTCGTCGGTGTGGTGGCCGCGATCGAGAGCCTGGGGGTCACCCGCGTCGTCGTGACGCCGGTCGCCCTGGGCCGGGGTGAGGACGCCGCCGGCAGCCACGGCCACGGCCGCATCCCGGCCCCGGTCCCGGCCGTGCTGCACCTGGCCACCGCCGCCGGGGCACCGGTGCTGGCCGGCGAGGGCGCCGGCGAGTCCTGCACCCCGACCGGAATGGCGCTGCTGGCCACCCTGGCCGACGCGTGGGGCCCGCTGCCCCCGCTGCGCCCGTCGGCCGTGGGCGCCGGGGCGGGCACGCGCCTGACCCCGGGCCGGTTCGGGGCGTTGCGGGTGGTGCTCGGTGGCCCGGTCGGGCCGCTGGGCGACACCGCGGCCGACGTCGCCCTCGTGACCAGCACCAACGTCGACGACCTGGACCCCCGGCTCTGGCCGCGCGTGCTGGCCCGGTTGCTCGAGGTCGGCGCCCAGGACGCCTGGCTCGCACCGATCCTCATGAAGAAGGGCCGCCCCGCGCACACGCTGCACGTGCTGAGCGACCCGTCCGCCGCCCAGGCGGTGCGCGACGTCGTCGTGACCGAGACCAGCGCGATCGGGATGCGGGTCCAGGCCGTGGCCAAGCACGCCCTGCCGCGCGACGAGGTGGCCGTCGACGTCGACGGCGACCGGGTCCGGGTCAAGCGCGCCTGGCTGGAGGGCCGCGTCGTCAACGTGCAGCCGGAGTGGGAGGACGTCGCGATGGCCGCCGCCCGCACGGGCGTCCCGGCCAAGCAGGTGCTGGCCCGGGCCTCGGCTCTCGCCCAGGAGCACCGCGGCTGACCTCCCCCGCGTGAGCCCCCCGCTAGCGGCCCGGGCAGGCGGTGCGGCGCGACCTACCTCCCGCGCGGACCGGGACGCGTGGTGAGGAGGCGCAGCTGTACGACGGCGTCGAGGTCGCCGTCGACGTCGGCACCGAGGTTGCCGACCGGCCCCAGCGGCTGCGCCGGCGCGTGCCGGGGTGAGGTGGTCCAGCGGTCGGGAAGCACCTGCTCATCGACGGTCCTCTCGGTAGGTCCTTGCGGTAGGTCCTTGCGGTAGGTCCTGGCGGTAGGTCGTGCGATGACGCGTGACCGCCGGGCGACCCCGTGCCCGGCGGCCACGCGTCGGCTCACTGCGGGGCGCCGCGGCCCCGGGTCAGGCCGAACTCGGTGTTGGTCAGCGTGTCCTCCACGCCGGTCAGCCCCTCGCTCGGCACGAACACGTCGCGCCCGAAGTCGACGTCGACGTCGTCGGCCGTGCCGATGACGTCGTCCGGGCCGACCCCGATGATGTTCCCGAGCGCACCGCCCTGGTCCATGATGTTCGCCGCCTCGTTGAACTGGAACGTGTGGTAGTTGCCCAGGAAGTGCCCGGCCTCGTGCGCCGTGATGTTCCCGACGCCCTGGGCCACGGCCTCGATCACGTCGTCGGTCTCCTCGGTGATGAACGTGTTGATCGAGTTGGGGTTGCCGGCCGTCGTGCTCAGCAGGTCCAGCAGCACTATCGAGTCGGCCTCGTGCCCGAAGTTGCCCGGGTCGATGTACTGGGCGATGCCGATGGTCGAGATCCCGGACTCCGCTATGGAGCCGCCCACCACCACCCGGCTGACGTTCCGGTCGATGAGGAACCGGTCGGCGTCGTCCTTGCTGTTGAGCACCTCGACGTCGAAGAACCGGTTGAGGCCGGACCGGGACAGGTCGGCCTCCAGGTCCTCCTGCACCTCGGCGGTGATGGCGTCGACCAGCGCCGGCTCGTCGGCCGGGGTCAGCCCCCAGCCGGCCAGGTAGCTGCTGAGCGGGCTGAGCGTGCGGACCCCCGGACCGCCGAACACCGCGGTGTTGAGCCGCTCGCCGTCGAAGTCCAGGAAGATGGTCTGGACCGCGCGGGCGCCGTCGACCTCGAGCCCGGCGCGGTACACCTCGAGCTCGCCGGTGTAGGAGCCCGTGCCGTTGGAGATCGCGACGTGGTGCCGGCCCTCCTGGGCCACCACGTAGGCGGCCACGGCGTTGCCCCCGCCGGGCAGCGGCGAGGCGGGCGGGTAGAGCGAGCTGAGGTCCTGGCTGGACCCGACCCCCTCGGTGCCGTCGGGACGGAAGACCTGGACGGTGCCGGCCCCGCCGCCGAACGAGGTCCCCAGCACGTCGCCGGGACGCAGGTCGACCGCGTAGTAGTCGACGTCGGTCTCGGTGACCGCGACCTGGATGTCGTAGGGCCCCTCGCTGCCGACCCCCAGCCCGCTGGCCGGGTCGAACGGGTCCGCGGGCACCGTGGTGCCGAACCCGAAGCCGGAGACCATCACGTGGTAGGTCCCGTCGGCAGGCACCTGGTACTGGAGCAGGCTCGCCAGCCCGACCCCGCCGTCGTCGTTCGTCGCCAGCAAGGCGCCCTGGTCGTCGTAGAGGAACGCGACCGTGTCGGTCCCGCCCGACACGGTGGTCTCCGCGACGACGGTCTCGCCGGCCGCGGCCGTCACCTCGTAGAAGTCGAAGTCGCCCGTGCCCGTGCCCTCGCTGCCGTGCGGGCCGTCCCCGACCTCGGCCGACGTGGTCATGACGTCGAACTCCTCTGACACCCCGGTGTCGTTGGACAGCGGGATGGCCCCGTCGTCCTCGTCGAAGTCCGCCTCGTTCGTCGCACCCACCGGTGCTTCGGCCAGCGTCCCGGCGACGACCGCCCGGGCGTTGTCCCGGCGTCCGGTCCCCAGCCCCTGCACCAGCTCGGCGTCCTCCGCGGTGTCGTTGTCGCCGATGGTGCCGGGCGCCTCCTGCTCCCCCACCGGGATCGGCGTCGCGGCAGCCAGCAGCATGTTCTGCACCACGGCCGGGTCGGTGGACTTCCTGGCGGCGGCGTCCCGGGCGGCCTCGGCCTTGTCGGCGCCGGCCGCCAGGTACCGCGACCAGCTGAAGTAGTCCGCCTCGGTGGCGTCCAGGACATGACCCAGGAACGGGTTGGCCCCCGGCGGCCTGGTGCCCGACGAGCGGGCGGTCGGGCCCGCCGCCGACTTCGGCGCGGTCTGCAGGCCCAGCGCGAGCTGGGTCTGCACGGCCTCGGCCAGCGTCGGGTCCTCGTCGGCGGAGGCCGACGTGACGGGCAGGGCGACGACGGGCAGCGCAGCCAGCGCGACGATCGTCCCCACGGTGAGCAGCTTCTTCATCCGGTGATCCCCCAGTGCTGTGACGGTGGCCAGAAGATAAGTCGTGACAATCAATCCTGACTAGACCTGACGCGTGTCGTTCACCCGTTGCGGTCCCTCGACTGCGGTCCGTCGATGGTTCGATGGCGCGGTGGACAGCAGCGGCACGGCACGCACCGGTGGGTTCGTCGACAGCGAGGTCGGGACGCTGCGGGAGGTGATCCTGCACCGACCCGGCAACGAGCTCCGTCGGCTGACGCCGCGCAACAACGACCGGCTGCTGTTCGACGGGCTGCCGTGGGTCGACCGGGCGCAGGTCGAGCACGACGCGTTCGCCGACACGCTGCGGGCCCGCGGGGTCGTCGTCCACCTGGTGACCGACCTGCTGCGCGAAGTGCTCGGCGACGCCGAGGTCCGGACCCGGGCCATCTCCGACGTGCTCACCGACCACTTCGCCACCCACCTGCGGATGGGCGACACGCTCAAGCAGCGGGTTCGCGACCACCTGGAGTCCCTGGACGCCGACGGGTTGACGGACGCGCTGGTCGCCGGGGTCCGCAACGACGAGGTGCCGGGCCGGTCGGGGCTGGTCGCCGCGCTGCTGCAGGACGACGACTTCGTGGTGGACCCGCTGCCCAACCTGCTGTTCACCCGCGACTCCAGCGTGTGGCTGGGCGACGAGGTGGCCGTGGCGAGCCTGGCGATGCCGGCCCGCGAGCGCGAGACCCACCTGCTGGGCCTGGTCTACGCGCACCACCCCCGCTTCGCCGGCGTGGTCACCGCCTACGAGCCGTCCTGGGAGCACGTCGAGGGCGGCGACGTGCTGGTGGTCGGCCCGGGCGTGCTGGCCGTCGGCACCGGGGAGCGCACCACCCCGGCCGGGGTCGAGCGGCTGGCCCGCACCGTGATCGGCCGGGGCCTGGCCCACACGGTCCTGGCCGTCCCGATCGCGCAGGAGCGGGCCACCATGCACCTGGACACCGTGTGCACGATGGTCGACCGCGACGCCGTGGTCATCTACCCCAACGTCGCCACCAGCCTGGTCGCGCTGCCCCTGACCGCGGCCCACGGCACGGGCGGCACGCGCGGTGCGCAGGTGCCGCCGGGCGACGTCGAGCTCACCGTCGGGGCGGCCCGGCCGTTCCTGCCCGCCGTCGCCGAGGCCATCGGGGTGTCCCGCATCCGGCACGTCGACACGGGTCTGGACCCGGTGTCGGCCGAGCGCGAGCAGTGGGACGACGGCAACAACACGCTCGCCGTCGCGCCGGGCGTCGTCGTGGCCTACGAGCGGAACACGGGCACGAACGCCGCCCTGCGCGAGGCGGGCATCGAGGTGCTCGAGATCCCGGGCGACCAGCTCGGCTCCGGCCGGGGCGGACCCCGGTGCATGAGCTGCCCCGTCGTCCGCGACCCCCTCGGCTGAGCCGCACCCCGTTTCGACGCAACGGCACACTGCGTCGGTCTACCCGACGCAACGGCACCCTGCATCGGTCGGGTTTCGACGCAGGGTGCCGTTGTGTCGCCTCAGCGCAGGGTGACCTGGCGGGACAGCAGGCCGGCGCGGGCGCGGCGGGCCTCGCCGTCCAGCGGACCGGTCTGCGCCAGCGCCGCGTCGAACCGCTCGACGAACGCAGCCAGCGGCTCCTCGGTGGCCTCGGCCGTCGAGTCGTCGGCCAGGTCCCACACGGGGACGACGAGTCCGTAGGCGCGGAAGAACCCGGCGAACTTGGTGCCCTCGCCCAGGGTGGACAGCGGGGAGCCGTCCTCCCGACGCTGGACGTGCAGGCGGGCCAGCGCGTCGAGGAACGCCTCCTCCGGCGTCGCGATGATCCAGCGCAGGTGGGTGCTCTCGCCGATCCGGGCCCAGTAGGCGCTCTCGGCACCCGTCAGCTTCTCGGTGGGGACGACGGCCTCGTTGGCCCGCTCGAGCGAGGCCCGGACCTGGGGCGCGAGCGCGGCCAGCGGGTCGTCCTCGTCACCGCCGTCCTCGGTGTCGAGGACGCCGTCGAGCCAGAAGTCGAAGCCGTCGTGCACCTCGACGACCGGGTCGACGGTCAGGTCGAGCCGGTCCTGCAGCCGGCCGGTCGAGGTGCGGGCGTCCAGGTGGGTGATCGGGCCGGGGCCGTCCGCCGCGAGCGCGGCGTCCAGCGCGGCGGCCAGGTCGCGGCTGGCGTCGGACGAGGCGTCGGCCGCCTGCACGCCCACGAACACGCTGCCGTCCACGCGACGCAGCGCGGGCCACGCCACGGGCAGGACGGTGGCGAACACGACCTCCGTGCCGTCGGTGGTCCGGGTGCGCATGGTGGCGGCCGGGACGATCTCGCGGAACGCGACCCAGTCGGTCTCCCGGGGCAGGCCCTCGAACGGGCGTGCCACGAACTCCGCCCCGGTACGGAACCGGCCGTGGCACTGCTTGTAGCGCTTGCCGGAACCGCAGGGGCACGGCGCCCGCAGACCGCCGCTCGGCGGGTCCACAGGGGTGGACGGGTCGATGGTGGGGGTCGCGGCGTCGCGTCGTCTGCTCACGGGGACGAGGATGCCACCGGTGCCGACCCCGACCGACCGGAAGGGCCGCTGAGCGCTCGCGGGGTACGCGTCGGCGCCCGAGAAGGTGGCTGCGGGTCAGACGGCGCGACGACGTGAGGGGCCGCCGATGGCCGCCCACACGGTGGTGTCGCCGCCGCTGTCGTCGACGATGACGCCCCACTCGTGGGCGAGGCTGCGGACGATGCGCAGCCCTCGACCCCGGGTGGCCACGACGGAGGTGCGGCGCGGGCGGATGTCGACCACCTGACCGTCGACCGGGCCGCCGTCGGTGACGGCCACCTCCACGACCTCGTCGCGGACCCGGACCCGCAGCGAGATGACCCCTCGGGAGTCGGGCCGGCCGTGCATGACGGCGTTGCCGAGGAGCTCGCTGGCGGCCAGCTCGGCCTCGACCACGGTGCCCTCCGCGACCTCGAGCGAACGCAGCAGACCGGTGAGCTCCTCGCGGGCCGCGGGGACCGCGGACGCGGCGTGGGCGAGGTCCCAGCGCCGCTCGGTCCGCACCGTGGTCCCCGAGACCATGTCCTCACCCTCCGCCATCTGTACTCCTACGTCGCAGCATTGGTACCCCGACGGGCCGGCGGGCAAACCAGTCCCTACGCCGCCGGCGCCCCGTAGGCGCGGTCCACGACGGCGCGGGCGGTCGCCGGGTCGTCGGTGATGATCCCGTCGACGCCGAACCGGACGCACAGGTCCATGTCCTCGACGGTATTGACGGTCCACACGTAGGTGCGCTGCCCGAGCTCGTGGCAGTCGCGGACCACGGTCGGGTCGGCCCGCAGCAGCCGGATGTCCAGACCGGTGGCGTGCGAGGTGCTGAGCTGCGGGATCGGCGCCCGGTGGGAGCGCAACCGCACCCGCTCCAGTCGTGGCGCCAGGGCCGCCACCCGGCGGACCGCGACGGGTGAGAACGACATGACGTTGACCAAGGGCAGGCCCGTCAGGTCCTTGCCGAGGCCCTGGAACAGCTCGGCCACGACCATCCGCTCCACCTGCCACGACCACCGGCTGGGGTGCTTGGTCTCGATGGACAGCCCCAGCGGGCGCGGCTGGTCGCGGCAGAACTCGACCAGCCGTCGCAACGTCAGGACGCCCTTGCCGTCGCCGAAGTCGACGTCCTGGAGCTCGGCCAGGCTGCGGGTGTAGAGCTTGCCGGTCGCGTCGGAGGTCCGGTCCAGGTCGGCGTCGTGGTGGCAGACCGGTTGCCGGTCACGCGTCAGCCGGACGTCGCACTCCAACGCGTCCGCCCCGTCGGCGACGGCCCGCTCCATGGCCGCCATGGTGTGCTCGGGCTCGGCCATGCTCGCGCCGCGGTGCGCGATGACGAGCGGGCGCTCCGCGGGTGGCAGCGGCGGACGTCTCACCGGGGGCGACCTGGGTGCCCGTCGTGGCGGTCGTCGTGGCGGTCGTACGCCCGCCCGCTCAGCGGACGAACGGGTCTTCGCCGGTCTCGGACACCACGGGACGGTTGGCGTCCACCCAGGCGTGCATCCCGCCCGCGACGTTGACCACGTCGTAGCCGTTGCGGGTGAGCCAGGCCACCGCCTGGCCGGAACGGCCGCCGGACCGGCAGATCACGTGGACCTCGCCGTCGGGGATCTCGTCCAGGCGCGCCGGGACCTGGCCCAGCGGGACGTGCAGGGCGCCCGGCGCGTGCCCCGCCTCCCACTCGTCGTCCTCACGGACGTCCAGCAGGACGAAGTCGTCGGGCAGGTCGGCCGGAAGGTCGGCGACGCGGACGGTGGGGACCTCGCTCACGGGCCGATCCTCCCCCATCCCGGGCGGTGGTGGAACCCAGGTCGTGGTTGGGTCGTCGGATGGGCATGCGGACGCGACCAGGACGGACCCCGACCGGGCTGAGGACGGCACTGGGCCTGGTCGTCGCCACGGCTCTGCTCGCCGGCTGCGGCCAGGCGGGCACCGAGGACGACGGCAGCGCCCCCACCAGCGCGGCGGCGGCCCCGCCGCAGACGACGGAGGACCCGATGAGCCCCGACGACGGCACCACCGACCCCCGGCCCACCGCGGGGGCGAGCGAGCCCGACCTGCTCCTGCCGCCCTCGCCCCCGGTCGGCGCCGCCGAGCTGCCGGTCGACCCGACCGGGGCCGAGCTGACCGTCGTCGTCGGTGGTCCGGACGGCGCCCAGCCCCCGGTGACCCTGTCGTGCGACTGGGCCGCAGGGACGGCGACGGGGTCGCACCCGCAGGCCGAGCAGGCCTGCGCCGACCTGCTCGCGGCCGTGACGGCCGGCAACCCGTTCGTGCCGGTGTCACCCGACGCCATGTGCACCCAGCAGTACGGCGGCGACGCCACGGCCGAGGTCACCGGGGCGGTCCTGGACGCCGAGGGCGGGCCGGTGGACGTGGCCGCCACGTTCAGCCTCACCGACGGCTGCGAGATCGGTCGCTGGCAGGCGATGGGCGCGGTGCTCGGGCCGTACGGCGGGGCGACCTGAGCCGCTGGGCCGCCTGATCCACGGGGCGACCTGGGCCGCCTGAGCCGCTGGGCCGCCTGAGCCGCTGCTACTTGAGCAACTACTACTTGAGCAGCCGCGACAGCCGGCGGTCGGCGAGCTTCTGCCCGCCGGTCTGGCAGGTCGGGCAGTACTGGAACGAGGAGTCGCTGTACGACACCTCGGCCACGGTGTCCCCGCACACGTCGCAGGTCTGACCGGTGCGGCCGTGCACGCGCATCCGGCCCCGCTTCGCGTCCTTGAGCCTGCCCGGCTCGTTCCCGACGGCCTGCTGCACCGCGACGCCCAGCACCAGCTGCACCGCGTCGGCGAGCCGCTCCAGCCGGGCCTCGTCGAGGCCGCCGGCCGGCGCGAAGGGCGACAACCGGGCCGCGTGCATGATGTCGTCGGAGTACGCGTTGCCGATCCCGGCGACGACCTGCTGGTCGGTGAGCACGGTCTTGAGGCGCTGCCGGGTCGAGCCCAGCACCTCGCCCCAGCCGGCCGCGTCCAGCTCCAGCGGGTCCGGGCCCAGCCGGGCGACGTAGGGGACGTCGGTGGCCTGGTGCACCACGTGGACCGCGAGCCGCTTCTGGGTGCCGGCCTCGGTCAGGTCGAGCGCGGCGAGGGAGTCCCCGTCGTCCAGCAGCACCCGCAGCGCGAGCGGTCCCTTGCCGGGACGGGCCGGGGTGGTCGGCGCCGGGTCGCGCCACTGCGCCCAGCCCGCGCGCGAGAAGTGGACGAGCAGGTGCAGCCCGTCGACGTCCAGGTCGACGACCTTGCCGTGGCGGGACACCCCGGTGACCTGCAGACCGTGCAGCGCGGTCGGGGGCGGGTCGAACGTCTTGAGCACGTTGAGCGCGACGACGTCGACGCGCGCGACGACACGTCCGACCGCCCGCTCGGCCAGGAACCGGGCGAGCGCCTCGACCTCCGGCAGCTCGGGCACGAGGTGATCGTGCCGCAGCGAGGCCCCCGGCACTACCTCGGGACCGGCTCCGCTCGGCGACCGGGTCCGCCGGTCGGTGCCGGGTCGCTACGACGACGTCCCGCTCCAGTACCGTCTGCCCTCGTGGGACCAGGGGGAGGCGTCGTGCTGCACACCCGCACGGTCGTCCTCGCCGGAGGGCTGCTGGTCGTGCTCTACCTGCTGCTCAGCGGTCTGGTGGTCCTGGTCGCCGGTGGTCTGGGCAACCGGTACGGGCCGGGACCGGTCTTCGTGGGCACGGCGGCCGCGGCGGTGCTCACCTGGTTCCTGGCCGGGTGGTTCGGCAGTGCCACGGTGCGTTCCGAGGGTGAGGGACGGACCACGTCCGGCGTGAGCGCGGCCACCGGGGCGGCGCTGGGCTACCTGCTGGTCCCCGGCCTGCTGGCCGGCGCCGGCCTGCTGCTGGCCGGCGCGGGGTTGCTGTCGTTCCTGACCGGGCCCGTGCTCAGCGCCCTGCTGGCCGGCGCGGTCGCCGGGCTGGCGGCCGCGGTCGCGCCGCACGCCCCGGCGCCGACGCCCTACGCCGGCACCTGACCGGGCCGGCGCCTGACCGGACCGGGCACCAGCGCCGCCGCCCGGACCTCCCTCAGCCGAGCACGGCCTCAGCACGCCTGCCTCAGCCCAGCACCTGCCTCAGCCCAGCGCCTGCCGCAGCACGAGCACCAGCGCCATGACCAGACCGCCCACCACGACCAGCCCCCCGGGGACCAGGTAGGGGTGGGGCCGGCCGCTGCCGGGCAGGTGGACCCAGCCGGGCTGCTCCGGGTCGTAGCGCACCGGCACCCGCATCCCGGGCTGGTAGAGCGTCTGGTCCACGGTCGAGTCACCGGCCCACACGCCCTGCTGCACCCGGCCCTCGACGTCGCGGTACTCGACGGTGAGCCGCCACAGCCGCCGTCCCTCGTACATGCTCTGCCGTCCGACGTCGACGACGACGCCCTCGCCGTGCAGGGCCCGGCGCACCCGCGGCACGGTCCGCAGCAGCCACAGCACGCCGACGACGAGCATCACCGCCGGGACGGCCAGGAACAGCCACCAGAACCAGTCCGGCGGGGCCAGGGTCGCGACGGGGCCGCGCTCAGGCGTCAGCAGGCTCATCGACGACGCGGAGCGAGCCGGTGAAGGCGTCGAGGTCCTCCGTGGACACGATCTCGGTCGAGGCGCTGAGGAACGCGCCGTACTGCGGGCCGGGGTCGGGCATCTGGACGGTCACGTCGACCTGCAGGCTGTCGGTGCTGCGACCGGTCTCGGGCACGTCGATGTCGTACTGGTAGCGCAACGTGGTCGCCCCGACCGCGCCCGGGACGTCGAGCTCGGCGGCAGGCTCCAACGGCTCGGTGCCCGTCTGGTCGGAGCGGATGTCCTCGAGCACGTCGGTGCGCACCGCCAACGGGCCGACCGCACCCGTCTCGACGAAGACCGCCAGCGCACCCAGCGTCTCGCCGTCGTCGTTGGGCGGGGGGACGAAGGTGACGGTGGAGGACGGGATGCTGTTGTCCGCGGACGGCTCGAAGCCCGGCGGCACCGCGAGGACGAGCCGGTCCACCTGCCAGACCGTCCAGCCCTCCGGGGCGCCGACGTCCAGGTCCGAGCGGCTCACGTCGGCCGCCGCGGCCGCGGTCGTGCCGGGCGACGGCTCGCCCTGCGACGGCTGGGTCGACGGCTCGGCCGACGTCTGGCCCGAGGACGAGCCCGTCGGCCCCGAGGTCGGCTCCGTGGGGGCCTCGCCGTCGTCGGCCGACCCGCCGCACGCGCTCGTCATCAGGACGGCGGCCAGGACGGCGGCGGCCCGGACGGTTCGACGGGCGGACGGCGGGACGGCTGGCATGGGTCTCCGATCGGGGCGTGGTGGGTCGGTCGGCGCCGGGGACCCGGCTCGCCGCATCGTCTCAGCACGTGGTGAGCGTCTGCCAACCGCCGGGGACCCGGGCGTCGTTGTAGGCGGCGTCCAGCAGCCGGCGCGAGGAGGAGTCCCCGCCGATGTTGAGGCCGAACTTGAACCCGGCGCTGCCGTTCAGGTCCAGACCCACGCTGCCGTTGTCCACCGCGTACGCCGACGTCACCTGCAGCCCGTCCGCGGCCACCCGGGCCGCCAGCTCCTCGACGCTGCCGTTGAACAGGGCGTCCGGGCGGATGATGGCCGTCGGGCCGGCCACCACGAAGTTGCTCTCGAAGGCCGCCAGGTTCTCGGGGACGGTCAGGTCGAGGTAGGTGGTGCGGCGGTTCTCGCCGCCCCACTCGCCGATGTCGAAGTCCCAGCCGACCTCGTCGATCGCCTCCCCGCCGGGCAGGCCCAGGTCGCCGGTGTTCATGCCGATGGCCGCCTCGTAGCTCTTGACCTCCTGGACCTCCAGGCCCACGGGGTTGCCCTGGGCGTCGAAGCTGACCGTGTACCCGCTCGTGATGCCCGCGTTGCCGTTGCCGGTGAACATCGCCAGCGTCGCCTGGGCGTCGCCGCTCAGCTCGGCGTTGGTGCTGAACGTCGAGGTGCCGTCGACCAGGCTCTGCTCGACCACACCGGTGATGCTCGCCTGGCCCGACGCGCCGCCGCTGGCCAGGCCGCCGAAGCCGCCCTCGCCCGACAGCTGCGCCTGGGCACCGATCTCGTAGGCGATCGCCGACGGCGTGGGGCGGCCGTCGTCGACCGCGTTCCACAGCTGCTCGGCGCCGTCGGCCAGGGGCCCGCCCGCGAAGTTGAGGCCCTGCGTGAAGATGTTGCGGTTGCTGTCCACCCAGTCCTGGGCCTCGCCCGAGTCGTCGAAGTCGTAGAACAGCCGCAGGCCGCCGCTGGCCGTGACCGACCCCTCGATGCGACCGCCGCCGCGGATGCCGCCGTCGTCGGTGAACTGCAGGTCGGCACCGCCGCCGGCGCCCGCCTCCAGGCCGATCTCGCCCACGTCACCGGTCATCACGCGGGCGGTCCCGTCGCCGTAGCGGAGGATCTCGTACTGGTCCTCGCGGCCGATCTTCACGCTGAAGGCGGTGATGCTGGCGCCGATCGTGCGCCCGTCCGACGACGTCTCGCACTTGGGCAGCTCGGCGGCCTCGACCGGGCTGTCGCAGCCGGTGCCGCCCAGGAAGTTGCAGATGGCTGCCGTCACGCCGACCCGCGCCGGTTCGGCGATCGGGATGACGGCAAGGGCCGCCACCAGGGACGCGATGACGCCCAGCACGGCCATGTACTCCAGCGCGCCGGCACCGACGGTGCCGCTCGGCGTCCGGCGACGCAGACGGGCCAGCACCCCGGTGGGCGGGACAGAGGGCTGCACGACAGTCACGTGGGCCAGCCTGGCCGAGGCGCGTGCGCCCCCGCCGGGCCCGAGGGCCCAAAACAGGTCCCCCCTGGTCGTGCCCCCGTCGTGCGTATGCTGACGGCCGTGTCGTTCGGGGGCGCAACGGTGTCCGGGTCGGTCGCGGGGGTCCTGCTGGCAGCCACCCTCGCGGTCCTGCCGTCCCACGCGGCCGCCGCCCCGCAGCCGGAGGCCAGTGCCCGGCCCGCCTCCGAGGCCCTGCTCCTGATCGTCGACTACTCCGGGTCGATGAAGGAGCCGGACGGGCGCGGCTCGACCCGGATCCAGGCGGCCAAGGACGCCCTGGGGCAGATCATCACGGCGCTGCCCGAGGGCCTCGACGTCGGCATGCGCGTCTACGGCCACCGGGTGCCCAGCGCCGACAAGGCGGCGGCGTGCGAGGACACCGAGCTCGCGGTGCCGGTGGGTCCGCTGGACCGCGAGGGCCTGCGGGCCACCGTGAACGGTCTGCAGGCCCTGGGTGAGACCCCCATCGGGCTGTCGCTGCAGCAGGCGGCCCAGGACCTGCCCGAGGGCGTCCCGAGCACCGTGATCCTGGTGTCCGACGGCGCCGACGAGTGCTACACCGACGACCTCGGCCCCGAGCCGTGCGAGGTGACCAAGCAGCTCGTAGCCCAGGGCGTCAACCTGCGGCTGGAGACGATCGGGCTGCAGGTGGAGGAGTCCGGCGCCGAGCAGCTGCAGTGCATGGCCGAGGCCGGCGGGGGCCAGTTCACGTCGGTCGAGGACGCCGGCCTGCTGGCCGAGGCGCTCGCCGCGGCCCAGAACCGGGCGCTGCGCGTGTTCGAGCCGCGCGGCGAGGCGGTGGCCGGCGGGCCGTCCCTGATCGACGCGACGGTGCTCGAGCCGGGCACCTACTCCGACAGCATCCTCGACGGCGAGACGCTCTGGTACGCCGTCGACGTCCCGCAGGGCGGGTCGATGACGGCACGGCTCACGATCCGGACGGCCGACGTCCCCGCCGAGGCCCTGGTGGCCCTGGAGTGGCAGGACCCGCAGGCCCGGAGGGTCGACGTGGGCGTGCTCAACGGGATCAGCCGCGGCCAGGCCAGCACCTTGGCCACCAGCACGGGAGAGGCCAACGGGTCCCGGTCGCCGTACGGCGCCGAGCGCGAGCCGGGGCTCTACTACCTGGCGGTGCGCACCGGCGGGTTCCCGCCCGACGCCGACCACGAGTTCGTCCTGGAGCTGCTGCCGGACGGGCAGGCGGCCGAGGCCACGGCGGACGCGAGCGCACCCGCCTCGGCCTCCCCGACCGGACCGGCCGCCACCGCCGAGGCCGCCCCCGGTGGTCCCGAGGCGTCCGCGCCCCCGCCGAGCTCGGGCGCCGAGGCCGTGGAGCTCCCCCCACCGCCCAGCACGTCACCCGTGCCGCTCCGGCTGGTGATCCTGCTGGTGGTCGGGGGCGGCGTCGGCTACCTGCTGTGGCGCCGGCGGACCGCCGGGCACGAGGAGCCCGACGAGCCGACCTACGGCTGAGCGGGGACCGACGTCCCGGGTCCGTCAGGGCCCTCGGGGCCGGCCACGAGCCGGACCTCGTCGCCGACCTGCAACCCCCACGACTCGAACCGGCCGGCCGGCGCCTCCAGCGTCGCGCACGCCCCGCGCACCCCGCCCACCAGGGCGAAGGGCCTCAGCAGGCCCACCTTGGCCACCGTCATGGGCTCGTGGGGCGAGCGACGACCGCGCCCGCCCGGGGTGGACGGCCGCAGGACCGCGACGTCGAGGGACCGCGTCATCCCCACCCCGTGCACGCTGCCGCCCGGCACGAGCAGCAGGGCCTCGGGCAGGCGCCGTCGCAGCATCATCCCCCGCAGCCGACGCAGGTAGGTGTCCGCCACCACGACGTCACGCACCTCGTGCCCGCCGACCAGCAGCCGTGACCCCGCTCGCGACCTGTCCGCTCCACCCACCGAAGCACTCCTCCGTCGTCGACCACTGCTCCGCCCGGACACCTGCGACTGCTCAGAGACACGAACAGTCACGACGAGTGACCGAACGTTCTCGTCCGGTCTCACATTAGGTCCAGCGACCCATCGGGGTCCCTGGAGCGTCGCTACTGTCAGCCGGGGCCATGGATCACTTCCGGGCGGTCCACCCGGACCGACACGGACGACGAGGGGGTTCACCCACTGTGTGGCAGCCGGTGTTCGCCTCGCACGACGCCCACGACGTGACGGTCGGGGCGGTGCGTCTGCTCGACGTCCGGTCCCCCGTCGCGGCCGCCGTCCGGCTCGCGGAGTCCGACGAACCGCTGGTGCTGGTGGGCCACCGGAACGACTCGACCCGGATCCGGGTCGTGGCCGCCTACGTCTCGGCCAA
Organism: Actinomycetales bacterium; assembly: GCA_038258055.1. GTDB lineage: Bacteria > Actinomycetota > Actinomycetes > Actinomycetales > JBBAYJ01 > Aquipuribacter. Next base: position 96,204 of record JBBSQH010000005.1, read on the forward strand.
CCAGCCCGACCGCCTGGTCGCCCGCGCCTCGACCGACCACGCCCCGCTGGCCGGGGTCGCCGCCCTGGACCAGGCCGCGACGCTGGCCAAGGACGCCGGTCACGCGCTGAGCATCTGGCGCGACCTGCTCGACCGCACCTGGTCCGCGGCGGTGCTGTCGTCGGTGACCAAGCTGGGTCGGCCCAACCCGACCATGCTCCAGCACCTGCGCTCCTGGCTGCCGCGCAGCCGGTTCGTCGTGCAGCAGGGCGACTCGCCCCGCAGCGTGTCCTCGCCCGACGTGGACCAGCTGCTGGTGGACCTGTCCCGACGCAGCCACGACATGTTCGTGACCGCCGGCACCGACGACGAGGTGGTGCAGCGGGTCGTGTCCCAGCTGTCGCCCACCCAGCTGCGCACCGTCGACGACATGGCCGGCTGGCCGCAGGTCTACGGCATCACCGAGCAGCTGCAGATGGCTCTGCTCCCGACCGACGCCGCGCGCGTCGTCCGCGCCCCCGGACCGGTGTGCGACGGCTGCGGGACGCACGCCGCCGACGCCGTCTGCCCGTTCTGCCGAACCAGGACCTCATCCAGGCCACAACTCGTGGGAGAAGGCTCGTGAACCCCCGTCAGCGTCGAGGCGTCATCTTCATGGTGCTCAGTGTCATCGTGGCGATCGCCGTGTTCGTGATCCTCACCAACTACGTCCGGTCGGTGAGCAGCCAGGTCGGTCCCACGACCACGGTCTACCGCGCCGTCGGCCCGATCGAGGCGTTCGTGCCCCTCAGCGAGGAGAACCTCGAGCCGTACCAGGTGCCCGAGCGGTGGGTGAGCCAGACGGCCCGGCTGGAGCTCCCGGACCTGGACGGCCGGCGCGTCGGGTTCCCGCTCGCGGCGGAGACCGTCATCACCTCCGACATGCTCGTGCCGCCGTCGGACCTCAGCCCCACCGAGCGCGAGATCGCCATCAACGTCGACGCGGTCACCGGCGTCGCGGGACGGGTACGCACCGGGGACCGGGTCGACCTGTACTCGGTGTTCTCCGACGTGCCGGGCCTGCCGGCCCAGGTGCGGGTCCTCGTCCGCGACGTCCGCATCGTGTCGATCGGCGGTGTCCAGAGCGTCACGGAGACCGACCCCGAGGAGGGGGCGACCGAGAACGAGGTCATCCCGGTCACGCTGGCGCTGGAGCCCGACGACTCGCTCGCGGTGACGTACGCCAACGCCTTCGCCGAGGAGGTCCGCCTGGTGGCGCTCCCGACCGACGTCGGCCTCGACCGCTCCGAGGACATCGAGCAGTTCGACGCGGGCAGCCTCGGCGGCACCGCGATCCCCGAGGGCCTCGAGGGCCTCCCCGACCTGGAAGGCCTGCTGCCGTGACCCGCGTCATCATCGGCGCGGCCGACCAGGCCCTCGCCCGCGAGATCCAGAGCTCGCTGCTGGAGATGGACGACGTCGAGCTCGCCTACGTCGCGGCCACGACGAGCGAGCTGGCCCAGGCGGTGCTGCGCGAGGACGCCGACATCGTCCTGGTGCACGACCTGCTGGGACCGGACCCGGTCCTCGCGCTGGTGCGCGACCTCGGCATCCGTCGCCCGGCCACCGCCTCGCTGCTGGTGTCGGGGTCCGCCGACGCCGAGACCGTGACGGCCGCGATGGAGGTCGGCGCCCGCGGCATGGTGTCGCTGCCGCTGTCGTTCGCGCAGCTGCAGGGACGGCTCAACGCCGCGGCCGAGTGGTCGTCGCAGATCCGGCGGATGGTCAGCGCCGGCCCGGCCAGCAGCGGGTACGACGAGTCGGCCGGACGCGCCCGGATCGTGGGGTTCGCCGGGTCCAAGGGCGGGGTCGGCGTGACCACCCTGCTGACCCACATCAGCCTCGACATCGCCCGCACGGTGCCGTCGCTGTCCATCTGCCTCATCGACCTGGACCTGGAGAAGGGCGACGTCCCCGGGCTGGTCGAGGTGCGCCACCGCATCGGCGTCGCCGACCTGGCCAAGGTCGCCGACGACCTGTCCGCCGGGACGGTGGCCGACGCGATGAGCCGGCACGAGTCCGGGGTGGACCTGCTGCTGGCCCCCATCGACATCAGGGACGTGGAGGCGGTCACGCCCCAGACGTTCCGCCAGGTGCTCGCCGCGATCCGCCAGGAGTACGACCTGGTGCTGCTGGACCTCGGGTCGCACGTCACCCCGGTGCAGGCCACCGCGCTCGAGCTGTGCGACGAGGTCGTCCTCGTCACCAACCCGGACGTGGCGTCCATGCGGGGGATGCGACGGACGTTCAACGCGTGGGAGTCCCTCGGCGTGTTCAAGGAGAGCGACGTCCGGGTACTGCTGAACCGGGCCAGCAAGCAGGTCACCGTGTCCCTGGACACGGTCCGGCAGCTGACCCGCGCCTCTGTTCTCGACACCACGGTCCCGGCCGCGTTCAGGCGGCTCGAGCCCGCGATCAACGCCCGCAACCCCCTAGAGGTGCGCAACCCGCAGTGGTGGAACGACCTGAGACGGGTCGGGAGGGAGATCAACCTCGTGCCGCAGACCGTGACAGCGCCGCCCCGCCGCAGGGACAACGCCCGCAGCGCGCCACCCGGCCGGGCCGGGGCGCCCGACGACGGCGCCTCGGCCCGGGCCACCTCGCGCCAGCGCCCCGGCCGCAAGCGCCGCAAGGCCGTCGACTCCGGGTCGGCGTCGCTGGAGCTGACCGCGATGCTCCCGATCTTCGCCCTGATCGCGCTCCTGGTGTGGCACGTCGCCGTGCTCGGCTACGCCTCGGTGCTGCAGTCGGCGGCCTCGAACGTCGCGGCCCGGGAGTACGCCGTGACGTCGTCGCAGTCCCAGGCGCAGACCGCGGCCCGGGAACGGCTGCCGTTCTACGACGCCGGCAACATCACCGTCGAGGTCACCGGCTCCGGGCGCGTGCAGACGAGCGTGGAGGTGCCGGACGTCGCGGGCACGTTCCTGCCGGGCATGCCGACCACCATCAGCAGCTCCCGTCAGGTGGTGACGGAGCCGTGAGGCGGCTACGGCCGGTGCGTCGGCGCGGTGACCGGGGGCAGGCCACCCTCGAGCTGGTCGCCATGGTCCCGTTCGTGCTGTTCGTGACCGCCACCCTGCTGCAGCTCGCGGCCGTGGTGTGGGCCATCACCGACACCACGGAGGCCGCGCGCCAGGGGGCCCGGGCCAGCTCGATGGGTCACGACGGCTGCTCCGCCGCGGAGAGTGCCCTGTCGGGCAGCCTGGACGCCGTGAGCTGCAGCGCGGGCGGGGGGTCGCTGGGCATGGAGGTCCGGGCGCCCATCATCGTCCCCGGCTTCGAGGACGTCGTCATCCGCCGTGAGGCGAACCTGCCCGACGTGTCGAACCGCTGATGCGCTCCTTCGACGGCTTCGGGGCCGACCGCGCGCCCGCCGCGACCCGCTCGGCGCTGGCCGGCGACGTCGACAAGCCGCTGGTCGAGCGCTTCAAGCAGCTGCTGCTGGAGGAGGTCGACCTCCACGAGCTGGGCCGGATGGAGGTGTCGCAGCGACGGCTGCGCCTGGAGCGGGTCATCGCCCACCTGGTGTCGCGCGAGGGCATCATCCTCACGACCCGCGAGCGCAACCGCCTGGTCCGTCGCGTCGTCGACGAGTCCATCGGCCTCGGCATCCTCGAGCCGCTGCTGGCCGACCCCGCGATCAGCGAGATCATGATCAACGGGCACGACAACATCTTCGTCGAGCGCTTCGGTCGCCTCGAGCGCCTCACCACGACGTTCTCCAGCGACGCGCAGCTGCTGCAGACCATCGACCGGATCGTGTCGACGGTCAACCGCCGGGTCGACGAGTCCAGCCCGATGGTCGACGCCCGGCTGCCCGCGGACAACCGGCTGCCGCGCGGCGCCCGCGTCAACGTCGTGCTGCCCCCGCTGGCGCTGAACGGCCCGACGGTGACGATCCGGCTCTTCCCCAAGGCGCTGGGCATGGCCGACCTGCTGCAGTACAAGAGCATCGACGAGCCGACGGCCGAGCTGCTGGCCGCGTGCGTCCGGGCCCGGCTCAACATCATCGTGTCCGGGGGTACCGCGTCCGGCAAGACCACCATGCTAAACGCCCTGTCGGCCTACGTCCCCAACGAGGAGCGGATCGTCACGATCGAGGACGCGGCCGAGCTGGTCCTGCTCCAGGAGCACACCATCCGCCTGGAGACCCGGCCGCCCAACGTCGAGGGTTCGGGCCAGGTCACCATCCGCGACCTCGTCCGCAACTCGCTGCGCATGCGGCCCGACCGCATCATCGTCGGCGAGGTCCGTGGCGGCGAGGCCCTGGACATGCTGCAGGCGATGAACACCGGTCACGAGGGCTCGCTGGCCACGGTCCACGCCAACAGCACCGACGACGCGCTCAGCCGCCTGGAGACGCTGGCGTCGATGTCCGAGGTCGAGCTGCCGTTCGCGGCCATCCACGACCAGGTCAACGGCGCCGTCGACGTGGTCGTGCAGCTGCTGCGGACCGCGGACGGCACCCGACGGACGGTCGCGGTGGACTTCCTGACCTCGCGCCGGCGCGAGGAGTACCGCCTGGCGCAGGTCATGCACTTCGACCCGCACACCGGCCCCCAGGGACGCGGCGGGTTCGAGCGCCACCCGCTCCCGGCCGGACTGGTGGCCAAGCTGCGGGCCAAGGACGAGCCGGTCCCGGCCGGCTTCACGGTCGCCACCGGCGACGGTGACGGCGAGGAGGGTGGGGGCGTCACGTGGTCCTCCTGACCGTCCTGCTCCTCAGCCTGGCGATGATGCTCCTCGTCGCCGCCTTCCTGGACTTCGTGTCGGCCCCGCTGGCCCAGCGCCGGGCCGTGGCCTCGGTGGTCGGCAACCGCGAGGGCGGCACCCGTCAGCGCGTCGACCTGGCGCAGGAGCGCTTCGCCCGGACCGGCCTGGGACGGCTGCTGGAGCGGGAGCTGGTGCTGGCGGGCAGCCCACGCAGCCCGCTCGCCGTTCTCCTGGCCGGGGTCGCCGCGGGCGTCGCGGCCGGAGCGGTGCTGTGGACGCTGCTGGCGCCGCTGCTGAGCGTGCTGGGCCTGGTGGCCACGGTCCTGGGGATACGGGCGTACCTGCGGCGCGCCCAGGACCGACGACGCGAGGCCTTCATCGCCCAGATGCCCGAGCTGGCCCGGGTGCTGGCCAACGCGACCAACGCCGGGCTGTCCATCTCGACCGCCATCGGGATCGCCGGGGACGAGATGGACGAGCCCGCCCGCAGCGAGCTGCGCCGGGTGGCGTCCAGCCAGGCGTTCGGCAGCGACCTGGAGTCCGCCCTGCTGGAGCTGCAGCAGCGTGTGCCGTCCCGCGAGGTGGCGGTGCTGCTGTCGACCCTGCTGGTCAGCGCGCGCAGCGGTGGGTCGCTCGTCACGTCGCTGCGCAGCATCGCCGACACCCTGGAGCAGCGGAAGGAGACCCGCCGCGAGATCCGGACCACGCTGGCCCAGAGCGTGACGACCGGCTACACGGTGATCGGCCTCGGGTTCGTCATCCTCATCCTGCTCAACTTCATCAACCCGGGCACGGTCGACACGATGACCCGCAACATCTTCGGCCAGGCCGCCCTGGTGTTCGCCGGTGTCGTGTTCGGCATCGGGTTCCTCGCGATCCGTCGGATGACCCGGATCGACCTGTGAGCGCCCTGCTGCCCGCGGTGCCGGCGTTCGTCGTCGTCGGCTGCCTCGCGCTGTTCGTCGCGGGGATGCGGCTGATGCGCTCCGACGCCGTCGAGGGCCTCGAGGTGGGCGACCTGCCCCTGCTGCGCGGCGAGCAGCGCCGCGACGCCGTGGGTCGAGGGCCGCTCGAGCGGCTCGCCCGGCCGCTGGTCCCGCTGCTGCGACGGCTGATGGGCCCCGCCCTGGAGGCCCGGCTCAAGCGCATGATCGAGCTCGCCGGCCGCCCGGACGGCGCGAGCGTGGACTCCGTCCTGCTGCGGATGGCCGTGATCCTGACCATGGCCGTCCCGGTCGGCCTGTTCTTCGCCGCGAACGGGCAGCTCTGGGTGCTGCTCCTGGTCCCGCTCGCCGTCGTCGTCCTGCCGCTGGCCCGCATCACCCGCGCACGGCGGCTCCGGCAGGAGTCGATCAGCGAGACCCTGCCGGACTTCCTGGACGTGCTGTCGGTCACCGTCAGCGCCGGCGTGGGCTTCCGGTCGGCGCTGGGCACGGTCGGCGAGCGCTTCGGCGGTCCGCTGGGCGAGGAGGTGTCGCTCACCCTCGACCAGATCCGCAACGGCGCCTCGGTCCGCGAGGCCTTCGACCGGCTCCGCAAGCGCAACGACTCCGAGGCGCTGTCGCAGTTCGTCAGCGCGTTCATGCAGTCGGAGGACCTGGGTGCGCCGTTGGCCCAGACCCTCACCCGCATCTCCGAGGACACCCGCCGGGCCAGCGCGCAGGCCCAGCGCCAGAAGGCGGCCCGCGTCGCCCCCCGCGTCACGCTCGTGACCTCGATGGTCCTGGTGCCGGGCGCCCTGGCGCTGCTGTTCACCGGCTTCATCCTGGGCGCGGACGTCGACTTCGGGGCCATCTTCGGGAGCCTGCAGTGACGGCCCCGCCCACCCCCGTCGCCGACCGTCAGGTCGACGGTCTGGCCACCGGGATGATCCGGGTCGCGCTGCTGGTCCGTCAGCTCGCGCTGGCCGCCGCCGCGGTCGCGATCCTCGTCGGTGGGCCGTCGGCGCTGGAGGTGCTGGTGGTGCTGGCCCTGCTGATCACCAGCCAGACCGGGCTGCACAGCGTGCGCGTCCTGCAGCTGGTCGAACGGCACCCGTCCCTGGCCCGGGTCGACGTGCTGCTGGTCGCCGCGGCCACGGCCGCGCTGGGTCCCCGGCACCCCGTGGTCCTCGCCACCCTGACCTCGGCGCTCATCATCGGGGTGCTGTTCCGCGCCCGGACCACGCCCCTGCTCGTGGCCCTGCTGCTGGTGGGGCACCTGCTGTCGCTGCGGGCCGCCCCCGGGCTCACCGTCAACGACATGATCGGCATGCCCGTGGTGATCGTGTCCGTCGCCGCGGTCGGGCTGGGCTTCCGGCTGCTGGTCGAGCAGGCGCAGCACGGCGAGCGCCGGCTGGCCGAGGCCCGACGCAGCGCGGCCGCCGCCGAGGAGCGGCTGCGGCTGGCCCGCGACGTCCACGACACGGTCGCCAAGTCGGTGCAGGGCGTGGCGCTGCTGGCCTCGTCGCTGCCCCAGTGGATCGAGCGGGACACCGCGCGCGCCGTCGCCCACGCCGACCTGGTCGCCTCCAGCGCCCGGGACGCGGTGCGCGAGGCGCGGGCGTTGCTCAGCGACCTGCGCAGCGCGCCGGACGACGGCCTGCTCACCGACTGGCTCGAGGACCAGGTCCAGACCTGGGCCGCGGGTCGCGACGCCCCCGTGGTGACCGACCTCGTCGACGTCCCCGCCCTGGACCCCGTCGTCTGCCGGGAGGTCCGCGCCGCCGTGCACGAGGCCCTGGAGAACATCGACCGTCACGCCCCCGACGCCGCCGTCCGCGTGGTCCTCGACCACGACGGCGACGAGGTCCGCCTGACTGTCAGCGACGACGGGCCCGGCTTCGACCAGGCCCGACGGGTGCAGGCCCGGGCCCAGGACCACTACGGCCTGGTGGGGATCGAGGAACGGCTCGCCGCCGCGGGGGGGCGCGGCGAGGTCCGCTCCGCCCCCGGCCGGGGGACCCAGGTCAGCCTGGTCGTCCCGACGGTCGCCACGGTGCTCGACCTGACCCGGATGCCGGAGCCCACGGCGGTCAACGGCCGGGCTGCGACCGGTCTCGGAGGCCCTGCGGACGCCGTGGGGCTGCGGGTGGTCCGGTGAGCACCGAGCCGGGCGCCACCCCCGTCCGCGTCGTGGTCGTCGACGACAGCGCCGTGGTCCGGACCGGGCTGCTGTCCATCCTGGGCCTGGACCCCGCGGTGACCGTCGTGGGCGAGGCCGCCAACGGCGACGAGGCCATCGAGGTGGTCCGCCGGCTCCGTCCCGACGTCACGCTGCTCGACGTGCAGATGCCGCGCCGCGACGGCGTCAGCGCCGCCCGCGAGATCGCCGCGACCACGGCCGTCGTCATGACCACGTTCACCGAGACGCCTCAGATCGTCCACGACGCCGTCGAGGCCGGAGCGGTCGGCTACCTGGTGCACGGCACGTTCGAGCCCAGCGAGCTGGTCGCGGCCATCCTGGCCGCGGCGGCCGGCAGCGGCGTGTTCGGGCGGCCGGCGCTGTCGGCGCTGCGGGCGGGTCGCCCCGCGGTGGCGCCCGACCGCTCGGGCTTCGGGCTCAGCCGGCGCCAGGAGGAGATCATGGAGCTGGTGTCGGCGGGCCGGTCCAACAGCGAGATCTCACGCGAGCTGTTCCTGGCCGAGAAGACCGTCAAGAACCACATCAACCACATCTTCGCCGGGCTGGGTGTTCGCACCCGCGCCGAGGCGGTGTCCGTCTGGCTGGGCGGCACGGCGGCCGGGGACCTGAGGTCGTTGTGAGGGCCCAGGACCAGGCCCTTGTTGGGCCCGCAGTTGGGCCCCTGGGCCCGGCCGGGGACGGGTCGTCGACCGTAACGTTCCCGATGTCAGCACGGGGTCGGCAGGACCCACCACCACACAGCGCAGGCGGACCACCGCCGGAGGAGTCACAATGACCAAGCACCTCGTTCGCTTCCAGACCGCCATGACCACCCGTCTCCGCGACGACTCGGGCCAGGGCGCCCTGGAGTACGTCGGCATCCTGATCATCATCGGCGTCATCGTCGCTGCCGTGATCACCGTCATCTCCGGCCAGGAGGGCGCCATCACCGACGCCGTCGGCACCGCCATCGAGAACTTCCTCTCCGGCAACTGATCCCAGCAGCCCGGTGGTGGCAGCGTGCCGGGACCTGTCATCGACAGGTCCCGGCACGCTGCGTGGCAGGGACACGACGGAGGCGGAGGCGGACGTGCGCGAGCGGGTGAGGTTCGACGACTCGGGTCAGGGCATGCTGCCGCTGATGGTGCTGGTGTCCTTCAGCATCCTGATCATCACGTTCTACCTGCTGGTGCCGTGGGGCTCGGCCACCACGGAGAAGTCGCAGAGCCAGACCGCGGCCGACGCCGCCGCGCTCGCCGCGGTGCAGGGCAACCGGGACGCCTGGGACACCGGGACGCAGCCGGGTGTCCTGTCCATGCTCACCTCGTTGGCCCTCCCGTCCCAGGCGCGTCTCGCCGGCTGCGTCAGCGGGGCCGGCTCCTACGCGAGCCAGAACAAGGCCTCCATCGTGTCCTGCCAACCCGCCACGCGGCGGGGCCAGGACGGGGTCGAGGTCCTGGTGCGCAACCAGACCACCGCCCAGCCGGAAACCGGTCGGGCCGAGGCCCGGGCGATCGCGGTGATGGACATCGACTTCGGGTCGTGCCGCTGGACCGAGCCTCCGCCGCCCTCGCCGCCCCCCGTAGGACCCCCCACCTTCACCAGCACGTTCGAGTGCGGTAGCTGGAGCGCTACCTACGTCCTGGGCAACGTCACAGGGGTCTACCCCACGATCTCGCTCACGAGCCCCACCCCCGTGTCGCTCTACAACGGTCTCGAACCACGGCTGGTCGACTGACCCCCTGACCGGTTCGGGTACGTTGCGTCTGTTTCCAGACATCCGTCAGGGGGGTTCATGCGTTCGCTGCGCCAAGGGCTCGGGGTCCTCGTGACCTGCCCGCTGCTGCTGGTCGCCGCCGCGGGCCACGCGTCCACGACAGCCCCCGGGTCGCCGGACGACAGCGCGTCAGGGTCCCCCTCGACCACGTCGACCTCGTCGACGGCGGGTTCGTCGACGACGGCCTCCGGGCAGACGCAGACCTCCTCCGAGGGTGTCGAGGTGACCACGTACGGCACGGTCCGCGTCGCCCCGGACATGCGCTCCGACGAGCCGCCCGCGTACCAGGCCCTGCACGCGGTGCAGCGCCTGGCCGACCACACCGTCGTGTACTGGTCGGTGGGTTGGCCCGAGGAGCCGGACAACACCCAGATGTCCGTGCTGGGCCGCAACCCGACGTCAGGCAGCCGGCTCGACGGGCTGAACTCGGCGCAGTTCGTCAACATCGCCCTGCCGGAGCAGGGGCTGTTCCTCTACGCGGTCCAGGACCCGCAGGAGAGCCGCACCCGAGCCGCCACCTCCGGCAGCGACGCCCTGCCGTCCGAGCCCGGGGTGATGAACGTGATGTACGCCGTGCTGCCCGCGCTCCCGCCGGACGTGGACACCGTCGACGTGACCCTGGGCTACGCCGGAGTCGTCACGGGCGTCCCGGTCGGGGACGGACTGCTCGAGCCCACGGTCGACGGGCCCGAGGTCCCGCTCGGCACCGGCTGGCCCGAGGTGCCCGACGCGCTGCTCCAGCCCGTCCAGCTGCCCGGGTTCTCCAACCGGCCGCTGTTCGCGCCGTCGGAGCAGGTGGACGGGTTCAGCCGCGAGGCCGAGTCCGGTGAGCAGGTGAGCATCGACATCGCCGCCGACGTGCTGTTCGCCTTCGACTCCGCCGACCTGTCCGACGAAGCCGTCGCCCGCCTGGGCGAGGTCGCCGCCGAGGTCGGCGAGCGGGCCGCGCCCGGGGCCCTCCCGATCGTCGGGCACACCGACAGCAACGGCTCCGACGCCTACAACGACGACCTGTCCCAGCGTCGTGCGCAGGCCGTCGCCGACGTCCTGGGCCCGGCCCTGACCGACGCCGACCTCGACATCAGCGTCGAGGGGCGCGGCGAGAGCGAGCCCGTCGCCGACAACGGCAGCGACGAGGGGCGGCAGCTCAACCGCCGGGTCACCGTCGGCTTCACCGAGAACCCCGGGAGCGACTGATGCGTCGACGACTCGCCGTACCGGTCGCAGCGGCGGGGCTCGCCCTGCTGCTGGGCGGCTGCACCCTGTCCGGCGGGCAGTCCGAGCCCAGCGCCTCGCCCGAGGCCGGCGGGTCCTCGAGCACCACCACCGGCAGCACGCCGACCGAGTCCGAGACCCCGAGCGGCCCGACGCCCGAGGAGCTGTCGGCCGAGCTGCTCGAGCAGGCCGCCGCCGCGCCGCCCGCGCCGCTCGGCAGCCAGACCGTGCAGGTCGACGCGGTCGGCGGTGCGGCCACCGTGCCCGTCACGATCGACGTGCTCGCGGTGCAGCGCACCCGCGACGCCACCAAGGTCACCATGCAGATCTCGAGCCCCGAGGTCGTCGAGGGGCTTCGTAACACGGCGCTGACCGCCGTCGGGCTGGAGAACACGACCTACTTCGACCGCTTCGCGCTGCAGGACACCCCGAACGGCGTCAACTACTTCTCCCTGTCGTGGCTACGACCGGATCTCGACGAGGAGGACCCCCAGGGGCCGCCCAACTCGTGCATCTGCCCGTACCGCGGGGCCGCGTTCGTCCTGACCCCGGAGCCGATCGTGATGGACGCCCTGTTCGGGCCGCTGCCCGAGGGTGTCGACACCATCGCGTTCGTCGGGCCCGACGAGGTCCTGATCCCTGACCTGCCCGTCGAGCCCTTCACGGGTTGAGCGGCGGCTCCTGCCGGCTCAGTCGGCCGAGGCGCGCAGCATCAGCAGGCTGACCGTACCCAGCGGCAGCAGGAACGCCGCGACGCAGTAGGCCCCGAGCGGGATGAGCGAGCGGCTGCTCGCACCCGGCACCACGAACAACGGGGCCGCGGCCGCGGCCGCCGAGCCGGCGCAGGCGATGCTGTAGCCCTCGCGGCCGGGGAACGACACCAGGGGCACCAGCCCCACGCCGGTCACGACGATCCGGTCCTCGCGGGCGGCGGCGTCGGTCGACAGGGCGCCGTCCCCCTCGGTCACGGTGCAGCCCAGCTCGTCGAGCTCCGGCCGCTCACCGGTCGGCGGCGTGCCGTAGACCACGAGGTCGCCGACGAACGCCACGCGCTCGGGCACCGTGTACACGTCACCCACGGCCAGGGGGACGGGTTCGCGGGACTCCGGCGAGGTCTGCACGACGGCGCCCAGCGCCACCGCGCCCGCGCCGAGCACCAGCGCCAGGCACGACAGCGCGACCAGCAGCCCTCGGCGCCGGGAGACGTAGCGGCGGGTGGACCGGCTCATGACCGGGCCCCCCGACCGGACGTCGCACCTCGACGCAGCACCGCCCCGACCCCGACGAGCGCCAGCCCCGCCAGGACGGCGAACACCCCGAAGCCCAGCATGGCCACCGCTGCCCCGCGCGCCCCGGTGCTGCCGATCGACATCGCCAGGGGTGCGGCCAGGTCGGCCCCCGGCCCGTCGCAGCGGACCGAGTCGCCGTCGGTGAAGTCCGTCGTCGCCACCAGCGGCTCGAGCTCGCCGACGCCCTCGAGCGCCACGGCCGTCTCGCCGGGCGGGCGCACCGCGAGCCGGGCACCGTCGCGCCCGCTGGCGCTGACGACGACGCAGCCCATCGCCTCGGTGAGCGAGCCGTCGACCTGCGGGTCCGTCCCGTGCACGACCACCGGCGCCAGGTTGAACGCCTGGGTGGCGGGGACGGTCACCGCCTGCCCCACCGGCAGCTCGACGGGCTCGCTCGCCTGGTCGGCGCCGAGCAGGACGACGCCGACCAGGACCGCGACGACCCCCGCGACCAGGGCGAGAGCACCCCCGCCCAGGCTGATGACCGGGATACCGGGCCGTCCGGTCATGCGGCCGGGTCCGTGACGACGACGCTGCGCAGCACCTCGAGGACGCGCGAGGAGTCGAACTCCCCCTCGGGCGCGACGGCGATCACGGTGGCCAGGTGCCCCTCGTCGAGCTGCAGCACGAGCTGGGCGTAGCGCTCCTGCAGGTCACCGGCGCGGGTGGAGGTGCCCTGGGTCCACTGCGCGATGACGGCGTCGGTGGCTCCGGGCCAGTCCACCGCGTCGCGCTCGAAGTCGGTGACGCCCTGCAGGTCACGCAGACTCGCCCCCAGGACGGACATCTGCTCGGCCGGTCCGGCCTCCGCCTCGAGCTCCTCGAACGCCGCCACCTGCACCACCCCGCCGTCCGTCGTCGCCGGTCGCTCGAGGACGAGCATGGTCACGCCACCCGGACCGGCGGCCTCGGACTGCTGGAACTCCGCCGGGACCGACAGGGTGAAGGACGGCGCGGTCACCTGCCGGCTGTCGCGGGGGATCTCTTCCAGGGGTAGCAGCTCGGGCCCCGCTTCCGTGGTGGGTTCGACGAGGTCGGCGACGGGGTCCTGCGACGCCTCCGCCTGCTCCACGGCGTCGGACGCACAGCCACTCGGGGCCAGCAGCAGCAGGACGACGACGACCGGGACCCTGGCGCGGGTCACCGTCCCGGTCCGACCGGGCACAGCAGCAGGCATGTCAGCAGTTGGTCCTCGGGACGTAGGCGGTGCCGTCGTAGTACTCCGGGTCGGCGTACTCCATGCTAGAGGTGCCGTAGCTGGCGTTGACCCCGGCGACCGCACCCGCCTTGACCGCTGCGTCCAGCGCCGCGACGGTGCTGGAGTCGGCCACGACACCGGTGCGGGTCAGGTCGCCGCGGTCGCGGACCGCAGCCAGGAACGGCTGTTCCAGCAGGGCCGAGGCGCCGGGGGCCAGGGGGGTCGCCCCGATGTCGGCGGCCTCGATCCCCGCCGACGCCAGCAGCGAGGCCACGGCCTGCCGGTCGGCGTCGGTGCTGACCTCCAGCGTGGCGTCGTACTGGGTGCCGGTGCCGACGGAGTCGTCGGTCGAGGTCGAGAACTCGCCCCCGAACAGGGCGTTGGTCAGGCCGGCGCTGGTGCCGGTCGCAAGTCCGGACCTCGACGCCTTCACGACCTGCCCGGAGTCGTCCACCGTGATGCTGGTCAGCGTGGTGACCTCGCCCTCCAGCGACGCCCCCTGCATGCCGCCCAGGTCGATGACGCCGGCGAAGGCGTCGCCGGACTCCTTGGTCTCGAAGTAGTAGGTCCGGTCGCCGTCGCCCTCGGGCTCGTAGCTGTAGCCGAGCACCCGGGAGGTGGCGACCCCGGCGTTGGCGGTCGCGACCCCCGAGGCACCGACGTAGGCACTGCCCTCGGCGACCAGACCGCCCTCGACGAACACCCGGTCCGGCGGCGGGAGCTGTCCGCCGATGCCCAGGGCGTCCCGCCCCCAGCCGACCAGGCCGGAGCCCAGCGGGCTGGTCGCGCCCGCCACCGCGTCGAAGCGCTCCCAGTTCTCGGCGCTCAGCAGCCGGTCCCGCTCCGCCACGCTGTCGACGACCCACTCCTGCCCGCCGGAGAACGTCGCCCCGCCGGAGATCCCGGCGTCGGCGCCGAAACCGACCTCGGTGTCGGCCACGGTGAAGCCCACCTTGGCCCCGACCCCGGTCGTCCCCTGGACGTCCCCTCCGCTGCGCTGGGTCAGCCTGAACCGGCCGTCGCTCAGCTCCTCCCAACCCATCGACCGGCTGCCGCCGACGCTGACCACCGTGAAGTCGATCCCGGCGTTGATGGTGTCCGAGGCGCCCTGGACGACGCACGGGGCCGTGGGCTCCCGGGTCTGGACCTCGGTCTCGGACCCGCAGCCGCCGAGGGTGATGAAGTTGCAGACCGCACGGGCCACGTCCCGGCCGACGGTGGGGGTGTTGGCCACGAACGCCGTGACGAGCGCCGCGACGAGCGCGCCGATGACGACGACCAGGCCGACCAGCTCGAGGCTGCCCTGCCCGTCGTCGCCCCTGCGGGCCGTCCTCGACGTTCCCCTCACCCGCGCATCGAAGCAGGTCACGGTCGGGTGGGGATGGGTCCAGGGACCCCTTCAGCCGTAAGGCGTCAGGGGCGCCTCGCGCAGCTCCTCCTGGGAGTCCCCCCACAGCACCCCGAGCCCCACCACCGACGTCCACAGCAGCAGGTCGATCGTCCAGGACAGCACGCCCGGGGTCACCAGCTGCCAGCCCAGCAGGGCGGTCCCCGCCCAGGCGGACGGGTTCAGCAGGTAGGCCAGCACGCCCGGGACCAGGGCCCACGGCACCGCGGGGACGCCCGCGCGCAGCCCCACGGTGGTGCGCCAGCGCGTCGTCCACGCCAGCAGCACCGTCACGAGCAGCACCTGCACCACCACGAACGTCCCGACGCTCCCGCTCGGTCGCGCGATGAGGATCGCCAGCACCGCGGCCACGACGGACGCCGCCAGCAGGACGACGGTGCTCAGGGCCAGGTGGCCGACGAGGCGGAGCGGGCGGACCCCCGGCGGAGCGGACAACACACGACCTCCTGGTGGACGGGTGGGACTGGGACGACCTGGCGTCTGCGCGAGAAGGTAGCCGCTCGGCGGACGTCGGCTCCGGGTCCCAGGGCCCACATCGTGGGGCCCGGCGCGGATAGTCTCCCTGGCCATGTCGAACCCCGCCCCCGTCCTCCGCCGCGGACCGGCACCGTGGGTCGTCGTGCTGATCACGCTCGGCGCGGTCGCCCTGGTTGGGGTGGTGTTCGTCGTGGGCGTCACCGTCGGGTTCGTCGCCGCACGGGCGGGCGGCGGGTCGACCGCCACCGCGCCGCAGGCTCAACCGCTGCCCCCCGCGCCGACGCTGCCCGGGGACGCCGACGAGGAGGCCCCCGTTCCGGCTCCGGTTCCGGAGGACTCCGTGGCCGCCGACGACACAGCGCCGGGTGGGGCGCAGGGGGACTTCGACCCGTGCCTGGTCGGCACCTGGCAGAGCACCGAGCACTCCGAGAGCTACCAGACCGAGCAGGGGCCCGCGTCGATCGCCGAGCTGGAACGGACCATCGAGTTCGGGCCCGACGGGCGCCAGACCATCACCTACGACGCCTCGCAGGCCACCATCACCACCGAGGTCGGGGCGCTGCCGGCGGTCTTCGAGGGGTCGGTGGTCTACGACGCCACCACGAGCGGGTCGACCATGTCGTTCGAGCTGGTGTCCGCCGACGGGACCGTGACCATCATCGGCCCGGACGGCGAGGTGGTCGAGGAGCGGCCCCTCGAGCCGGGCACGGGCGACGTGTCCTACGCCTGCGACGAGACGGACTTCGTTCAGGAGGCAGAGGGCTTCCGCTCGGCCTACGAGCGCGTGGGCTGAGCGCGCTCGCTCACCCGCCGGGCGGGGCGACCAGCTTGCGTCCGACCAGCAGCGCGT
The DNA here is from genome assembly GCA_038258055.1 of Actinomycetales bacterium. Classification (GTDB taxonomy): domain Bacteria; phylum Actinomycetota; class Actinomycetes; order Actinomycetales; family JBBAYJ01; genus Aquipuribacter. The sequence continues at coordinate 112,251 of JBBSQH010000005.1, forward strand.
ACCCGACCAGGGCCACCCCGCCCAGCAGGAAGGGCCACCACGGCACGGGCGCCTGCTCACCGACGACGAGCAGCAGGACACCGACCGCGATCCCGACCGTGCCCCCGATCAGGGGCGCGACGACCAGCTGCCAGCGCAGCCGGGCCCGCTCGGCGGGAGACGGGCCGGGGACGCTCACGGACGCGACGCTACCTGCTCGCGGGTGCACCACCACGTGGTCCGACCGCCGACCTGACCGGTGGCCATCTCCGCGCCGCAGCGCGGGCAGTGCCCGCCCTTGACCCGGTGCCGGATCACCTCGCCGGTGTGGACGCCGCCGTTCTTGATGGCGGCGCGGGTGGCCGCCCGCAGGGAGCGGTGCAGCGCGGTCAGCTCGTCGGTGTCCAGGTCGCCGGCCGGGCGGTGCGGGTCCTGACGGGCCTGCCACAGGGTCTCGTCCACCAGCAGGTTGCCCACGCCGGCCAGCACCGACTGGTCGAGCAGGCGGGCCTTGAGCGGGGCGGTACCTCGGCCCACCCGGGTGCGGAAGTCGGCCGCCTTGATCTCGGCGGCGTCCGGGCCCAGGTCGTCCAGGTCGGGGTCGAGGCGCACCCGTCCGAGCCTCCGCTTGTCGAACAGCCGCATCGAGCCGCCGTCGTCGAACGTCAGCGTGAACCGGTACCACTGCGGCGAGGCCACGGACGCGTCGGTGCCGTCCGCACCGCGGACCGGGTCACCGCCGTGCTCGACGCGCCCGTCGGCCGTGCGGACGATGATGCGCCCGCTCATGCCCAGGTGGATGCCGAGCTGCGGGCCGTCGTCGTCGGTGTCGCACCACATCGTCTTCCCGCGCCGGTGCGCCACGGTCAGGCGCCGCCCGAGCAGCGCGTCCCGGATCTGGCCCGGGGCGTGCGGTCGGCAGACCCACTCGTCGGTGTCGTCTACGTCGCTGATGGTGCGGTCGAGCGCGGCACGCTCGATGGTGGAACGGGCCAGCTCGACCTCGGGCAGCTCGGGCACGACTCAGGCCAGCTTCGTCCGGAGGAAGTCCACCGTGCGGGCCCAGGCCTGCTTCGCCAGGTCGGCGTCGTAGGTGCCCATGTGGTTCTCGTCGTTGAAGAACGCGTGGCCGGCGCCCGGGTAGCGGACGATCTCGACGGAGCCCTTGGCCTTGGCCTTCAGCTCGGCCTCGAGGGCGTCGACCTGCTCCGGCGGGGCGAAGCCGTCCTCGGTGCCGAAGTGGCCCAGCACCGGTGCGGTGATGCCGGCCAGGTCGACCTGGTCGTAGCCACCCACGCCGTAGAACGGCACGGCCGCACCGATCCGGTCGCCCTGCTGCGCGGCCAGGACGAGGACGAACCCACCGCCCATGCAGAAGCCGACCGCGCCGACGGTGGACGACGTGACGGCGTCGTAGGACAGCAGGAAGTCGACGGCCCCGGCCAGGTCGGTGGCGGCCTTCGTGACGGGCAGGTCCTGCATCAGCTGACCGGCCTCGTCGGAGTCGTGCGTGGTCCGCCCGCCGTACAGGTCCGGCGCCAGGGCGACGAAGCCCTCGGCCGCGAACCGGTCGGTGACGTCCTTGACGTGCTCGGTCAGGCCCCACCACTCCTGGATGACGACCAGGCCGGGCCCGGTGCCGGACTCCGGGGTCGCGAGGTAGCCGTGCGCGGTGCCGCCGTTGGAGGCGAAGCTGACGTTCTGGTGGGGGTTCTCGAAGGTGTCGGTCACGTCGTCACGGTACGTGGGCCTTCTCCCCTCGGCGATCCAGGCGCATGCTGGTCTCCGTGAGCACAGCGGGGACGGTCGCGTACGGCACGTCGCAAGGGCGGGGGCTGCTGGCCGCGGTGGTGCTCGGCGGGGCCATCGCGTTCCTGGACTCCACGGTCGTCAACGTGGCCCTGCCCAGCATCGGCACGGACCTGGACGCCAGCTTCGCCCAGCTGCAGTGGGTCGTCACCGGGTACACCTTGACGCTGGCGGCGTTCATCCTGATCGGTGGCTCGCTGGGGGACCGGATCGGCCGTCGGCGCGTCTACGTGTGGGGCATCGCGGGCTTCGCCGTCACGTCGCTGCTGTGCGCACTGGCCCCCACGGCCGACGTGCTGGTCGCGGCCCGGCTGCTGCAGGGCGTGGCCGGCGCGCTGCTGACCCCGGGGTCGCTCGCCGTCATCCAGGCCAGCTTCCGGCCCGCCGACCGGGGCCGGGCGATCGGCACCTGGGCGGGCATCGGCGCCATCGCCCCGGCGCTGGGTCCGCCGCTGGGCGGGTTCCTGGCCGAGATCGACTGGCGGCTGGTGTTCCTCATCAACCTGCCGATCGCCGCGCTCGCGCTGCTGCTGACCGCCCGCTTCGTGCCGGAGAGCAAGGACCCGGACGCCGCCAGCGGCCTGGACTGGGTCGGCGCGGGCCTGGGCGTCGTGGCGCTGGGCACGCTGACCGTCGCGCTGGTCGGCGGGGGCGGCGGCGAGGGGGGCGACGTGCTCGCGGGGCTCGTCCCCGCGGCCGCCGCGGTCGCCGTCGTGACCGGGGCCGCGTTCGTCTGGTGGCAGCGCAAGGCGCGCGACCCGATGGTGCCGCCGTCGCTGTGGGCCAACCGCACCTTCACCATCGCCAACCTGCTGACGCTGGCGGTGTACGCGGCGCTCAGCGGGCTGTTCTTCTTCCTCGTCCTGCAGCTGCAGACGTCGCTGGGCTACCGCCCGGTCGTGGCCGGGCTGGCGGCGCTCCCCTCCAGCGTCCTGCTGCTGCTGTTCTCGTCCCGGGCCGGCGACCTGGCGACCCGCACCGGGCCGCGGTTCCCGCTCCTGACGGGCCCCCTGGTCGCGGCGGCCGGGGTGGGGCTGCTGGCGTTCGTGTCGCCGGGCGACTCCTACCTGCTGCACGTGCTGCCCGGGGTGCTGCTGTTCGGTGCCGGCCTGGCGCTGCTGGTCGCGCCGTTGACGACGACCGTGCTGGCCGCGGCCCCCGACCGGCTGACGGGTACCGCGAGCGGGGTCAACAACGCGATCAGCCGGGCGGGCGGGCTGCTGGCCGTCGCCGCGCTGCCCGCGCTGGTGGGCCTGGGGGCGCAGGACTACGTCGACCCCGAGGCGCTGACCGCCGGGTACCGGGCGGCGATGCTGGTGTGCACCGGGCTGCTGGTGGTCGGCGGGCTGAGCGCGCTGGCGCTGCCGCGTCGGCTGGCGGACTGCGCACCGCCCGCGGAGCGTGCGGCGGGCGAACCGGCCGCCGGGGTCTGACCCCAGGTCCGGCAGGGACCCGGACGCCGGACCGACTGCGGCCACGGACCGGCCACCGCCGCGGCGCCAGCTCCGTACCGGCCGCGCTGCCGTCCCGGCCCCGTACCGGCCAGCGACACAACACGCGGGCTCGACGGCCAAGACCCGCCTGGGGCGCCTCTCGTGTCGCTGGTCGGTCCGCGGGCGCGACCCTCTCGCGCGCCGGCCCGGCGGCTGGTAGACCCACGGCATGGACCGGACCGGCGACGTAGGGATCATGCTGCCGCGGGAGGTGCCCCCGGCCGACGTCGCGCGGGTCGCCCGGGCCTGCGAGGCCGCGGGTTTCGACGAGGTGTGGGTGGTCGAGGACTGCTTCTTCACCGGCGGCCTGACCACGGCCGCGCTGACGCTGGCCGCCACCGAGCGCATCACGGTCGGTATCGGCATCCTGCCGGCCGTCGTGCGCAACGCCGCCTTCACCGCCATGGAGCTGGCCACCCTGGCCGGGGCGTTCCCGGGCCGGCTGCACGCGGGTCTGGGCCACGGGGTGCTGCCCTGGATGGCGCAGGTCGGGGCGACCCCGACGTCGTGGCTGACCTCGTTGCGGGAGACGACCGAGGCCGTCCGGGACCTGCTGCACGGGCGCACCGTGACCACGGCCGGCGAGCACGTCGCCCTGGACGAGGTGGCCCTGGAGTTCCCGCCCGAGGTCGTCCCGCTGCTCAGCCTGGGGGTACGGGGCCCGCGCTCGGTGCAGGTCGCCGGGCGCAGCGCCGACGGGCTGGTCCTCGGGCAGCCGACCCCACCCACGTACGTCGCCGCCGCCCGGACCCGGCTGCGCGAGGCCGCCGACGGCTCCGACCGGCCCGACCACCGACGCGTGACGGCCTACACGTGGGCCCTGACCGGCGACCACGTCGACCCGGACGAGCGCGACGAGGTCCTGCGGGCGATCTGCGTCCAGGACATCCGGCACGGCGGGATCGAGGCGCACGTCGCCGACCTGGACGGGCCGTCCCTCGAGCACGTGGCCGCCGTGCGTGAAGGGCTGGAGCCGCTGCGGGACGACGTCCTCGACCTGCTGGTCGTCGGCGGGGACGGTGAGCACGTCCGGGCCGGGGTCGCGGCCCGGCACGCGGCCGGGGCCGACTGCGTCGTGCTGGTCCCGGCCCGGAGCACCGCCGGGGTCGAGACGCTGCTCGCGGACATCGCCGCGCTCGGCGCCGCGGTGGTCTGATCCGGGGTGGCGGGGCCGGCGGGTGGCGGGGCCGGCGGCCGGCGGGACGCCCGGACGGCGATGACTTGCTGCCGCAGGTGTACCGACCAGCGACACAACACGCCCTCCCGACGGTCAAGAGGGGCTTGAGGCGCCTTCTGTGTCGCTGGCCGGTACACGTCTGCTCTCGACCCGGCGGTCCACCGGCCACCTGGGCCACCCGAACCATGGGCCACCCGAACCACCGACCGTCGTCCACAGCCTGTGGACGACGCCCGACGGACCCACGACCGGGCGGCCAGCATCGTCGTCATGGACCCGGTCTCGGCGTTGCAGTCACTCGGTGGTTCCGCCCGGGCGGGCGAGCTGCTGACACGCACCACACGACGCGCACTGCAGGTTGCGCTGGCCTCCGGCGCGGTCCACCGAGCCGGACGAGGTCGCTACGTCCTGCCCGACGCCGGCCGCGCGGTCCTCGCGGCGACCGCCGCCCCCGGGGTGCTGGCGGGGGTGTCAGCCGCAGCAGAGCACGGCTGGCCGACGCTGAACCGTCGTGAGGACGCCGTGGTGGCGGTCCTGCCCGGGCAGCGGTTGGACCCTCACCCCGGTGTGACGTACCGGCGGAGGCGACTCAGCGCCTCCGAGAGGCGCGAGGGACGGACCTCGCCGCTGGCCACCGTCGTCGGGTGCGCCACGTCGCTGCCGTTCGTGGACGCGCTGGCCGTGGCCGACGCGGCGCTGCGGGACGGGTCGGTGCTCGTCGAAGAGCTCCGGCACGAGGCAGCCGGGTTCCGTGGTCATGGCGCGGCCGACCTCCGTCGGGTGGCCCGCCACGCCGACGCCCGGGCGGCCAATGCGTTCGAGTCCGGGCTCCGTGGTCACCTGCTCCTGGCCGGGGTCGAGGGCCTGGTCCCCCAGCACGTCATCACGGGACCGGGCGTGCTGGCGGTCGTGGACCTGGCCGTGCCGCACCGACGCGTCGCGATCGAGGCCGACGGCTACGCCGTGCACGGGCAGCGACGGCAGTTCACCCTCGACCTGAAGCGCCACAGCGAGCTGGGGGCCATCGGCTGGGTGACGTTGCGGTTCGCCTGGGAGCACGTGGTGTTCTCGCCCGGGTGGGTCGTCGAGCAGGTGACCGCGGCGCTCCGCCGTCGGCGCGCCCTGACCCGCTGAGCCGCTGAGGCGCCGCCTGTGCCGCTGTGCCGAGACGGGCCGAGGGCCGTACCGACTGTGAGGATCTCTTGGCCAGCCTTGTCCTGCGTGGTGGGCTGGAGCCGGCAGCAGCGGACGTGGCCCTCGTACCGACTGGCCGTAGTGCCTTTCGCGGGACTCGCCCGTGCGCTGGTGTCGGCACCGGCCCGG
>JBBSQH010000006.1:0-111285 GCA_038258055.1 Actinomycetales bacterium
CAGTAGCGCAGCGAGTCCATGATCAGCTGCAGCACGTGCGGGTGGCGCATGAGCAGGCTGTTGCCGGTGCCCGTGGTGTCGTAGTAGTGCTTCTCGTCGCCCTCGACCAGCCGGTAGTACGCCTTGTTGTCCAGGCCGCGGAAGGCCAGGGTCGGGCCCTTCTCGTTGCCCTCGGCCGTGTGGTTGTAGACCACGTCGAGGATGACCTCGATGCCGGCGGCGTGCAGGGCCTTGACCATGCCCTTGAACTCCTGGACCTGCTGGCCGCGCTGGCCGGTGGCGGAGTACTCGTTGTGGGGCGCGAAGAACCCGATGGTGTTGTAGCCCCAGTAGTTGCGCATCCCCTTCTCCTGCAGGTGCCCGTCCTGGACGAACTGGTGCACGGGCATCAGCTCGACCGCGGTCACCCCCAGGTCGCGCAGGTGGTCGATCATCGCGGGGTGCGCCATGCCGGCGTAGGTGCCGCGGATGGACTCCGGGATGCCGGGGTGCAGCTGCGTCATGCCCTTGACGTGGGCCTCGTAGACCACGGTCTCGTGGTACTCCAGGCGGGGGGCCCGGTCGTTGCCCCAGTCGAAGTACGGGTTGACGACGATCGAGTGCATGGTGTGCAGCCGCGAGTCCAGGCGCTGGATCTTGTTCTCGTCCTTGCCGAAGCGGTAGCTGTGCAGCGACTCGTCGGCGTCGGTCATGCCCTCGATGGCCTTGGCGTACGGGTCCAGCAGCAGCTTGCTGGGGTTGTAGCGCAGGCCCTTGGCGGGCTCGTAGGGCCCGTGCACCCGGAAGCCGTAGCGCTGGCCGGGCTGCACGCCGGGCAGGTAGCAGTGCCACACGAAGCCGTCGACCTCGGGCATCTGGATCCGCTCACGCTCGCGGCGGGCGTCGTCGAGCAGGCACAGCTCGACCTTGGTCGCCCCCTCGGAGAAGACGGCGAAGTTGGTGCCGCTCCCGTCGTACGTCGCGCCCAACGGGTAGGGGTGACCCGGCCACACATCCATCACAGCTGCATCCTTTCGACCCCGGCCGGACGTCCGGCCGGGCGGTTCATTGTCCATGGGTTCTCCGGCCCCGCACGCCGCCCCTGGTCGCAGCGGGGTGGGGGGCTCCGCTCAGGCGTCGCTCAGCGCCCGGTCCAGGACCAGTGCCGTCTGGTGACTACCCAGCGGGAGGCCCCCCAGTCCTCGGGCGCCCGAGGAGTCCAACCGGGCGGCCAGGTACGCGTCGGCGACGGCGTCCGGGCAGGACCGGACCACCAGGGCCGCCTGGAGCGTGACGGCCAGCCGGTCGCCGAGCCAGCGGGCCGCGCCCTGGACGGCCGCAGGGTCCTGCCGGGCCTCCGACGAGGCGGTGCGCAGCAGGTCGGTGCAGGCGTCGACGGCCGCGTCCAGGCGGGGGTGGTCGCCTCGCGAGCGGCCGCACTCGGCCACGAAGGCCTCGACCGCGTCGGGGTCGTGGGCCACGACGCGGACCACCTCCAGCGCCAGCCCGTTGCCGGTGCGGCCGGCGAGCAGGGCCCCGACGTCGCGCTGCAGCCGGGCCACCTCCCCGCCGTCGTCCCAGCCCGCCGAGCCGAGGCACTCCACGGCCTCCTGGGCCACCTGAGGGGCCCGGCGGCTGGTCCAGAGCGCGGCGACCGGCCCGGCCAGGCGCAGCAGGGCAGCGGCCCGGACGGCCTCGTCGGCCCCGGAGCCGCCCTGGGCGGTGTCGGTGGTGGCGGCCAGGTGCATCGCCAGCACCGTCGTGGCCTCGGACTCCACGGCCATGTCGGCCAGCACGGTCCGCATCAGGGGCACCGTGTCCAGCGGTCCGCCCGGGACGACACGGTGGCGGGCGTGGTGGCCGGCGCGGGACAGCAGCCCCCGCATGCCGGCGGCGGCCAGGACGGTGGCGTCGAGGTCGCGCACGGCCTGCAGCGCGGCCGACCGTGGTGGGGCCGGCCGGTCACCGGCCCGTCGCTGACCCTCGGGGGCGTCGGCGCCGTCGCGCCCCGCCCGAGCGGTCTGGGCCGCGGGGTCGTCCAGCCGTACCGCCCACGCGTCGTCGAGGTCGAGGTCACCGACCACCCAGGCGCGGTACGCGGGGCCGGGGCGCAGCCGCTGCGTCCGCACCCCGTTGGCCGAGCCGTCGCCCAGCCGGCGGGGGAGCAGGAACACCCCGGGGCCGGAGTCGGTCGCGGCGCTGGTGAGCAGCACGTCCGCGTCGGCGTTGCCCACGAACCACTTGCGTCCGCTCAGTCGCCAGGTGGGGCCGCCGTCGACGGGGCCGCCCAGCTCGACCGTCGCCCGGGTGGTCGGGCCGGCCTCGGGTGCGGAGCTGCTGCGCTCGGTCAGGGCGACCCCTGCGCTCGCGCCCGGCTCGGTGGGGGCGCGTCGGCCGCCGGGGTCGGACCGGCCGGCCGCCAGCCGCCGCGAGGCCAGGCGGGGCAGCCACCTCGCCGCGGCCGGTGTCCCGGCCACGGCGGCGGTCGCCGCGTGGTGGGTGCTGAGGGCCATGGCCGAAGAGGCGCTGCTCTGCGCCCACAGCAGCAGCCCGGCCGCACGGAGGAGGTGGGCGTGGGCCTCGCCCGCGGCCTGCCACGGGTGCCCCGCCAGCCCGGCCTCGTGACCGTCGTGCTGGAGGGTGCGCCAGCCGGGGTGGACCACGACCCGGTCCACCCGGTCGCCACGCTCGTCGTGGACCTGCAGCCGGGGCGGTGCCGCCTCCACGTCGGCCGCGGCGCGGCGTTGCGCCACGGATCCCACGTGGCGCCCCAGCTCGTGCAGGGGCGCGAGCGCCCCGGGACCCGCGTGGTGACGGACGGCGTCGAGGAGCCCGCGGTCGGCCGCCGCGAGGTCGACGTCCCCCGGGGTGGGGACGCCGGGGCCGGACGCGGGGACGCGGTTGCGGGTGGCGGCGGCCTGGCGCAGGTCGATGACGCGGTCCGACCCGCGTGCGCGCGTCCGACGGTCCGGCGGCACCACCAGCCACACACCCCCCGCACGTCCGGTCCTGAGTGCCCAGAACCCTAGACGACGTCCTTGGGCGGCTCGCCCCTCTCGACCGGTCCCGCCCGTCGGTCCACTCAGACGGACGCCACCCGGGGCGCCACCTCGGTGCCCAGCAGCTCGATGCCGCGCAGCAGGTCGGTGTGGGACATCCGGGGGTTGGTCATCTGGATCGACACGCGGTCCACCCCGCCGAGCTGGTCGGAGATCCGCCCCAGCTTGGTGGACACGGTGTCCGGGTCGCCCATGACGAACGCCCCGTCCGGTCCGCTGGTGGTGTCGAACTGCAGCCGCGACGGCGGCGGGAAGCCGCGCTCGCGCGAGACGGTGGTGAACATCTCGTGCCAGCCCGGGTAGACGATGTCGGACGCGCTGCGGACGTCCTCGCCGACGTAGCCGAACATGTGCAGCCCCACCTTGAGCTGCTCGGGGCTGTGCCCGGCCTCGGCTCCTGCCTTGCGGTACAGCTCCACCAGCGGCGCGAACTGCCGTGGCTGGCCGCCGATTATCGCGATCATGAGCGGCAGCCCCAGGGCGCCGGTGCGGAGGAACGACTCCGGGGTGCCGCCCACCCCGACCCAGATCGGCAGCGGGTCCTGCACCGGGCGCGGGAACACGCCCTGGCCGGTCAGCGGGGGCCGGTGCCGGCCCGACCAGGTGACGTGGGTGGACTCGCGCAGCCGCAGCAGCAGGTCGAGCTTCTCGACGAACAGCTCGTCGTAGTCGGACAGGTCGAGACCGAACAGCGGGAAGGCCTCGATGAACGAGCCGCGGCCGACGACCAGGTCGATGCGTCCCTTGGACAGCAGGTCGAGGGTGGCGAACTGCTGGAACACCCGCACCGGGTCGTTGGCGCTCAGCACGGCCACCGCGCTGCCGAGCCGGATGCGGGAGGTCCGGGCGGCGGCCGCGGCCAGGATCACGGGAGGGGCGGAGTCGTAGTACTCCTGCCGGTGGTGCTCTCCGATGCCGAAGGAGTGCAGTCCGACCCGGTCGGCGAGCTCGATCTCCTCCAGCAGGTGCTCCAGCCGCTCGACGGGCCCGACCACGTGGCCGGTGGCGGGGTCGGTGACCTGGGAGACGAAGCTGTCGACGCCTACGTGCATGGGGGACTCCTGCGGGTGGGCTGCTCGTGGTGCGGGCTGGTCGGGCGGACACCGGGTCAACCGGTCGGCCCCTACGGGTGTTCCTGGGCCCGGACCGGCGCGCCGAACCACCGCTCCGTCGCCGCGGTCAGCGCGGCCTGGTCCTCGCCCGCCCACACGACGTGCCCGTCCGGGCGCAGCAGCACCGCGGCGGCGCCGATCGGGTCGCGGGTGCCGCTGGGGTCGGCCGGGTCCACGGGCCGGTCGACCACGCGGTCCACCCGGTCGTCCCACCCCTCGACCGACCGGGTCCCGGTGGTGTCCAGCAGCAGCCCGCGGCCGGTCTGCATCAGCTCGTACAGCCGCCCCCGCCCGAGCCGGACGTCCGGCATCCGCCGCCCGACCAGCGCGTGTCCACCCCCGAGGTCGTAGCGCACCCCCAGAGCCGTGACCTTCTCGACGAGGAACCGGTTGACCTCGACGAGACCGATGAGCTCCGTCAGCAGTCGACGGACCGCCCGGGGGCCGGGTTCCGGCCGCTGCAGCTGCACCTGCGCCCGGGTGCCGCTCAGCACGTCGTCGGCCACTGGTCGACGCTCGGCCTCGTAGCTGTCGAGCAGCCCGTCCGGTGCCCACCCCCGGACCTCGGCCGCCAGCTTCCAGCCGAGGTTGAACGCGTCCTGGATGCCGAGGTTGAGCCCTTGCCCGCCGAGGGGTGGGTGGACGTGGGCGGAGTCCCCGGCCAGCAGGACGCGCCCGTCGCGGTAGTGCTCGGCCAGCCGGGTCGCGTCGCCGAAGCGGGACAGCCATCGCGGCGAGTGCACCCCGAGGTCGGTGCCCGCGACGTGGCGCAGCTGCTGCTGCAGCTCGGCCAACGTCGGCGGCACCGCCCGGTCGGCGGTCAGCTCGGTGCTGGGGGTGACGACCCGGTGCACGCCGCCGCCGAGCGGCATGAACCCGAAGTCGTTGCGGGTCTTCCTGACCTGGGCCGTCACCGCCGCCAGCGTCTCGGGGTCCGCGGCCACCGAGACCTCGGCCAGCAACCACTCGGTGGTGGCCGGCTCACCCTCGAAGGGGACCCCGAGCAGGGTGCGGACGGTGCTCCGCCCGCCGTCGCAGCCCACGACGAAGCGGGACCGCAGCCGTGTGCCGTCGGCCAGCCCCACGTCCACGCCGTCGTCGTCGCGGCTCAGCCGCACCACCTCGCTGCCTCGCCGTACCTCGGCGCCCAGCTCGAGCGCCCGCTCGGTCAGCAGCCGGTCGACCTCGGGCTGGGGGATGCCCAGGGCGTAGGGGTGGGTGGTGTCCAGCCCGGTCGGGGCCGGCGCGGGGATACCGGCGAAGAACCCGCCGAGCGGGTAGGTCCGGCCCAGCGGCAGGAACCGGTCCAGGAGCCCGCGCTGGTCCAGGACCTCGATGCTCCGCGCGTGCAGGCCCAGCGCCCGGACGACCGGGCTGGGTCTCTGCTCCCGCTCCAGCACCACCGTCTGCAAGCCGTGCAGCCGCAGCTCCGCGGCCAGCATCGTCCCGGTCGGCCCACCACCCACCACGATCACGTCCGTCATCGGTACCCCTCCGCCTCGTCCGCAGGAGCGACGACTGTGCCGGGTGACAGGGGTCTTGCGGCAAGACCCCCCGTGCTCTATACGTTGAGAACGGCGGGTGGTGCGCCGGCGGTCAGCGGGGCAGCCAGGCCCCGCGCTCTCGGTGGACGAACGTGCGTAGGTCGACCGGGGGTCGCCCCGTGACGGTGCGGACGTGGTCGGTGAGGCCGGCCGCGCGACCGAGCCGCGCCACGGTGTAGATGCCGGAGGTCACGGCCACCATCGCCCAGGGCATCCCGGAGGCGCGGGCGTGCCGGGCGTAGCGCAGCAGGCCGGGGCGGCGGTACCGGACCGGTCGCCCGAGCTCGGCGCCGAGGACGGCCGCGACCTCGTCGTAGGTGAGCGCCTCCGGTCCGGTCGGCGTCCACGCGCGCCCGGCGTGCCGCTCGGGGTCCAGCAGGGCGGCCGTCGCCACGGCGGCGACGTCCGCGGTGTCCACGAACGCCGTGGCCCCGGTGCCGGCCGGGACGACGATCTCGTCGGTGTCTCGGATCTCGGCCCGGTGGGTGCCGGTCAGGTTCTGCATGAAGAACGAGGGGCGGACGAAGGTCCACGGGACGCCGGAGGTCCGCATCCAGGCCTCGAGGGCGGCGTGCGGCACGACGCGGTTGGTCTCGGCGCCCTGCAGCGAGATCAGGACGAGGTGCTGCACCCCGGCGCTCCGGGCGGCCTCCAGGGCCGGAAGCATCTGCGCCCTCGGCCGGCTCAGCTGCGGCGGGCGGACGACCAGGACGCACCGGACGCCCGCGAACGCGCCCGACCAGGTGGAGGAGTCCTGCCAGTCGAACGGCACGCGCTCGACGGTCGCGGGCCACGGCGTCGCCGTGGCGTCCGAGGCCGGGCGCACGGCCGCCCGGACCGGGGCACCCGCGCGCTGGAGACCGTCCACCACGTAGCGGCCGACGTTGCCCGTCGCGCCGGTCACCAGCACCGGTGCGCCCCGCGGGGTGGGGCCGTCGCCGCTCACGACGGGCCGGCTCCCGGGAGGCCGAGAAGGACGGCCAGGCGGCGCAGCTCCTCGTCGAAGAACTCGTCGCGCCGGTCGTCCGCGATGACGTCGTGCCGCTGGCCGAACAGCTCGAACGACACCGCCCCGAACACGTACGTCCACGCCATCACGCCGCGGACCACGAGGTCCCTCGGTACTCCTGGGCCGACGAACGCGGCGGCCGGGGCGATCGCGGCGGCCACGGCGTCGTCGGACGGCCCAGCGGTGGCGTCCCCGTCGGCCGGCGCCGTCGCCGCGACGTCGACCAGCAGGTCGGCCAGGACCCTGGTCACCCTCGTCGCCGGGCCGACGGTGTCCTGCGGGGCGGCGTACCCCGGGACGGGGGAGCCGTAGACGAGGGCGTACTGGTGCGGGTCGGCCCGCGCCCAGGCCCGTGTCGTCGTCGCGATGGCCTGCCACCGACCCACCAGGTCGTCGCGGGGGACCTCGGCCTCGGCACGCTCGACCGTCTCCCCGAGCGAGTCGTACGCGTCGATGATCAGGGCCGTCAGCAGGGCGTCCCGGCTGTCGAAGTAGCGGTAGAGCGCCGAGGAGACCATCCCGACGTCGCGGGCGACGGCGCGCAGCGACAGACCGGTGGCGCCGTGCTCGGCCAGGTGGGCACGGGCGGTGTCGAGGATGGCGGCCCGCATCCGGTGTCGGGCCTCGGCGCGGATCCCCTGGGCCGGGCTGGTCTGCGTCATGCGGCCAGTCAACCACGTGGGGGATCGCCGCACTCCAGTGCGAGCGATGCTCTCGCGGTGTGCTGCTACTCCGCGTCCGGCCGCAGCACGGCGACGACGCGCTCGGCGGCCCGGGCGATCAGGGCGTCGTCGTACCCGGCGCCGTCCTCGTCCCGGCTCGACATCACGGCGATGACGAGCGGAGCGCCGTCCGGGGGCCGGACGACGGCGATGTCGTTGCGCGTGCCGTAGCCGCCCGAGCCCGACTTGTCCCCTACCTCCCAGTCGGCGGGCACCCCGGCACGGACCAGCTCGGCCCCGGTGGTGCTGGCCCGGAGCCAGCCGTTGAGCACCTCGCGGTCGGTCGCGTCGAGCGCGTCGCCCAGCGCGTACGCGCTCAGCGTGGTGGCCATCGCCCGCGGCGTGCTGGTGTCCCGGACGTCGCCCGGCACGCCCTCGTTGAGGGCCGTCTCCACCCGGTCGGGGTCGGTGACGTCGTCGCCGACGGCGCGCAGGTCGTCCTCGAGGCCCTGGGGGCCGCCGAGCTCGGCCAGCAGCAGGTTGGCCGCGGTGTTGTCGCTCACGGTCACCGCCGCCTCGGCCAGCTCCCGGAGCGAGAGACCCTCGTCGACGTGCTGCTGGGTGACGGGGGAGTAGGGGACCAGGTCCGCCGCGGAGTACGTCACCACGGTGTCCAGCTCGGCCGTCGACGTTCGCGCGAGCAGGGCCCCGGCGGCCAGGGCCTTGAACGTCGAGGCGTAGGGGAACCGCTCGTCGGCTCGGTGCTCGACGGTCCGGCCGGACCCGGTGTCCACGGCGAACACGCCGAGCCGGGCGTCGAACTCCTCCTCCAGCCGGGCGAGACCGGCGTCAGGGGCCGGCTGCGAGGGGGCCGCGCCCGCGGCGGGGTCGGGCGACGGAGGGCTCGAGGACGGGACCGACGTGGCCGGGCCTGACGTGGCCGGGGCCGACGGCGCCGCGCCCGACGAGGACGGGGCGGCGCCCGTGGTGGCCGGCGAGCTCGCCGAGCAGGCGGCCAGGGTCGTGGCGAGGAGGAGCCCGGCCAGTGCGCGGCCGGTCGTCTGCCGTCGGTCCACCCCGTCCACCCCGTCCGCCCCCAGTCGTCAGGTACCCGACCCGGGCCACCGGGAACCCATGATGCCCGGCGACCGGACCGTGCGGCCCGGACGGGCGAGCAGCGGTCAGCCCTCGTCGGGCTCCACCGGCAGCCACAGCTCGCCGTCCGCCGTGCCGTCGGGGCGCAGCACGGTTCGCAGCAGCTCGGGCCCGGGGCGGACGCGCCACGGGTTGGACGGGAACCACTCGCCGTAGGCGTCCCGCCACAGGTGCTGCAGGGTCTCCGGGTAGGGACCGGAGGTGCTCAGCACCAGCCACTCGCCCGCCGGTACCTCCAGCACGTCCAGGCCGGCGGGGACCGGGCGGGACGTGACGGCCGCGTACCAGTAGTCCAGCTCTGTCCCCTCGGCCCGGGACCCGTCCACCGCGTCGGTCACCGACACGACTCCGGCGGGGTCTTGGTCGGACAGCGCCTCCACCTGCCGCCGGACGGCGGGGTCGAGGCCCCGGACGAAGTCCTCGATCGCGGTGTTGCGTCCCAGGTGCACGAGGGGGACGCGGGTCCTGCGACCCACCACCCGCATCGCCTGCCTGTCGACCACCCGGTAGTCCATGCTGTGAGTCCCTTCGACGGTGAGGTGGAAGGTCACCCGTGGCTGCGACACGAGCCGGGGCCGGTCGCGTCGGGCCTCTCCCGCGCCGACCCCGTGGACCGCCCGGAACGCCCGGTTGAACGCCTCGGTCGACCCGTAGCCGTGCCGTACCGCCACGTCCAGCAGCGGCTGACGGTCGGCGAGCACGTCGGCGGCCGCCAGGGTCAGCCGGCGCCGGCGCAGGTACTCACCGAGCGGCATCCCCGTCAGCGCCGAGAACGTGCGCCGCAGGTGGTGCTCGCTGGTCACGGCGGTGCGCGCCAGCTGGGCGACGTCGACGGGGGCGCCGGTGGCGAGGGCACGCTCGGCCTGGTCGAGCGCGGCGTTGAAGCGGTCCAGCACGGGGTGTCCTTCCTGTTGACACCTCATGGTGCCGCCCGGTCCTGGGGGTCACCCGACCGGGGCGGTGCCGGTCCGGTCGCCCGTGCCATCGCCTCGTGCGGCCGGTGGCACGGCAACCCGTCTGCGGGGCCCGGACCATCCGCGGCGGACGAGGGCCAGGACGTCCTCCGAGGTCTACCGTTCACTCCCGCCCGTCACGGGGCACGGTTGGCGTACCCCGCCCGTCGGGTGCTCGACTGAGGGAGGCCGCGATGAGGCGGTCCGGATCGGTTCTGGCCACGGTGCTCGTCGTGCTCGTCCTCGGTCTGGCGGGCGCGGCCCCCGCCCAGGCCGACGCCCCGTACTGCGGGATCCGCTGGGGCTCGACCGCCAAGACCCTGAGCCCGGGGTCGACCGGTCAGGTGGTGGACGTCCGCGCCGGTCGTCACACCTGCTACGACCGGCTCGTCCTGGACGTGAGCGGCGAGGCCAGGGGCTACTTCGTGCGGTACGTGAGCACCATCAGGACGGACGGCTCGGGCCAGGTCGTCCCGGTGCGGGGCGGTGCCCGGCTGGAGGTGGTCGCGACGGCTCCGGCCGTGGCCACCGACGCGTGGTTCCTGCCCGACGGGGAGCTCGTCGACACCACCGGGTACCGGACGTTCCGCCACGTCGCCTGGGCCGGCAGCTTCGAGGGCCAGACGACTATCGGGCTGGGGGTGCGGGCGCGGCTGCCGTTCCGGGCGTTCGTGCTCGACGGGCCCGGGAGCGGCTCGCGGCTCGTGGTCGACGTCGCCCACCGGTGGTGAGCGGCGCCGGAGCACCTGCTCGGGTGACCCTGACGAGGGATGTCACCCGCGGGCGATCACGCCCTGGACGACCTGGAAGGCGATGGCGATCAGGAACGCGTTGTAGAAGAAGCTGGTGACGCTGTGGACCATCACCACGCGACGCACCTTGCGGGAGGCGATGGTCGCCCCCGAGACCGCGAACGACGTGCCGACCGTGAACGACAGGTAGAGGAAGTCGCTGAGGATGGGGTCCCCGTCCACACCGGGGAAGGTGACCATGCTCGCGTCCGGCAGGCGTTCGTAGGCGCTCTCGTAGATCTCGGCGAACCCCGTCTGCAGCAGCAGCCACGCGACGAAGACCCCGACGGAGCCCAGGACGCCCGCGAGCAGGCTCTGCCCGCCCGCCTCGCCGGAGGAGGCGTCCGTGGTGAGGAGGACGACTGCGGACGTGACCCCGGTGACGCTGGCCGCGAGGGGCACGGCCCACGACAGGTACTCCAGCAGGCGGCCGGACAACGCCCGCTCGCCGCTCGGCACGTCGCGCGTCGTCCGGTCCCGGAACCGGACGAGGACCACCACCAGGTAGACGACGGCGACCAGCTCCCAGGCCACCAGGACCGGGGTGAACGGGACGAGCGTGTAGACGACGGCCAGGACCGTGATGAGGACGCCGATGCCGATGAGCTCGTCGGCCTTGCGGGGAGGGCGCGGCCGGGGTTCGGTCGAAGCGGTCACCCTGTCCTCCGTCCCTGCCGCCTGGTGGGGCCGGTGCCGCTCTAGGCGAACGTCACCCAGATGTTCTTGGTCGCGGCCGTGGTGAACCAGCCGACGTCCAGCGACAGGTGCCGCGCGAGGTGCAGCCCCAGACCGCCGGCGCCGGGCTCGCGGACCCCGGCGTAGATCGGGGCGGTGCTGTTGTCGTGGTCGGCCACCTCCAGCAGCCACGTCGGCCCCGACCGGCGCAGCCACACCTCGGTCGGGGGGCGGCCGTGGGTGAGCGCGTTGGCCGCCAGCTCGGAGGCGATGAGCACGATCTTGGAGGCGACGCTGTCCCGGTCCTCACCGATGGTGATGCCGGCCGCGAGCAGGACCTCCGCGAGCTGGTTGCGGAAGGGCGACAGCTCCGACGTCGCGTGGAGGGTCCACGAGCGGACCTCGCGGAACCCTTCGGGCGGCACGGAGGTGCGCAGCCCGCCGTCGAAACCCTCGATGTCCAGCCCGTCGTCCGTCACGACCCACCCGCCCTCGTCTGGGGCCACCCTGGCACGGGACGTGGCGCGGTCCCCAGCAGGCGGAAGCGTGAGTCGGGCCACGGCGCCGCCGCCGTCACGAGGACGAAGGTCGGCGTGACCACCGTGGCGCTGGGCGACGTCGCGGACGATGGCGAGCCCCAGCCCGCTGCCGGTCAGCCCGCGCGCCTGCGGCGAGCGCCAGAACCGGTCGAAGGCGTGGGCGGCGGTGGTGGCGTCCACCCCGGGGCCCCGGTCGGCGACCTCGAGGGTGCCGCCCGTCAGCGTGACGTCGACCGTGCTGACCGCGGAGGAGAACTTGAGCGCGTTGTCGAGCAGGTTGACCACGGCCCGCTCGACGGCCTCCGGGTCGCCGAGCACCGGCCACGGCCCGGAGTGGACCGCGACGTGCTGCGTCCCGCGCCGGGACGCGCGCTCGACGGCCCGGTCGACCACGTCCATCAGGTCGAACCGCACGGGTTCCGGCTCCGGCGCGTCGTCGGCCAGCTCGACCAGCTCGTCGACCAGGGCGGACAGCTCGACCAGCTGGGCGGACACGCTGAGCAGCAGGTCCGCCCGGTCGCTCGGCGGCAGCTCCCGCCCGGACCGTTCGCTCAGCGCCAGCAGCTCCAGGTTGGTGCGCAGGCTGGTCAGCGGGGTCCGCAGCTCGTGGCCGGCGTCGGCGATGAGCTGCTGCTGCCGGGCGCGGGAGACCCGCAGCGCCTCCGTCATGCGGTTGAACGCGGCCGACAGCCGGGCGACCTCGTCGTCGCCGGACACCGGCAACGGGACCGACAGGTCCTGGGTGCGGGCGATCTCCTCCACCGCGCCGGTGAGCCGGTCGACCGGGCGCAGGCCGGACCGGGCGACCAGGTAGCCGGCCAGCACCGACGTCACCGCGCCGAGCAGGGTGACGACGACCAGGACCACGCCGAGCTGGCGGAGGGTGGCGTCGACCTCGGTCAGGTCGCGGACCACGAGCAGGGCGTAACCCTCCTCGACGTGCACGGCCCTCACCCGGACGTGGGTGCCGTCCAGCGCACGGTCGTCGCGCAGCACGCCGGGACCGGCCTCGGCCGCCAGCGCGAGGTCCTCCTCGCTCGGCGCGACCTCCAGACCCCCGACCGCGGTGCAGGTGGTCCCGTCGGCCCGGACCACCTGGACCGATCCGAGCCAGGACGACAGCTCGCGGGTCTGCCCCGCCACGGCGCAGAGCGCCTCGGGCTCCCGTGGCGGGAGCGGCGCACCGTCCACCGCCGCCGCGCCCGGACGGTCGATGCCGAGCAGGGCGCTGTCGACCTGGGCCCGCAGGGTCCGGTCGGTCGCGGCCCACGCGGCCACGCTGACGGCGGCCACCGCGACGCTGACCGCCACGGCCGTGAGCAGGGCGAGCCGCCCCCCGAGGCTCGCCGTCCAGCGCGGCCGACGGCTCACGCGGGCGGTCGCATCACGTAGCCGACGCCGCGCACGTTGTGGAGCAGCCGGGGGAGCCCACCGGCCTCCGTCTTGCGGCGCAGGTAGCCGACGTAGACCTCGAGCAGGTTGGTGCCCGGGTCGAACTCGTACCCCCACACCTCGCGCATCAGGTGCTCCCGGGTGAGCACCTTGCGCGGGGCGGCCAGGAACACCGCGAGCAGCTCGAACTCCGTCCGGGTGAGCTCGACGGGGCGTCCCGCCCGCGTGACGCCCCGGGTGCTGCGGTCCATCCGCAGGCCGTCGACCTCGAGCACGTCGGTGGGCAGGACCGCCTGCGCCCGACGACGCAGCAGGGCCCGGGTCCGGGCCAGCAGCTCCTCCAGGGCGAACGGCTTGGGCAGGTAGTCGTCGGCGCCCACGTCCAGCCCGGTCACCCGGTCCCGGGTCCCGCCGCGGGCGGTCAGCATGAGGACGGGGACGTCCTCGCCGGCGCCCCGCAACCGGCGGCACACGTCGAGCCCGTCGATGCCGGGCAGCTGCAGGTCCAGGACGACGAGCCCCGGACGGAACCGCCCGACGTCCAGCAGCGCCTGCTCGCCGTCGGCGGCGGTCCTGACGTCGTAGCCCTCGAAGGCCAGGCTCCGGCGCAGGCTGTCGCGGACCGCCGGGTCGTCGTCGACCACGAGGACCACGGCGCCGCTCACCGGGCCACCCCGTCCCCGGACCGGTGTCGTCGCGGCACGTCCATGGCGCCAGGGTGGCCCCGGTACCTGGGAGGAGGGTGAGAGGACCCTCACCGTCCTCTCACCCGTTCCTGCCCCCTGCTCACAGGTGGGCCGGTCACGGTCGCCCCATGACCACGACCAGGACCACCCCCGGCACCCACGCACGGCGGGCCGTCACGGCCCCCGCCCTGCTCCTCGCCGTCGCGCTCGTGCTCACCGGGTGCGGCAGCAGCGGCGGCGACGACGACCCCGGCGTCGCCAGCCTCGACCAGACCTCCGGCGCCGCGGGCGACACCTCCGCGACCGGGGCCGCGTCGGCCGCCCCCGCCGACGAGGAGGCCGAGCTGCTCGCCTACGTCGAGTGCCTGCGCGGCGAGGGCCTCGACGTGCCCGACCCGACCGTGGACGCGGAGGGCAACCTGCAGCTGGGCGGACCCGGCGGTGGTGGTGCCGGCGGTGGTGGTGCCGGTGGTGCCGGTGGTGGGGAAGGCGGGCCGGCCGGGGACCCAGAGGCGTTCCAGGCCGCGATGGAGGTCTGCGGCGACGTCCCCGAGGGGGCCGTGGGCGGACCGGGTGAGGTGGACTCCGCGGAGTTCGAGGACGCGGCCCTCGCCTTCGCCGAGTGCATGCGCGAGGCGGGCGTGGACGTGGGTGACCCCGACCTGGGCGGTGGCGGCGGTCCCGGCGGCGGCGGCGCCGAGGGCGGCCCGTTCGGCGACCTCGACATGGAGGACCCCGCGGTGCAGGAGGCGCTCGAGTCCTGCCAGCAGGTCTTCGCCGACGCCGGGATCGGGCAGCCGTGAGCACCGGCACGACCCGGGTCCGGGCCGCCGTGGCGGGGGTGGTGGCGCTGGGCGCCGTCGCGGTCGTCGCGGTGCTGCTCCTCACCGGGAGCACGAGCGAGGTGCCCGCCGCGGCCGATACCCCGGGGGACAGCGCTTCGAGCGCGGCGGACGAGGACGCCGGCCCGGCGACCGCGGTCGCCGAGGTGCGCGACCTGGTCGTCCTGGACGAGCTCGAGGGCGAGATCGGCTTCGGTGACGCCTACGACGTGACGGCGGGGCGGGAGGGGACGGTCACGGCCGCCCCCGAGGAGGGCACCACCGTGAGCAGCGGGTCCGTCCTCCTGGAGGTCGACACCGAGCCGACCGTGCTGCTCCGGGGTGACGTCCCCGCCTACCGGGCGCTGGACGCCGGCTCCTCCGACGGCGAGGACGTCCAGCAGCTGGAGCAGGCCCTGGTCGACCTCGGGCACGGTGACGACCTGACCGTCGACGAGGAGTTCGACGACGCGACCGCCGACGCCGTCGAGGCGTGGGAGACCGACCTCGACCGCGCCGACCCCGACGGCGCCGTCGCCCTCGGCGACGTGGTGTTCACGACCGCCGACGTGCGGGTGCAGCAGGTCCTCGGCGGCGTCGGAACCCGGGTGCAGGCCGCCACGACCGTGCTGGAGGTGACCGGCACCGAGCGGGTGGTCGCGCTGGCGGTCACCACGCGCACCGCGGAGAGGCTCAGCACGGGGACGGCGGCCGAGGTCACGCTGCCGGACGGCACCGTCACGACGGCGACGGTCCGCTCCGTGGCCACCCGGGCCGAGGCGGACGCCGCGGACCCCGACGCCGAGGCCACCGTGGCCGTGGAGCTGGCGCTGGACGACCCCGGCACCGCCGCGTCCTGGGACTCCGGCACCGTCGACGTCCGCGTCGAGCGGTCGCGGACGGAGCAGGCGACGGCGGGGCCGGTGGAGGCGCTGCTGGCCCTGGCCGAGGGCGGCTACGCCCTGGAGGTGGTCGGCGACGGGACGAGCACCCTGGTGGCCGTCGAGATCGGCACCGTCGCCGACGGCTGGGTGCAGGTCACCGGCGACGGCGTCGACGCCGGCACGGTCGTGGTGGTGCCGGCATGAGCGCCGCCGACCCCACCCCCACGGCCGAGGTCGTCCTGGAGCTTCGCGACGTGTCCAAGGAGTACCTGACCGACCCACCCACCCGCGTCCTGCGGGGCATCGACCTCCGGGTCGGGCGGGGTGAGCTCGTCGCCGTGGTCGGCCCGTCCGGGTCAGGCAAGTCGACCCTGCTCAACATCGTCGGCACCCTGGACCGCCCCACCACCGGCACCGTCATGCTGGCGGGGCACGACGTGTCCGTCATGTCGGACGCGGAGCTGTCGGCGCTGCGGGCGCACGAGATCGGGTTCGTGTTCCAGCAGTTCTTCCTGCTGTCGGGCCGGACGTCGGTCGAGAACGTGTCGGACGGCCTGCTCTACAGCGGTCTCGGCCGCAGCCGCCGCCTCGCGATGGCGCGGGAGGCGATGGCCCGGGTGGGCCTGTCCCACCGCGTCGACCACAACCCGGAGAAGCTGTCGGGCGGGGAGCGGCAGCGGGTCGCCATCGCTCGTGCCCTCGTCGGTCGCCCGTCGGTGGTGCTGGCCGACGAGCCGACCGGCAACCTGGACTCCCGCTCCGGCGACGCCGTCATGGAGCTGCTCCACGAGCTGCACGACGAGGGCGCGACGATCCTGGTCATCACCCACGACCCGGACATCGCGGCGAGCCTGCCGCGGCAGGTCGCGGTCCGTGACGGCCGGATCGAGCACGACACCTCGCGGTCGCGGCGTTCGACGGGGGTGCCGGCATGAGCGCCGCCACGTCGGCCCGGTCCTCGACCGGGGGTGACCGCAGGCAGGACGGCGACCGGTTGCCGTCGAGCCGGCTGCACGCCGGCGACCTGCTCCGGGTGGGATCGGTCGGGCTGCTGAGCCGACGACTGCGCGCCGCGCTGTCCGCCCTGGGGATCTCGATCGGGATCGCGGCCGTGGTCGGCGTGCTCGGCATCTCGGAGTCCTCCCGGGCCGACCTCATCGAGCAGCTCGACCGGCTGGGCACCAACCTGCTCACGGTCCAGGCCGGCACCGGCCTCGGCGGTGGCGGGGACGCGGCGCTCCCGAGGACCGCGACCGCGATGCTGGGCCGGGTCGCCCCCGTGGAGTCGGTGTCGTCGGTGACCGCCGTCGACGCCGCCGTGCTCCGCTCCGACGTCGTCCCGGAGGACCGTACGGGCGGGGTCTCCGTGCTGGCGGCCGACGTCGACCTGCTCGACACGCTGGGCGCCGGTTTGGCCGACGGCGTGTGGCTGGACGAGGTGAGCAGCGAGCTGCCCGTGGTGGTGCTCGGGGCGGTCGCGGCGGAGCGGCTCGGCGTCGACGACGTCGGCGACGGCACCGCGGTGTGGCTGGGGGAGCGCTGGTTCACGGTCGTCGGCGTCCTCGAGCCCGTCGAGCTGGCCCAGGACGTCGACCGGGCGGCCCTGGTCGGCCTCGGGGTGGCCGCGAGCGAGCTCGGCGCCGAGGAGAACCCCAGCACCATCTACGTCCGGGCGGACCCGGAGTCGGTGGAGCAGGTCCGCGACGTCGTGCCGGCCACGACCGACCCCGAGGACCCCGACCAGGTCGAGGTGTCACGACCCTCCGACGCCCTGGAGGCCCGGGCCGCAGCCAGCAGCGCGTACACGAACCTGTTCCTCGGCCTGGGGGCCGTCGCGCTGCTGGTCGGCGGGGTGGGGATCGCCAACGTCATGGTGATCTCCGTCCTGGAGCGCCGCTCGGAGATCGGGCTCCGTCGCGCGCTGGGCGCCACCCGGCGCCACGTGGCCGTGCAGTTCCTGGCCGAGGCGCTGCTGCTGTCCCTGGTGGGCGGGATCGCCGGGGTCGCGCTGGGGGCGGCGGCCACCGCCGGGTACGCCCTGCTGCAGGGCTGGCAGGTCGTGGTGCCGCTGGTCGGCGTGCTGGGCGGCCTGGGCGCGGCGCTGCTCATCGGCGCGGTCGCGGGCCTGTACCCCGCGGTACGCGCCTCCCGGATGTCCCCCACCGAAGCCCTGAGGACGGTCTGACATGACACGCACGACACCACGGCCGTCCCCGGCCCGGACCCACCCCCGGGCCACGCCCGCCCTGACGGCGGCGGTCCTCGCCGTGGGCCTGGCCGCCGCGACGGCGTTAGCACCGACCGCGTCGGCGAGCGACGACCCGGGGCCGGACGACGGCGGTCCGACCGCCACGGTCCAGGTGCGCCAGCTCGCGGACGTCGTCAGCGCCGACGGGTCCCTGCGGCGGACAGGGGAGTGGGTGGTCCGCCGGGGCACCTCCGTGGCCGGCACGACGGGTACGTCAGGTGGGGCGGCTGCGTCGGCCGTCACCGGCGCCGCGACGGCCGCAGGGACGATGGGGCGGGTCCTCTGGTTCGTGGACGGGCTGGCGCTCGCGACGACCGAGGGGCCCACGGCGGAGCCCAGCGGTGAGGCGAGCGGTGAGCCGTCTGCTGACCCGAGCGGTGAACCCAGCGCTGAGTCGTCTGGTGACCCGAGCGGTGACCCGAGCGGTGACCCGAGCGGTGACCCGAGCGATGACCCGAGCGGTGAACCCAGCGGTGAGCCGTCGGGTGACCCCACCGCCCAGCCGACCACCCAGCCGACCACCCAGCCGTCGGGTGAGCCGACCGCCCAGCCGTCGGACCAGCCGTCGGACCAGCCATCGGGCCAGCCCGGTAGCGGGCCGACGGCCCAGCCGACCGGCCAGCCGACCGCCCAGCAAGGGGGCGGTGGGTCAGGTGGTCCCGGCGGTGCACCGGCCGGGGCGCCCCCGGCTCAGGGCCCGGCCGGCGGTACGGGGGCCGCTCCCGGGGCGCCGGGCGACGGTGGCCTGGGCGGTCTCGCCCTCACCGGTTCCGGTTCGCCGGAGGGCGGGGCGCCCGCCGGAGGGGCGACCGACGGGGCACCCGTCGTGGACGACCCCGTCCTGACCGCCGTCACCGCGCCGGGCACCGAGGTGGTGGCCGGCAGCGAGCTGTTCGCCCTCGACGCCGAGCCGGTGGTCGCGCTGGTGGGGGACTGGGTCCCCTGGCGGGACCTGGGCGCGGACTCCTCCGACGGGGAGGACGTCGAGGCGCTCGAGCAGGTCCTCGTCGACCTGGGCCACGGCGACGGGCTGACGGTCGACCAGCAGGCGGACGACGCGACGGCGGAGGCCATCGAGAGCTGGGAGACCGACCTGGGCCGCGACGACCCGGACGGGGTGCTGCAGCCGTCGGAGGTGGTGGTCGTCCCCGCCGGGACCGTCGTCACCGACACGACCGCCGTCCTCGGCCAGCAGGTGTCCGACGGGGCCGAGGTGCTGTCCCTGGGCAGCCCGTCGCTGGAGGCCGTGGTGGACGTGGCGGCGGAGGACGCCGACGGCTGGGCCGTCGGCGCCCCGGCCACGGTCGAGCTGCCCGACGAGCGGGTGGTCGACGGCGCGGTGCGCTCGGTCGGCCGTCACCTCGTGGACGGGCAGGTGGAGGTCGTCCTCGACCTGCCGGCGGCCGAGGGCTCCCGCAGCGGTCTGCCGGTCGAGGTCGTCCTGGACCACGAGGCCGACGAGACGACGGCCGTGCCGCTCGCCGCAGTACGAGCGGACGAGGCGGGCACCCCGGTGGTCGACGTCGTCGAGCCGGTCGAGGGCGGCTCGACGGGTCTGACCCCGGTGACCCTGGGCGTGGTCGACGGGGGATGGGTCGCCGTCGAGGGGGCGCCAGCCGGCACCGTCGTGCGTCTGCCGGGGTAGTCCCGCCCGAGGTCTGCGACGTCCTCGATCGGCAGCCGGTCGAACCCGTGCAGCGCGCCCAGGAACGCGCCGGTCAGGACGCTGACCCCCTCCGGGACCGGGACCGGGACCGGGACCGGGACCGGGGCCGTGGTCGCCAGCGCCGGCCCGATCGGCCGCATCGGCCCCGACGCCTCCTCGTCCCCCGTCGCGGCGCCGGCCTCGAGCGGGGTGCCGACGCTGCGGGCGGTGTCGTGGCCGTAGCTGTCCACGAGCAGGTTGACCACGGTGCCGGCGGTGACGGCGGAGGCACAGGCGTCCCGGTGACCGTGCGTGAGGGCGGCGATCTCGCCCGCGAGCGAGACCCGGGGCGTCGACAGGTACGCGCCCCAGACCACCGACGGCGGGTGGCAGAGGCCGCGCTGGTGCGACCGGACAGACGCGCGGATCAGGCCCTCGGCGGTGAACGCGGCCAGCTGGGTGCTCACCCCGCTGCGCACCAGGGGCCCGGGGTCCGGGTCGGGGGCGGCCGTCGCCCGGACGGCGAGGGCGGCCGTCGCCCGGACGTCGAGGGCGTCCCCGTAGGCGACTCCGACCAGCAGCCCCCGGACCTTGGTCAGCCTGCTCGGTGGTACCGGCGGCCAGGTCATCGTGTCTCTTCCCCCTGGACCCGCTCATCTTGCGGGTGGCACCCCGGCGGCGCCACGGGTCCGACGAATGCGGGAGGGCCCCGGTCACGGCGTCCGTGTCGACGCGTCCGCGTAGGACTCCAGCGCGTCGGCCAGCTCCCGCGGTCGGCTGAGGGCGACGCAGTGGCTGCCGTCGATCTCGTCGGCACCACGCCCAGTCGTGCGGGTACCAGGCGACGGAAGAAGTCCGCCGGGAAGAAGCGGTCGTCGCGGCACAGCAGGAACCTCGTCGGCACGTCCGGCCACCGTCGCAACGGCCACGGCGCTGCCATCGAGGCCGACGAGGGGTGGGCGCGCTCCTGGCTCATCGCTTCCGTCGCCAGCGCCCGGGGCACGTCGTGGTAGAAGCTGACGTAGGGGTCGGGATGGCCGGTCAGGCCGCCGTCCAGCCCGGCCTGGGCCGCGACCGCCTCCCGGTAACCGGTGCGGGTCCACCAGTCGTCCGGCGGCTCGCCCGGCGCGGGGACCATGCCGGCCAGCAGGACCAGGACGTCCGTGTCCAGCCGGTCCGCGACCAGCGGGGCGGTGAAGGCCCCGAACGAGTGGCCCACCACGACCAGGTCCGACCGCTGGCCGACGGCGTCGACCACGGCGTCGGCGTAGTCGGTCAGGGTCAGGGAGTCGTCGTCGCCCGGCAGGTCCGGCGCCAGCGCGTCGTGGTCGCGGGCCTCGAGCTCGGCCGCCACGAGGTGCCAGGACCAGCCGGCGTCGCCGCCGCCGTGGATCAGCACGAAGGTACTCATGCCCGTCTGACGCCCGTGGGCACCGGGACTCACCGGTGGGGCGTCACGACGACCGGGCCCGCGCGCGGTGGTCGCGCGGGCTGAGGCCCCGTTCCCGCTTGAAGGCGGTGCTGAGGGCGAAGGCGCTGCCGTAGCCGACCTCCCGCGCGACGGAGCCGACGGTGGACCGGGGGTCGAGCAGCCGGTCCGCGGCCAGGGCCAGGCGCCACCGCGTCAGATAGGTCACGGGCGGCTCGCCCACCAGGTCGGCGAACCGGCGGGCCAGGGCGGCCCGGGAGACGCCGACCTGCGCGGCGAGGACAGCGACGGTCCACGGGTGGGCGGGGTCGTCGTGCATCAGGCGCAGCGTCGGCCCGACGACGGGATCGGCCTGGGCGGTCCACCACCCGCCTCTCCCGGGCTCCTGCCGGACGAGCCACGCCCTCAGGACGGCGACGAGCAGCAGGTCGAACAGGCGGTCCAGCACGGCGGCCTGACCGGGTTCGTCGCTGACGACGGCCTCGTCCAGCATCGGGAGCAGCGGGCTGTCCAGGGCGCCGGCCGGGAGGTGCACCAGCCGCGGCAGTGCCCCCAGCAGGCGTTGGCTCACCTCGCCCCGCACCTGGTAGCAGCCCATCAGCATCACCGTGGAGCCCTCCGGGTCGTTGCCCCAGCTGCGCAGCCCCAGGGTCATCTGCTCGCCGAGGTCGCGGCCGTCCGGTCCCACGCAGCGCATCGCGGGCAGGACCGCGACGTGGGGCGGCGTGGCGGGGTCGTCGGAGACCGTGCAGGCCTCGGACCCTCGCGAGACCACGACGGACCCCGGGCCCAGCTCGACGGCGGACCCGCCGTCGGGGGTCAGCCAGGCCGAGCCGCGAAGCACGGCCACCAGGCCTAGCGGCGACTCGTCGGCGAGCCGCACCGACCACGGCGGCTCCATGCTCGCCCGCAGCAGGTAGGCGTCGCGGCCTCGGGGACCGTCGAGGAGCCGCGCCAACGCATCCACGACCAGAGGGTAGGTCGAGCCGCGTCGGCCCGTCAGGGCGCGACGCCGAGCTCGAAGCGGATCGCCCGCCGGACCAGGAACGCGCGGAGGACCAGCTCCCGGAGCCCGGCGTCCTCCTCGAGCAGCTGCCGGAGACGGACCAGGGGGACCTGCAGCACCTCTCCGTCGACCACGACCAGGCCGGTCCTGACGACCGGTTGGTCGCTCAGCAGGTCGAGCTCGCCCAGGAACCGTCGTGCGCCGTGCACCCTCACCACCGGGCGGTCGCTGCCGGCGGGGTATGCCACCACCGCGACCGCCCCCGACAGCACCACGAAGAAGTCGTAGGTGGCGTCTCCCGGGCGGTAGAGCACGTCCCCGCGGGACACCGTCCGACGCGTGCCGAACCGCTCGAACCGGGCCAGCTGCGCCTCGTCCAGCCTCGGGTGGTCACCACCCCGCTCGGCCGTCTCCGCCGGGTCTGAGTCGATCGTCGCCAGCAGGTCGGCCACGTCCGGGCCGCGCCCCGGTGCGGACGGCGGATCGGTGGGCGCGCCCGGGTCGGTTGACGGGACCGGCAGGTCCAGGGCGGACGCCTCCTCGGCGGCGAGCAGGGCGGCCGCCAGGGTGCCCGCGTCCGTCGGGCCGGTGTGGCGTCGGTCGCCGACGAAGAACGTGGGCGTCCCGGTCACCCCGCTGGCGCGGCCGGACTCCAGGTCCTGCTCCACCCGGCGGGTCCAGCGACCCGCCCCCAGGTCTCGGGCGAACCGGGCCACGTCCAGGTCCAGGGCCGCGGCGTGGTCCAGCAGGTCGGCGCTGGTCAGGCGGTCCTGCGCCGCGAAGAGCCGGTCATGCATCTGCCAGAACGCGCCCTGCGCCCCGGCGGCCTCCGTGGCCTCCGCGGCCAGCTGCGCCCGCGGGTGGACGTCGGCGACCGGGGCGTGGCGGAACACGTAGCGGAACCGGTCCCCGAAGCGTTCGCGGAGCTCGTCGACCGCGCCGGTGGCGCGCCCGCAGAACGGGCACTCCAGGTCCCCGTACTCCACGAGGGTCAGCGGGGCGTCGACCGGACCGCGGACGTGGTCCCGGTCGGGGTCGACCGGTGGGTCGAGCACCGTGATCTCCGGCAGGGGCGGGCTGCGGTGCGCGGCCAGCCGGACCAGGGCCACGCCCAGCGCCGAGGCGAGGACCGACGCGGCCAGGACTCCCACCCGGGCCTGGTCGGCCAGGTCGCCGGTCAGGGCCAGGTCGACGATGAACAGCGAGATGGTGAACCCGATGCCCGACAGGGCGGCACCACCGGCCAGGTGCACCCGGCCCAGGCCGGGGGCCACGTCGCCCAGCCTCAGCGCCACGGCCAGCCCGGTGCCGAGCAGGACACCCAGCAGCTTGCCGACGACCAGGCCCGCGACCACCCCCAGGGTGACGGGGGAGCCGGCTGCAGCGCGCAGGCTGTCGCCGTCCAGCGGCACCCCCGCGTTGGCCAGGGCGAACAGCGGCACCATCACGGTCGACGTCCAGGGCCGCCACAGCTGCTGCAGACGCTCCCCGACGGGCACGGAACGGGCGATCGACAGCCGCGCCGCGTCGGCGAACTCCGGACTGGGTGACTGCAGGTACGCCCGCGTGCGCTCGGCGGCGACGGCCACCTCCTGGCGGCGCGGGGCGTAGGCCGGGGTGGCGAGCGCCACCGCCACCCCGAGCAGGGTGGGGTGCACGCCGGACAGGTACATGCCGACCCACGCCGCCGCCCCCAGGACGAGGTAGGCCGGCCCCCGCCACACCCGCAGCCGCCGCAGCGTGAGCATCAGGGCGAACCCGGCCCCGGCCGCGGCCAGCGGCAGCACCGCCAGGTCGTCGGTGTAGAACAGCGCGATCACCAGCAGCGCGCCCACGTCGTCCGCGATCGCGAGCGCCAGCAGGAACACGCGCAGCTGCGGTGGGCAGGCCGGGCCGAGCAGGGCCAGCACACCCAGCAGGAACGCGGTGTCGGTGGAGATCACGACACCCCAGGCGGTGACGGCCTCCCCGCCCAGGTTGAACGCCGCGAACACCAGCGCGGGGACGACCAGCCCGGCCAGCGCGGCCAGGGCCGGCACCGCGGCCCGACGTCGGTCGGCCAGCTCGCCCAGGACCAGCTCGCGCTTGACCTCCAGGCCGATGACGAAGAAGAAGAACGTCATCAGCCCGTCGTTGACCCAGTGCTGCAGGTCCAGGGACAGCTCGACCCCGCCGACGCGGACGGCCAGCTCGGTGTGCCAGAACGCGTCGTAGGTCCAGCCCCAGGGGGAGTTGGCCCACAGCAGCGCGGCCAGGGTCGCGGCCAGGAGCAGCCCTGCGCCGCCGGCCTCGGTGCGCAGCCGTCGCCCGAGGGGGGCCGCTCGCCCCATCAGACCGCCCTCGACCAGGGTGGCGCCGCCCTCGGGGGTGCTCACGCCGTCACGCCGTCACGCCGTGACGCCGTCATGGCGAAGGGGGGTCGGGGCGGGCATGCGGTCCTCCGGGGGCTGGTCGGACGGGCGCCGGCAGGTCGGTGGGGCGCAGGACCAAGGGTGGCGGCGGGGACGACGAACCGGTAGGCCGCCGGTGACAGACTCTCCCCGTGGCCGGCGAGGTCCGGGACGTGACAGGGGGGAGGGCGACGGGGTCGTGGAGCCAGTGACCAGCGCGCTGCCGCACGGGCGGCCGGGCACCGGGCCTGCGTCCCGCGAACGGCTGGCACCGGACCACCGCGCCGTCGTCCTCTGGGTCGCCGTGCTGGTGGCGGGGGTCGTGGCGTCCCGGCTCCCGTTCTTCACCCGTCCCGTCAGCCGCGACGAGGCCGGGTTCCTGATGGTGGGGTCACAGCTGGGGCCGGGGCAGTCGCTGTACGGCGACTACTGGGTCGACCGGCCGCCGCTGCTGCTGGGCTTCTTCGCCGTGGCCGACCGGTTGGGCGGTCCGGACGCCCTGCGGTTCCTGGGTCTGCTCCTGGTGGCCGGGGCCGTGGTGGCCGCAGCCGCGCTGGGGTGGCTGGCGGCGCCGCAAGAGCTGCGTCGGCGCACCGCCGTGGTGTCCGCGGCCACAGCCGCCGTGTTCCTGGCCACGCCGCTGTTCGGCACCTACGAGGTGAACGGCGAGCTCATCGCGGGCCCCCTGGTCCTGACCGGTTTCGGCCTGGTGCTCGGGGCCCTGCGAGCCGCGAGCCCGGGCACGCGCTCGGGGTTGCTGGTCGCCGCGGGCGCCGCGGGCGCGGCGGCCGTCCTCGTCAAGCAGAACCAGTGGGACGTGTTCGTCCTGCTGGCCGCGCTGCTGCTGGCCGGGCACCGCTCGGTCGGCTCGCTCCGCCTGGGTCACCGCGATGCGTGGCCGTTCCTGGGCGGGGCCGGGTTGGCGGTCGTCACCGCCGTGTCGGGGGCCATGAGGGTCGGCACGTCGCCGGGCGAGCTCTGGCAGGCCGTCGTGGTGTTCCGGGTGCAGGCGGCCGCAGTCATCTCCGCCTCGGCCAGCGCGGCCACCGGCGACCGGCTGGTGGACCTGTGGGTGGCGTTCGTGACCAGCGGTGCCCCACTGGTGCTGCTCCTGCTCGCCCTGGCCTGCCGGCGCCCACCGGCCACTGGGGCGGTGGACCTACGGCTGGCCGCTCTCGCGGTGCTCGCCTGGGAGTCCTTCGCCGTGCTGGGTGGGGCCAGCTACTGGCCGCACTACCTGATCTGCTTCGTGCCCGGCCTGGTGCTGGGGATGGCCGTGGTCCAGACCCGGAACGGGGAGGGGACGACGCCGACCTGGCCCACCCGCGCCACCCTGGCCCTGGTCGGCGTCGCCTGCGTGCTGTCGCTGACGCCAGCGGTGCTGAACCCACCGGCCCGACCGCAGGACCAGCTGATCGCGTGGCTGCGGATGCACACGGCGCCCGGCGACGACGCGTTCGTCGCCTACGGCTACCCGGACATCCTGCACGGGGCCGGCCTGGACAGCCCCTACCCCGACCTGTGGAGCCTCCCGGTGCGGGTCCGCGACCCCCGGTTGGCCGACCTGAGCCGGCTGCTCGGCGGCCCCCGTGCCCCGGACTGGGTCGTCCTCACCTCGCCCACGCTGGCGACGTGGGGCATCGACCCGCGGGCCGGGACCCGGGCGTTGGACGAGCACTACGTCGAGGTGGCGGAGATCGGCCGGTACACCGTCTACCGGAACGCGTCCTACGAGGTGGCCCAGCTCCGCCGGTGATCCTCGGTGAAGGCCTCGAGGGATCTTGCCGGCCGGCCCGTGACGCGCTCGACGGTGTCCGTCACGCCTGCGAAGACACCGGACCGCACCGCCTGGAAGGTCACGGTGGACAGCTCACGCTCGAACCCCTCCATGCCCGTCACGGCGTCCTCGACGCCGATGTCCCGGTGGGTGACGTCGCGGCCCACCGCTCGGGACAGCAGCTCCGCGGTGCGCGGCAGGGACAGGGACTCCGGGCCCGTGAGCTCGTGCACCTGCCCGGCGTGCCCTTCGTCCAGCAGGGACCGTTCCGCCACCGCCGCGATGTCCCGGGTGTCGATCCAGGCCACGCGGGCCCCGCCGCTCGGGAACGCCAGCTCCCCGTGGTCGACGAGCTGGTCGAGGTAGAACCGGGGGTCGGTGAAGACCTGCATGAACCAGCCCGGTCGCAGCAGCGTCCAGCTGCGGCCGGACCCTCGCACCGCCTGCTCGGTGCGCAGCGACCAGGGAAGCGCCTCGGCGTCCCGGTCGGACAGCAGCACGACGTGGGCGGTGGGCGCCGTCGTGGCCAGGAGCCGGCCGATCAGCTCGGGGGCGTCGACACGGTCCGGCCGCACGACGTACACCGCATCCACACCGGCGGTCGCCGCCTCCCACCCGGACGGGTCGTCCCACGAGAACGCGGTCGGTTCGACGTCGGCGAGGTCGACCGTGGCGGGGCGGCTGCTCCCGCCCAGCACCTCCACGCCGGGACGGGAGGCGAGCAACCCCGCCAGGGGGACGCCCGTCTTGCCGCGGACGCCGGTCAGCAGGACTCGGGTCACGATGACTCCTCCCGCCGGGGGGACGCGCCGGGCTGCTGGTCAGGACAGGTCGGCGGTCCCGACCAGGGAACCACCGTCACGCCGCGCTCAGCGAGACGTCGGTCATCTCCTGCGAGACGTCCCAGACGCGCCTCGCCTCCGCGTCGCTGCGCAGCCGCGCCCACAGCTTCTGCTCCGCCGGGCGTCCGCGGAGGTCGCCCGGGCCGGAGGGGCCGTACAGGCGCAGGTCACCCGGTGCGCTGTCGGCGGTCGCGGCCAGCAGGGCCGGCAGCGCCGCCGTCTCGGGGGTCCCGACCAGGACGCCGAACCGGGAGAGGGCCCGGATCATCCGGATCTCCAGGCCGTCGGCCGTGCGCCCGGTCTCGGGGCGCGCGGTCAGCAGGCTCGTCGGCGCGACGCCCGGGTGGGACAGGCTGCTGGTGATGCCCCAGCCACCGGCCTCGCTGCGCCGGCTGAGCTCGAGGGCGAAGAGGCCGAGCAGGATCTTGGACGAGCTGTAGGCCCGCATGGCGTGGTACGAGCGCTCCCAGCTCAGGTCGTCCCAGTGCACGGCGTTGCTCTTCGCGGCCACGCTGGTCTGCGAGACCACCCGGCCCCGGCCCTCTCGCAGCAGCGGCAGCAGGTGCCCGACGAGCGCGACGTGGGCGAGGTGGTTCGTGCCCAGCTGCAGCTCGAACCCGTCGGTCGTCTCCAGGCGCACGGGCGGAGTCATCACCCCGGCGTTGTTGACGAGCAGGTGGACCGGTCGGCCCTCCGCCCGGAGGCTCGTGCCCAGCGCGGCGACGGACGCCAGCGAGGCCAGGTCGAGGCTCCGCAGCGACACGTCGGCGCCGGCGACGGCCGCACGGATCGCCGCGGCGGCGGCCTCGCCCTTGTCGGGGTTGCGGACGGGCAGGACCACCTCGGCGCCGGCGGCGGCGAGCCGGCGGGCGATCACGAGCCCGATGCCGTCGCTGCCACCGGTGACGACGGCGCGCCGTCCGGTGAGGTCGGGGAGAGGGACGTCGACGGTTCGACGGGACATGGCTGGACCTCCTGGTCGGGTGGGCCGTCCACGTCGGCGACGCGGCGGCGACCTCGAGCCTGCGGCGTGGCCAGGAACGCAACAAGGACCTCCCGGTCCCTGGATGCGCGGACCCCGGGAGCAGCACAGGGGGGCCTGGTGCAGCTCCACCCGGGAGCCTGGCCGTGGACTAGACGGGTGAGGCCACCGAACGGGCCGGTGCGTGGCGTCGGGCAGGGGCTCCCGTCGGCAACGGGGCCACGACCGCGACCGGTCGCGAGGTGCGGAGACGTCGAACCCGGCGCAGGACGTCCACCTGGGCGGGGTTGTAGAGGTCGTCGATGGCCTCGTGGATCGCGCGCCGGGCCGCGGCGGTCGGACCCGCGGCGACCAGGTCGTCGGGCAGACCTGGCACCAGCGACCGGATGGTCAGGCTGCGGGGGAGCAGCCGGCGGGCCAGGTCCTGGCGGGTCGCCTCGTCGGCGTCGGCGGCCAGCTCGTCGAGCTCGCGCGACGCGGCGTCCGGCGGCAGGTCGTGCAGGACGCGGGCGAGGGTGATGACCACGTCGGCGGGCAGCACCCGGCTCACCACGACCACCAGGGAGCGGTCGGCGTCCGTCAGGTCCAGGTCGCGGACGGCGTCGGACAGCTCCGGCGCGAGGTCGGTCGGCGCGGCGTGGGCCAGGATGCGGGCCACCTCCCCGCGCGCCCGCTGGAGCCGGGCCACGTCCTGGGCGAGCTCGGTGTGCAGGTGCCGCAGCGCCTCCTGGGGGTGCCGGTCGGCGTCGCCCAGCTCGGCGACCTGCGCGAGGGAGAAGCCCAGGTCGGTGAGGCGCCTGATCCGGAGGGTGCGTTCGAGGTGGGACACCCCGTACTGCTTGTAGCCGTTGCTCAGCCGTTGCGGCTCGTCCAGGAGACCGACGCGGTGGTAGTGCCTGACGGCCCTGACGGTCGTGCCCGCGAGCAGGGCCAGCTCCCGTGTGCTCCACGCCATGTCGCGGCTCCTGACCAGCTCGTGGGGACAGTTGTGTCGTTCTCGGTACAGAAAGACGCTACCAGTGATGGACCGATCGGTACAGATCTAGCGCGGCCTGTTCCAGAGCCTCGAGGACGCCGGATTGACCCTGCCGCTGGGGCATGGCGTGCACTCGTGACAGCCACCCCTGCACCCTGACGGACGGAGCAGACCATGGACGCCACCAGCAGCCGCGAGGGCCCCCTCGTCACCGAGGACCTCCTGCTGCTGCTCGTCGACCCGCGCTCGGGGACGATCGTCAACGAGGCCACCCTGGCCACGACCTTGGCGCGGGGGCTGATCGTCGACCTCGTGCAGCGGCGCCACGCCACCGTCGGGGAGCGGGGGGTGCAGGGTCGCGGTCAGGTCAGGGCGTCCGGCATCCGCCCGCCCGTCCATCCCGTGCTCCGCGAGGCGTGGCACCTGGTGAGGGCCGAGCCCGAGCGGGTGAACGACCTGCTGGTCGAGGTCGGGCCCCGCCTGCGTGAGACGTTGCTCGACAGGTTGGTGGAGGCGGGGCACCTTCGGTGGCGCGGGCCGCAGGGGGCGGCCGGCCCGACCGCGCTGGCGGACGGCGGTACCTGGCGTCGTCGCGAGCTCCTGGCCTCGCTGCGTCTGGCCCTGGGACCGGGGCGCCGACCGGAACCCCGGACCGCGGTGCTCGCGGGTCTGCTGTCGTCCGGTGGAGGGCTGCCGTACCTCCACCCGGACATCCGGTGGTCGCGGGCGGTCTGGGCCCGCGGCAAGGAGCTCGAGCAGGGTCATCTTGCTCCTGTCGCCGCGGGCGAGGTGGTCCTGCCGGCGGCGGACCCGGGACGCCGGCTGCTGCCGGCGTGACCTCGCGGAGGTCAGGGGTCTCCTCGATCGGGGTGAGGTGGTCGACACGGTGCTCGTGGCAGCGGTCGATGTGGGTGACACGTCGAGACCTCCGAGCGACACGGTCTGCACGGCGGGCTCCTTTGCTGGGACGTGCGGGTCAGGGCATCGGGTGACGCTTCGCGAAGTCCCACACCAGGGCGCTGGCGTCGGGACCGCGACGGTCGGTGTAGGTGCCGTCGCCGGACGGTCCGGGCCAGGCGTGACCCATCCCCGCCACCAGGTACGACTCGACGACGGTGGTGTCGTCGGCGGTGGTGAGGACCGTGCGGGAGTACGGGTGCCGCCCCGACCCGCCGGGCACCGACCGGGTGCTCGCCGCCAGGTCCGGGCCGCCGTCGAGCGACCCGTCGTCGACGAGGTCCGCGACCACCGTCCACTGCTCGACCAGGCGGCGGCCCACCAGCGGCACCACCACGCCGTCCTCCTCCCCCTGCAC
Source organism: Actinomycetales bacterium (assembly GCA_038258055.1). Lineage (GTDB taxonomy): Bacteria > Actinomycetota > Actinomycetes > Actinomycetales > JBBAYJ01 > Aquipuribacter. Next base: position 29,872 of record JBBSQH010000006.1, read on the forward strand.
CACGAGCAGCGGGACGACCCGGGCCCGGTCGCCCATCTGGGCCCACGCCTGTCGGGCGGTGTGCTCCGGCGGCGTCGCGTCGGGGTCGTCGGGGTCGACCCGGTCGAGCCCGTACTCGCCCCCCGCGACTGACGACGCGGTCGCGAACACGTCCGGGTACGTGGCCGCCAGCACCACCGCGACCCCTGCACCGGAGGACGCGCCGGTCACGTGCACCTGGGCCGGGTCCGCGCCGTACCGCTGCACCACCTGCCGGGCCACGCCGGCGAGCAGCGCCGGTTCACCCCGGTCCCGGAGCTGGTGCCTCGGGTCGGCGGGGTTCCAGCAGTTGAGGGCGTGGCGGAACATCCGCTGGGTCGGGTAGACCACCACGAAGCCCTCCCGGTCGGCCAACGCGTTGAGCTGCGTGGTGGCCTTCATGGAGTTCCAGCCGTACCCGGTCATGCCGCAGCCGTGGACCGCCACGACCACCGGGAGCCGCGAGGTCTCGTCGTGCTGGGGTGGCAGGTGGACCTGGTAGCGCAACCATCCCTCCTCCCCGCGGTAGACGTGGTTGTGGTCGCCGTCCTGCATCCACCAGGGCAGACCCAGCTGGAAGACGGCGGTGAGGACCACGACGACCGTGGCGACGGCACCCAGCACCAGCGCGGTGCGGCCCCTGGTCCGGCGGCGTCGGCGCTCGACCGGGGAGTCGGGGGCGGCTCCCGTCCGGTGGGCGGCGGTCACGGCGCGCAGACCGCCGCGCGGTCCGCCTCTACGACGACGTCGCCCCCGGACAGCAGTCGGGGCACCAGGCCGACCGGCCCCGTGAGGCCGATGACGAACACGGCCATCCGGTCGCGGCGGATCATCGGCCTGGCGGTGCTGCTGTGCTTGTTCATCGTGCGGCCTCCGGGACGGGGGGCGGGGCAGGGACGTCGCGGGGTTGGCCCGGGAGTTCTGGGCCGACCAGTGCATAACTCGGTGTGCGGGGGCGTAGGGTCGGGGGCATGGCGGTCTCAGGGAGCACGAAGCTCGGTCGACCACGCGAGTTCGACCCGGACGTGGCGCTGGACCGCGCCGTCCTCGTGTTCTGGGAGCACGGCTTCGACGGCGCGAGCCTCACCGACCTGACCAGTGCCATGGGCATCTCCCGGACCAGCATGTACGCCGCGTTCGGCAACAAGGAGCAGCTGTACGTCAAGGCCCTCGAGCGGTACGTGAACGGCCTGGGCGCCTACATGGCCCTGGCCCTGCACGAGCCGACGGGCCGCGAGTTCGCCGCCACCTTCCTGCACGGTGCGGTACGCGTGGGTACCCACCCGGGGCGGCCGGCCGGCTGCCCGAGCATCCAGGGCAGCATCGCCACCGGTCCGGCGGGCCGGTCGGCCCGGGCCAGCGCGGTCAGCCTGCGGGACCAGGCCTGCGACATCATGGCGGAGCGGCTGCGGCGCGCCCAGGACGAGGGCGACCTGTCGCCCGACGCGGACCCGGTCGTGCTCTCCCGGTTCCTGATGACCATGGCCAACGGGATCGCGGTGCAGGCCGGTGACGGCGTCTCCCGCGAGCAGCTGCACCGGGTGGCCGACGCCGCCCTGCTGGGGTGGCCCTCCGCCTAGACGATGCCGCACGGGTCGGCCTCAGGCCCGCACGAAGCGCAGCAGCGGCTCGTTGACCTCGTCGGCGTGGGTCCACAGCAGCCCGTGCGGGGCGTCGTCGATCTCGACGTACTCCGCGTCGGGCAGCAGGGCCCGGAACGGCCGCGCGGTGGCGTCGATCGGCAGGATGCGGTCCGCGGTGCCGTGCAGGATCAGCGTCGGCTTGCCGCTGTCACGCACGGCGGCCACGTCGCCCCGGAAGTCCTCGACCCAGGACGGGACGACGGCGTAGGCGGCCACCGGCGCTGACCCGGTGGCGGTGTTCCAGCTGGCGGTCACCGCCTCCTGGCTGATGCGCGAGCCGAGCGTCTCGTCCAGGTTGTAGAAGTCGACGAAGAACTGCGTGAACCAGGCGAAGCGGTCCTCCCGCGCGCTGAAGGCGATGCCGTCGAAGACGTCCTGGGGCAGGCCCGTGGGGTTGTCGTCGGTCCGGACCAGGAACGGCTCGAGCGAGGCGAGGAAGGCGAGCCTGGCGACGCGGTCGTGGCCGTGGCGGCTGACGTAGCGGGCGAGCTCCCCCGTGCCCATCGAGAACCCGACGAGGACGACGTCACGCAGGTCGAGGGCCGTCAGCAACGCGTGCAGGTCGTCGGCGAAGACGTCGTAGGAGTACCCGCTGCCCACCTTGGTGGAGCTGCCGAAGCCCCGTCGGTCGTAGGTGATGACCCGGTGGCCGGCGTCGAGCAGCGCCCGTTCCTGCCGTTCCCAGCTGGAGCCGTCCAGCGGGTAGCCGTGGATCAGCACGACCGGCGGGCCGCTCCCGTGGTCGGTGTAGGCGATGTCGATCGGGGCGCCGTTCTCGGTGCCGACGGTGACGGTGGCCATGAGGTGCTCCTGTTCCGAGGGGGTCGGAGGGTGGTGGGCACCCAGGTCACGCCGTGCCCCAACGGCACACTCAAGGCCCGCCGGGTGTGACCTCGCTCACACCCGCGCCGTGCGGGTTGACCCTGCCGCAAGGGCACGGCCTGACCTGGTCACCAGGAGCACCCACCAGGACCCAGGAGGAGACGGATCCCATGAGAACTGCAGCGCTCGGAGGCCTCGAGGTCACCCGCATCGGCCTCGGGGTGAGGGGGATGTCGGGGTTCTACACCGGGGCCGGTCGGTCCGAGGCCGACTCGGTCCGGACGGTCCACCGCGCCCTGGACCTCGGGGTCACCCTGTTCGACACCGCCGAGGTCTACGGCCCGTTCACCAACGAGGAGCTCCTGGGGCGGGCGCTTCGAGGGCGCCGCGACGAGGCGGTGGTGGCCTCGAAGTTCGGGATGGTGTCCCACTCCGGGCGAACCGGGTTCGACAGCAGCCCGGCCAACGTCCGCCTCGCGGTGGAGGGCTCGCTGCGACGGCTGCAGACCGACCACCTCGACCTGTACTACCAGCACCGGGTGGACCCCGACACCCCGGTGGAGGACACCGTCGGGGCGCTGGCCGAGCTCGTCGCCGAGGGCAAGGTGCGCCACATCGGCCTGTCCGAGGCCGGGCCGGCCACGATCCGCCGCGCGCACGCGGTGCACCCGCTGACCGCGGTGCAGAGCGAGTACTCGCTCTGGACGCGAGACCCGGAGGCCGAGGTGCTCCCCGTGCTGCGCGAGCTCGGGATCGGCCTGGTGCCCTACTCGCCCCTGGGCCACGGGTTCCTGACCGGAGGCATCCGGACGCTGGACGGGCTGGAGCCGGGCGACTGGCGGCGCAGCAACCCCCGGTTCACCGGGGGCAACCTCGAGCGCAACATGCACATCGTCGACCGGGTCCGAGCCGTCGCCTGGGAGGTCGGCGCCACGCCCGCCCAGGTCGCGCTGGCCTGGCTGCTCGCCCAGGGCGTCGACATCGCCCCCATCCCGGGGACCACGCGCATCTCCCGGTTGGAGGAGAACGTGGCCGCCACCGAAGTCACGCTCACGGCCGATCAGATGAGTCGGCTCGACGCCCTCGCCCCGGCCGCCGGGGACCGGCACGACGCGGGCGGCATGGCTGCCCTCGACCGGTGACGCCCACGACACACGACGAACCGGAGGAGGACGACGTGGACGACCCGATCGACGCGCTACGAGAGGCGATCGACTCAGGCGACCCGGATCGGGTCGCCGGATGCTTCACCGACGACTACACCGCGGTCTTCCCGCTGCGTCCCGCGGACGGGTTCACGGGCTCGGAGCACGTGCGGGCCACCTGGGCCGGCATCTTCCGCGCGATGCCCGGGCTGCGGGCCCGCGTGCTGCGCCGGGCGGCCTCCGGCCCCGAGCTGTGGTCGGAGTGGGAGATGACGGCCGGCGGCGGGTCCGACGACCGGCCCGTGCTCGGCGGACCGGTCGTGCTGACCGTCCGTGAGGGCCGGATCGACTGGGCCCGCTTCTACCTGGGGCCCGTGGTCGTCGACCCGGCCGCGCCGTCTCCGACGAGGTCGGCGACCAGCACATCGCGGTGATGGTGGGACGGCTCCGGCTGCAGCATCCAGCCGGGGGTCGGGTCAGACCTGCTCGCTGCCCCCGTCGACGAAGACCTCGGCCCCCGTCATGAACGTGCTGTCCCCGGAGGCCAGGAACAGCGCGACGCCGGCAACCTCCTCAGGACGACCGAGCCGACCCATGGGCGCGTCGTCGGCCATCGTCTTCAGCATCGCAGCGGCCTCAGCAGGTCCTGCTGCCAGGTCCGTGAGGCCCGGCGTCTCCGTGGAGCCCGGGATCAGGGTGTTGACCCGGATCCCGGCCGCAGCGAGCTCGGCGGCCCAGGTGCGACCGAAGGAGCGGATGGCCGCCTTGGACGCGGCGTAGGCGCCGAAGGCCGGGGTGCCGTTGCTGGCGGAGGTCGAGCCGGCCAGGATCACGGATGCGCCGTGGTTGAGCAGGGGCAGGGCCTTCTGGACGGTGAAGACGGTCCCGAGCACGTTGCGCAGGAACGTGTCCTCGAGATGGCCACGGGTGACGTCCTCGAGCCGGGCGAACTCGCCGCCCCCGGCGTTGGCGAAGAGCACGTCCAGTCCACGGCCCCGGGCCCCGATGGTGGCGAAGAGGACGTCCAGGTCCGTGTCGCTGCCGACGTCACCCAGCACGCCCGTAGCGCCGTGACCGATCAGCTCGACGGCCTCGTCCAGCCGGTGCTGCCGCCGACCGGTCACGTACACGTGCGCTCCCTCGGCCGCGAACCGCTGCGCCGCGGCCAGACCGATCCCCTGCGTGCCGCCGGTGACCAGCGCCACCTTCTGGTCGAGTCTTCCCATGGTCTGCTCCTTCTTGTCGACGTGCTCGGGACGGCGACGGGTGGGTGATGGTGGGGACACGGTCGCTCCCGGTGGTCGAGGTCCTGGTCGGCGGGGTTCTGGTGCGACGGCCAGTTCAGGCCATGCCGTCGGGGCACGGTCAAGCGTCCGGGGCGGCTCGGGTGAGGAGGTACGCGCGGCGCAGCACGTCCACCTGGGCGGGGTTGTACAGCTCCCGCAGCGCCGCCAGCACGGTGCTGCTCGTCACGTCGACGTGGTGAGCAGCGCGGGTCTCGAGGTCGCTGAGCAGCACGTGCTCCCGCAGCTGCGCCCGCGTCGCCGCCGCGACGGCCTCGGCGAGGCGCTCCCGCGTGGCCTCGTCGGCGTCGGCCGGCAACCGCGCGAACTCGTCGTCGCCCCGGTCCGGGGCGGCCGCTCGCTCGTCGGAGGGCTCCGGACGCAGGTGGTCGATCCAGGAGTCGTCGAGCACGCGCGCGTAGATCAGCAGCATCCTGCGGTCGACCTCCGACGCGTCGTCCCCGACGGTGTCGAGCGCGGCGGGTACGTCGACCGTGGCCCGGTGCCGCAGGATGACGGGCAGGTCGGCGCGGACGCGTTCCAGCCGGGCGATGCTCGCGGCCAGGTCGGCGTCCAGCACCCTCAGGCCCTCGTCGGGGTCCTGGTCGGCGCGCCCGGCGGACGCCACCTGCGACAGCGGGACCCCGAGGTCGACGAGCCGCCTGATCTGCACCACCCGCAGCAGGTGGGGGACGCCGTACTGCTTGTAGCCGTTGGCGAGCCGTGCGGGCTCCTCCAGGAGGCCGACCTCGTGGTAGTGCCGCACGGCCCTGACGGTCGTACCGGCGAGCTCCGCGAGCCGACGGGTGCTCCACGCCACTGCTGCTCCTCTCGACGACCGGCTGGTCCACCGGTGGTCCCCAGTGCAGACCATGACTTCGGGGCAGGGTCAAGCCCGCCTCGGGAGGGCCCGCCGTCCGGCTGCAGCGGCGGCGCGGGTCTGCGGGCGCTACGCCTGCGCCACCGCCGGCTCGACGGGCTGGCGAGCTGACCCGGGGGTCACCGTCCCGCGGCACACGGCCCCGGCGACCACCGCCCGACCGTCGCAGCGCGCGGGGGTGCGGACGTCGAGCTCCACGGCCTCCCGGGCCGCGGGCCGGGGTGCCGGGCGCATCCGACGGACCCGCCGCATCACGTCGACCTGCGCCGGGTTGTACAGGTCCTCGACGGCCTGGTCGATGGTGCGGCGCGCGACGGGGTCCGCCCGTGGGTCGTCGAGCGCGTCGAGGAGCCCGGGCAGCACTGAACGCACGGCCAGGGCACGGGGGAGCAGCCGCTCGGCCAGGGCCTGACGCGTCGTCTCGTCGGAGCCGGGGTCGAGCGCCTCGAACGCGCGGGCGGCACCGTCGTCCGGCAGCGACTGCAGGACACCGACCAGGTCCATGACCAGGTCCGGGTCGAGGACGCGGCTCATGACGACCAGCACAGAGCGGTCGGCCTCGGACAGGTCGACGTCCCTGATCGCGGCCGCGAGCGTCGCCGGCAGGTCGGTCGGGGCCGCGTCCGCCAGCATGTGCCCGAGCTCGGCGCGGATGCGCTGCAGCCGTCGGAGGTTCCGGTCGAGCTCCCCGTCCAGGTGCCGCAGCGCGTCGTGGGGGAACTGGTCGTCGTCCCCCATCTCGGCCACCTGGGTCAACGAGAAGCCCAGGTCGGTCAGTCTCCGGATGCGCAGCGTCCGCAGCAGGTGCGTGACGCCGTACTGCTTGTAGCCGTTGGCGCAGCGCCGGGGCTCCTCCAGCAGACCGACCTGGTGGTAGTGCCTCACCGCCCGCACCGTGGTGCCGGCCAGCTGGGCCATCTCGCGCGTGCTCCACGCCATGGTGCGCTCCTCCTCGTACGGTCCTCGTCGGCTCCTCGGTCCAGCGGGTGCCGGTCGCGGGGACCGGTCCCCGCCGTGCCTCGAGGTTGGTCCCTGGGGCATGGCTGTCGCGTCGGTGAGAACCACGTAGGTCGTCGCCTGTCCGCGCCGGGTGCGCCACGACGCGCAGGAGGAGCGACTGCCGCATCGGTGACGACTACGGTGCTCCGTACGTAACCTGGTCGCCTCGAGCTGACCGGCCCCGGGGGAGGAACGTTGACCGACCTGGTTGGGCGGCGCGCCGAGCGTGACACGGTGGGCGAGGTGGTCAGCGGCGCCCAGGCGGGGCGGAGCGGGGTGCTCGTCGTCCGGGGGGAGGCCGGCATCGGCAAGTCCGCCCTCCTGGGCCACGCCCGGCACGTGGCCGCCGCCGCCGGCCTCCGGGTGGCGCAGGCGGTCGGGGTGGAGTCGGAGACCCAGTTCGCGTTCGCGGGCCTGCACCAGCTGTTGGTGCCCCTGCTGGACGGCGCGGACTCCCTGCCCGGTCCGCAGCACGAGGCCCTGGCGGTGGCGCTCGGGCTGCGCTCGGGGGAGGCGCCGGACGGGTTCCTGGTCGCGCTGGCCACCTTGAACCTGGTGTCCGAGGCGGCCGAGGACGGGCCTCTGCTGTGCCTGGTCGACGACGTGCAGTGGCTCGACCAGGCGTCCGCCCAGGTCCTCGCGTTCGTGGCGCGGCGGGTGGCGGCCGAGCCGGTGGTGCTGGTGCTCGCCCGGCGTGACCCCGGCGAGGACGACGTCGACCCCTTCGCCGGGCTGCCCGAGCTGCCGCTGGGGCGGCTCGCCGACAGCGAGGCGCGGGCGCTGCTGGTCGCTGCGGTCGGGACCCCGCTGGACCAGGAGGTGCGCGACCGGGTCGTCGCCGAGGCGAAGGGCAACCCCCTGGCGCTGCTGGAGCTCCCCCGGGGTGCGCTTCCGCACCGGCTGGCCGGCGGGTTCGGGCTGCCGGACGTGCTGAGCGTCCCCCTCCGGGTCGAGGAGGAGTTCCGGCGCCGGTCGGGGACGCTGCCGGCGGACACCCAGCTGCTGCTGCTGGTCGCCGCGGCCGAGCCGACCGGTGACCAGGGGTTGCTCTGGCGCGCGGTCGAGCAGCTGGGGATCAGCCGCCACGCGGCCGCCCCCGCCGAGGTGGCCGGTCTGGTGGAGATCGGCCCCCTGGTGCGCTTCCGCCACTCGCTCGCCCGTTCGGCGGTCTACCGGGCCGCCAACCCGGCCGACCTCCGCCGGGCGCACGGGGCGCTGGCCGCCGCGACGGACCAAGGGCTTTACCCCGACCGCCACGTCTGGCACCGCGCCCAGGCGGTGCTGGGCCCCGACGAGGACGTCGCGGCGGAGCTCGAACGCTCGGCCGGTCGGGCCCGCGCCCGGGGTGGGCTGGCCGCCGCGGCCGCCTTCCTGCAGCAGGCGGCCGAGCTGACCCCCGGGTCCGCGCAGCGGGCGGGACGGGCCCTGGAGGCTGCCTACGCCAAGCACGAGGCCGGTGCCTCCGAGGCCGCCGGGGAGCTGCTGAGCCGGGCCGCGGCCGGGCCGCTCGACGAGCTGCAGCAGGCCCGGCTCGAGCTCCTGCGGGCTCAGATCGCCTTCCTCCTGACCCGGGGCAGCGACGTGCCGGGTCTGCTTCTGGGTGCCGCCCAGCGCCTCGCCCCGCTCGACCCGTCGATCGCCCGCGAGACCTACCTGCAGGCCCTCGACACGGCCACCATCACCGGCGGCCGGGGTCGCAGGGCGCGGGAGGTGGCCGAGGCCGCGCGGGCCGCCCCGCCACCACCCGGGGCGCCGAGGCCCGCGGACCTCCTGCTCGACGGGCTGGTGACCACGTTCACGCAGGGGTACGACGCGGGGGTGCCGACGCTCCGGCGAGCGGTGGAGGGTTTCGTCGGCGAGGAGCGAGGTGACCGACCCGGGGGTGAGGAGGAGGACCGTCGCTGGTTGTGGCTGGCGGGACGGACCGCGCTGGCCCTTTTCGACAACGAGAACCTCTACGCCCTGGCCGAGCGCAACGTCCGCCTCGCCCGCGAGGCGGGCGCGCTGGCCACGTTGCCCATCGCGCTCCTGTTCCGGGCGGCCACGCTCGTCCTCTCGGGCGAGGCCGCGCGGGCCACCGACCTCGCGGCGGAGGGCAGGCTCCTCACGCAGACCGTCGGAGCCGTGCCGTTGCACCAGGCCGACCTCGTGCTGGCGGCCTGGCGCGGCGACCGGGCCGAGACCCTCGCCCTGCAGGCCGCAGCCGTGCGGGCCCACGGTCACGGTGGCGCCGAGGTGACCCTGGCGCACTACGCGCTGGCGGTGCTCCACAGCGGTCTGGGCAGCTACCCGGCCGCGCTGGACGCCGCGGAGCGCGTGCTGGAGTCCGACGAGCTGCCCCTCATCAGCCTGGCCCTCCCCGAGGCGGTGGAGGCGGCCAGCCGCGCCGGGCAGCCGGGACGGGCGGTCGCCGCGCTCGAGGAGCTGAGTGCGCGTGCCGACGCCACCGGGACCACCTGGGCGCGCGGGCTGGTGGCTCGCTCACGGGCGCTCACCAGCACCGGGGCGGCCGCCGACGACGGTTACCGCGAGGCCATCCGGCTGCTCGACGACTGCCGGATGGCCAGCCACCTGGCCCGCACCCACCTCGTCTACGGCGAGTGGCTGCGCCGTGAGGGCCGCCGCCAGGACGCGCGCGAACAGCTGGGCACCGCCTACGAGCTGCTGTCCGGCATGGGTGGCGAGGCGTTCGCGGCTCGGGCCGCGCGTGAGCTGCGGGCCACCGGCGCGCACCCGAGCCGACGCTCCGCCCAGCCCACCGACGTCCTCACCGCGCACGAGCTGCACGTGGCCCGGCTGGTGGCCACCGGGGCCACCAGCCGGGAGGTCGGTGCGCAGCTGTTCCTCAGCCACCGGACGATCGACGCCCACCTGCGCAACATCTTCCAGAAGCTCGGGATCGCGTCCCGGCGCCAGCTGCGCGAGCTGCCGCTGCCCTGAGCCGCCTCGGCCGGCCGGGCAGCGGGTGTCCACGATGAGTCCTGGGTCGCCGCGCCGTCAGCAGACCATGGCCAGACTCGTGTCCAGCGCGTCCATGTCCCTTGACGGCTTCATCTCCCTGCCGGACGACACCCCCGGCCCCCTGTTCGACTGGTACGCCGCGGGGGACGTGGAGGTGCCCAACGCCGGCGACCTGCCCCCGTTCCACCTGACCGCCACCAGCGCCGGGCACTGGCGCGCCTGGACGGCGTCGCTCGGCTGCCTGCTGGTCGGGCGACGGCTGTTCGACCTGACGGACGGCTGGCGCGGCACCCACCCGCTGGGCGTGCCCGTGGTCGTCCTGACCCACCGACCGCCCGACGGGTGGAGCTACCCGGGCTCGGAGGACTTCACGTTCGTCGACGACGTGGGGGCGGCGGTGGCCCGGGCGTGCGAGATCGCCGGGGACGCGGTCGTCGGCGTCGCGGCGGGCCAGGTCGCCAGCCAGGTGCACGCAGCAGGTCTGCTGGACGAGGTCTCGGTCGACCTGGTGCCAGTCCTCCTGGGGGCCGGCCGTCGCTACTTCACCGACGGTGGGTCCCCGTTGTGGCTGGGCGACCCGACGACCGTGATCACGAGCCGACGAGTCACCCACCTGGTGCTGCCGGCCCGTCGTCAGGCCGGCTGAGGGGCCCGCGGTGGTGCCGGCCTACTGCTGGTAGTGCTCGACCACAGCGGCCGACCGGGACGCGGCCTCGCCGGGGTCCGCGTCGAACTCCTGCTTGGCGCGACGCTGCCGCAGCAGGTCCCAGCACTGGTCGAGCTCGACCTCGACGGCCTGCAGCTCCTCGTGCTCCGCGGCCTCGTCCAACGCCCCGCTGCCCCGCGCGGTGCGGAGCCGGTGCTCGCGTTCCACCAGGGCCGAGACCCTGCTCAGGATCGTCTCGTCGTCCACGGGTCCTCCTACGCATCGGTGGAGAGGATGAGCTGGTCGCCAGGTGCGACGGCGGGCCGTGACCTGGACGGTGACACGTTAGATCGCGGACGTCGAGGTCGGCCAGTGCCGGCCGCAGGTCGGCCGGGCGACCGAGCGGCGTCCTTCGCGCCGCCTTGACCCAGCATGACCCAGTCCATAACGTCGAAGGACGCAACGAAGCGACCAGACGGGAGACCGCGATGAAGCGCTCGACGTCCTGGGCCGGGGTGGCGCTCGCCGCCCTCGCCCTCCCCATGGCCCTGCTGGGCACGCCCGCGCAGGGTGCTGCGCTACCGCCGTGCGAGGAGGGGAGGGACGCGCGACCGACCGTCTGGATCCTGGACGTCGACACGGGCGTCCCCGACCACGAGCTCGCGAACGGCTGCAGCGTCAACGACCTGCTCGACGACGAGAGCGGCTGGAGCACCCACGGCGGGTTCGTGCGCCACGTCGCCCAGGTGACCCAGGAGCTCGTCGCGCTCGACGTGCTCAGCGCTCGGGAGCGGGCGACGCTCACCCAGGCGGCCGGTCGCTCCGACGTCGGCCGGACCGCGCCCTACGAGACCATCCTCGACGGGACGGCCACGTCGTTCGACGACTGGGCCTACGCCGGCAACGGCGGGTTCGACCTGCTGGCCGACGGGACGGTGCGCAGCCGGGTCGGCGCCGGCGGCGGCTTCGGCACCCTCTGGTACACGCCGGAGGAGTACGGCGACTTCTCGCTGCGGCTGCAGTTCCGCGACGACGCCCCGGGCGACCTGCGTGGCAACTCTGGGGTCCAGGTGCGGTTCCCGGCGCTCGACGGTCCCGTGCCCGGCTGCCCCACGACGTTCAACGGCCAGGAGCAGAACAACCTGTCCTGGATCGCCGTCAACTGCGGGCACGAGATCCAGATCAACGACTCGCCCGAGGGAGGGTCCAACGACCCGCGCAAGACGGGCTCCGTCTACGGCTTCGCCGACATCGGCCTCGACCGGGCGAACCCGACGGCCAAGGGGGTCTGGAACGACCTCGAGATCCGCGTCGTGGGGCAGCACTACACGGTCATCCGCAACGGCGTCGTCATCAACGAGTACGAGAACGTCCCGGGGGTGCCGTTCCCCGGTCGCCCGCTCGACCCGGGCTCGGAGAGCCGCGGCCTCGTGGGTCACGTCGGGCTGCAGGCCCACGGGTCCGCCCCGGACGTCGTCTCGTTCCGCGACGTGCGCATCCGGGACCTGTCGCAGGAATGATGTGGTGGGGTGGGACGACCGCCGTCGTCCCACCCCTGGCCCTGGGAGCTGCTCGTGCCCGATCTGGTGACCACCCCCATCACCGCCGACCTGATCCGGGGCTGCCTGGAGGTCGAGACGACCGAGGTCGGCCTGCTGCCGCACCGGTTGCCGGCCTGGGCCCGCGCCCAGAGCACCGACCCGCAGCTGCACATGGTCGAGGCGCAGCCGTCGGGCGTCCGTCTGGTGCTCAGCAGCCGGGCCACGACCGTCGAGCTGGACACCGTCCCCACCCGCAGGGTGTACCTGGGCGCCCCCCGGCGACCGGACGGGGTCTACGAGCTGCTCGTCGACGGTCGACCCGCCGGCCGGGGGACCGTGACGGGCGGGACCACGATGACCATCGACATGGCCACGGGCTCTGTCGACGTCGAGCACGGTCCCGTCGGCACGCTGCGCTTCGACGACCTGGGACCCGACCGCAAGCGCATCGAGATCTGGCTGCCGCACGGGGAGCAGACCGAGCTGGTGGCGCTCCGCACCGACGCCCCCGTCGAGCCCGCTGCGGCAGGCGGCCGGACGTGGCTGCACCACGGCAGCTCCATCAGCCAGGGCTCCAACGCGGCCACGCCGACCGGCACGTGGCCGGCCGTCGCGGCCGCGCTCGGGCAGGTCGAGCTGCACAACCTCGGCCTCGGCGGCAGCGCTCTGCTCGACCCGTTCGTCGGTCGGGTGCTGCGCGACACCCCGGCCGACCTGATCAGCGTCAAGCTCGGCATCAACCTGGTCAACACCGACGTGATGCGGTTGCGGGCCCTCGGCCCTGCCGTGCACGGCCTGCTCGACACGGTGAGGGAGGGGCACCCCGACACGCCCCTCGTCGTGATCTCGCCGATCCTGTGCCCGATCCACGAGACGACGCCCGGGCCGGGCGCGTTCGACCTGGCCGCACTGGCCGAGGGACGTCTGGCCTTCACCGCGACGGGCGACCCGGCCGACGTCCCGGCCGGCCGGCTCACCCTCACCACCGTCCGCACCGAGCTGGCCCGGGTCGTCGAGCAGCGTTCGGCCGACGACCCGAACCTGCACCACGTCGACGGTCGGCTGCTCTACGGCGAGGCCGACGCGGACGCCCTGCCGCTCCCGGACCGGCTCCACCCGGACGCCACCACCCACCGGCTGATGGGGGAGCGCTTCGCCGCCCTCGCGTTCGCCGCCCCCGACGGCCCCTTCGCGCTGCGCTGACACCGTCACCCTCCGGCTCGTGGCGCTGTGCCGGGGAGCCGGGCGGGTCAGGCCCGGCGCGTCCGGGCGTGCTCGACCACGACCGCGGCGGGCACCGTGCGGTTCACCAGGGCGCCGGCGATCTCGGTCATCTTGAGGTTGTGGTCGCGGGCGTAGTGCCGCAGTGCCGCGAAGGCCTCGACCATGTCCAGACCGCCGCTGTAGGACAGCACCCCCTTGGCCTGCTCCAGGACGACCCGGCTGTCCAGCGCACGCTGCAGCTGCTCGTTGACCAGGTTCGTGTCCGCGGCGGCGCGGTCCTGGACGAGGGCGACCGTCGCCACGTCCGCCAGGGCCTGCGCGAGCCTCAGGTCCGCCTCGTCGAGCGGCCCCGGCGTGGCCCCGAACAGGTTGAGGGCGCCGATGATCGCGTCCCGCAGTCTCATCGGGACCGCATGCACGCTGGCGACGCCGGCCTCGGCGGCCGCCGCGGCGAACTCGGGCCACCTCTCGGCCGCGGCCGCCAGGTCCGGCACGTTCACCGGCCTGCCGTCGAGGTAGCAGGTGTGGCACGGACCCTGCGCGCGCTGGGCCTGGAACGCCTCCAGGTCGGCGGCGCGCTCGGAAGAGGCGGCCACGACGTGCAGCGTGCCGCGGGCGTCGGCCAGCAGCAGACCAGCGGCGCTGACGTCGAGCAACCGGGCGCAGTCGGTGGCGAGCTGCGTGAGGAGCTCGTCGACGTCGTGCCCCCGGGCCAGGCTGCCCGACAGGGACACGAACGCAGCCACGATCTCGTCCTCGCGGTCGGTCATGCTGCGCCCCCGGGCCGCTCGCCGTCATCGTGCCAGTCGTCCTCGTCCAGGACGAGGCGCCGGTTGAGGATCTGGTAGGCGACCTCGCTCGCGGTCAGCCCGCGCGAGATGGCGTGGGCGCGCAGCCGCACCAGGGCGTCGGCGGGGCTGACGTCCAGCGCCGCGATGATCATCCCCGTGGCCTGGTAGACCTCGACGCGCTCCAGGGACTCCAGCTGCTCCCAGCTGCCCCGGCCCTCCGCGGCCGACTGCCAGTCGGTGTCGGCGGTCATCAGGTCCAGCAGCGGCAGGGCCGCCAGCCGGGCGGCGTACATCCCGCCGGTCATCGCGGCGTCGTCCAGCGGGCCGCTGCTGCGCCGGAACAGGTCGAGGGCGCCGATCGGCGTGCTGGCCAGGGCCACCGGGAGCGCGAACATCGCGTTGATGCCGTGGCCGATGATGGCCTGCGTGAGCGCTGGCCACCGATCCTCGGCGGGACCGTCGAGGTGGGGGGCCAGGACCGGTCGGCACTCCCTGACCGCCTCGAGGCACGGTCCCTGGCCGTAGGTGAACTGCAGCTCGTCCAGGGTGCGGCTGAGCTCGCCGCTGGAGCCGAAGGTCCCCTGCATGGTGCCGTCGCCCAGGTAGGAGATCGAGGCGCCGTCGACGTCGAGCAGCTGCACGCACGCCGCGCACAACCGGTCGGCCGCGTCCAGGGGGGTCGGCGCGCCGGTCATGGCGTCACCGAGCGCGTCCCTGAGCTCCTGCCTGTCCATCACACCTCCGTCGACGACGACTCAGGAGCCTAGTCCGGTGCCGAGGGCCGCGGACCCCCGTTCCGTCCGCGACACTGGGGCCAGCAGACCGCCGCTACGACGAGGAGAGTCAACCGTGCCCCAGGGGACCGTCAGCTGGTTCGACGCCGAACGAGGGTTCGGCTTCCTCTCGATCGAGGGTGAGTCCGAGGACCTGTTCGTGCATGCGTCCGAGATCGTCAGCGACGACGGGACCCGGCTGCTGCGCGAGGGGCAGGCGGTCGAGTTCGAGTGGGGCGAGGGGGACCGGGGGCCGCAGGCGCGTCGGGTCCGGATCACCGCCGACACGGCGCCGGACGCCCCGCTGGGCCTGCTCGGCACCGTCACCTGGTTCGAGCCGACCAAGGGGTACGGCTTCGTCACGCCCGACGACGGTGGCGCCGAGATCTTCGTGCACAGCTCGGCCGTCGTCACCGGCGGCGTGCCGGCCGCGGGGCAGCGGGTGGCCTTCCTGGTGGTCGAGGGGGACAAGGGACCGCAGGCCGAGCACCTGATCCCGCTCGCGGCCGACACGCCGCGCCCCGCCCCCAGCGACGGCGCCGACGGAACGGTCACGTGGTACGACGAGGACAAGGGCTTCGGGTTCGTCACCCCCGTCGCCGGCGGCGAGGACGTCTTCGTCCACGTCCGCGCGCTGTCCGGGGGTCTGACCGCGCTGGCCGAGGGCGACCGGGTCACCTACGAGGTGGTGCAGAGCGAGAAGGGGCCGCAGGCCCGCAACCTGAACCTGGTGAAGGCCCCGACGCCCCGGGGGGCGCCGGTGCCGGCCGGGCGCGGACGACCGCCGCACCCGGCGGCGACCGACGCCCCGGTGCGCGGTGGCGAGGGGGTGGTGGCCCGCTACGACAGCGAGCGTGGCTTCGGCTTCATCACCCCTGATGCGGGCGGCGCGGACCTGTTCGTGCACGTGTCCGTCCTGGGCGGCGCCGACGCGCTGGTCGAGGGCGAGCGCGTCCGGTACAAGGTGCGGCAGAGCGAGCGGGGCCCGCAGGCGGACCGCGTCGAACGGGTCTGAGCGAGACGCCGGCCCCGGTGCCGACCCGGGGTGCGAGTCGTCGACCGCCGCTCACACCCTCGGCGACGGGTGTGCGGCCCGCTCCAGCCAGGTCCAGAGAGCAGCCTCCCGGTCCACGTCGTAGGACTCCTTCGATGACGGCGTCACCCGGGTGCGGTGGACGTAGGAGCCGGTGTCGGCCTTCGTGCTCCCCAGCACGGTGTCGGCGAGCCGGCGCCCGGCGACCGGTGGGGTGTCCGCGAGCGGGGTGAGCGCCAGGGCCGGGACCACGCGCTCCATGAGGAAGCCCGATGCTCCGCCGGCGTCGCGGGCCAGCCCGGTCCCGAGGACCAGGCTGGGGTTGTAGGCGAGGACGTCCACTCCTTCGGGGAGTCGGCGGGCCCACTCGTGGACCAGGTAGATGCCGGCGAGCTTGCTGGTGGCGTAGGCGCGCCGGCCGGCCCGGACGGTCGTCGGCCGGGGGTAGGCGCCCGGCCGGGACAGCACCTCCGGCGTGGTCCACCGGATGGCGGGGACCGTGCCGCCGGTGTGGCGGAGGTCGCCGAAGTGCGTCGCCTGCGGGACCGGGGCGATCCGTCGCGGCGAACGATGGGAGAGCGGCGAGGTCGGGGTGTGGCGGTCCGCGTTCAAGCGCGTCCACCACCCGACCCGGGGCTGGCTGGACTACGACACCGAGATGCTCCACGACCCGGAGCGGGACCACTGGTTCATGCTCTACACCGTGCGCGGGACCCCGGGGTAGCCGGCTCGCGCCACTCGCGGCACGACCCGACGGGCGAGCACGGCGGTGCCGTCGCGGCCGGACGGCGATATCGGCGTGGTGCGCGCGGAGCTCTAGGCGGCCGGGTGGGCGACGCCACACCGGGGCCCGCTTGAGTGTGCCCCAGCGGCATGGCGTCACATGGGGGAAGCCCGTCGCCGGTCGTGCCCGCGCACCGCCGAAAGCAAGGAGGACACACATGCGGTCAGTGCCGGATCCCGATCCCGGTGACGGTGGCCCGGTCACCGTCGTCGCGGACCTCGCGCGAGCGGTGGCTGCGGAGCCTCCGGCCGTGGCAGGTCGAGCTCCGTGACCTCGGCCCGAGGCAGGGAGACCTGATGACCACGGACCGTCTGCTGGGCGGACGCTACGAGCTCCACGAGGAGCTGGGCCGGGGCGGCATGGCCGTGGTCCATCTGGGGCGTGACACCTGGCTGGAACGCTGGGTCGCGGTCAAGGTGCTCCGTGGAGAGCTGGCCCGGGACCCCGAGCTCCGGTCCAGGTTCCGGCGGGAGGCGCAGACCCTCGCCGCCCTCGACCACCCCGGCATCGTCGCCGTCCACGACATCGGGCATGAGCACGTCGGTGGCAGCTGGGCCCACGAGCAGAGCGTCTCGTTCATCGTCATGGAGCACGTCGCCGGCCGATCGCTGCGCGCCCGGATCCGCGAGGGGCCGCTCGCGCTGGAGGAATCGATCCAGCATGTCGTGGCGGTCCTGCGGGCCTTGGGGTGCAGCCACGCCGCAGGGGTCGTGCACCGCGACATCAAGCCCGCCAACGTCATGGTCACGCACGACGGCGGCATCAAGGTCGTGGACTTCGGGATCGCCCGTGTCGACCGTGATCTCGGCGCCACGGCCACCCAGCCGCAGACGCTCCTCGGATCCGCCACGTACCTGTCTCCCGAACAGGTGCGCGGGGACATCGCCGACGCCCGGAGCGACCTGTACGCGGTCGGGTGCCTGCTCCACGAGCTGCTCACGGGTCGGCCGCCCTTCGTGGGCGACGACGCGGTCGCGCTCGCCTACCAGCACGTGCACCACGACCCGCCACGGGCCAGCGCCTCCCGAGCCGAGGTCACCCCGGGCCTGGACGAGGTCGTCCTCACGGCGCTCGCGAAGGACCGGGGCGACCGGTTCCAGAGCGCCCGGTCCTTCAGGGAGGCCCTGGAGGCCGCGGCGTCCCAGCTGCGCCGGCCCACCACGACGACGTCGCCGGTCTGCACCGCACCGCGCTCGGGCCAGCTGCCCGTCCGACCGGTGCGTGGCGCGAGGCCGGTCTTCTCGCGGTCCGCCTAGCGGCGTCGAGCACCGGCCCTGTCTCCGGCCTGCTGGTCGAGGCGGTCAGGCGGTCCTGGCGGCCGCGAGGTGCAGGGCTTGAGCATGCCCCGACGTCAGCGTGTTCCCTGCGGTGGGCGGCACCCGCCGTCGCCACCGACACCCCGCAGGAGAACCGGATGAGAAGAACCACGACCGCCATCGGTACTGCCGCAGCACTGGTCACGTCCGTCCTGACGGCCGGCGGGGTGGTGGGCCACGCCGCCACCCGGCCGGGCCCGGAGCCCGTCCCGTCCGACGTGGCGGGCGTGGACTGGGGAGCTTGCGACCTGCCCGACCTCCCCGACGTCCCGGTCACCTACCAGTGCGCGACCTACGACGTCCCGCTCGACCACGCGGACCCGGCCGGACCGAGTATCGAGCTGGCGCTCATCCGACGTCCGGCCGACGACCCCGACGCCCGGCGGGGTTCCCTGTTCGTCAACTTCGGCGGGCCCGGCGCCGACGCGGTGTCCTCGGTCGCCCTCGTCGGTGACTCCCTCTTCGACCCGGCGGTCACCGCCGAGCTCGACCTGATCGGCATGGACCCCCGCGGCGTCGGACGGAGCACCCCGCTGCAGTGCGTCGGCCCCGACGACGACGTCCTGGACTACTTCACCTCCTTCGTCTGGCCGGAGGGCGCTCGCGACCTGCGCACGGTCCGGGACGTCAACGCCGCGCTGGACGCGAGGTGCGTGGCCGACGGCGGGCCCGTCCGCGACCACATGTCCACCACCGCGGTCGCCGACGACCTGGACCTGCTGCGCCGCGCCGTCGGCGACGAGCACCTCACCTACGTCGGTTACTCCTACGGGTCCTACCTAGGCGCGATGTACGCCAACCGCTACCCCGACCGGGTCGGCGCCCTGGTCGTGGACGCCGTCGTGGACCCCGTGGACTGGACCACCGGCCGCGACGTCGACGGCACCCAGGTGCCCGTCTTCGCCCGCATGGACAGCGACGACGGAGCGCAGGCCACGTTCGAGGAGTTCCTGCGCCTGTGCGACGAGGCCGGCCCCGAGCGCTGCGCCTTCTCCGGTGAGGGCGGGACCTCGGCGTCGGCCAGGTTCGACGCGCTCCACGAGCGGCTGCGGGCCGAGCCGGTCCTCGACCCGACCACGGGGCTGCTGGTGGACCACCAGATCATGACGGCGCAGACACGGGCGGGTCTGAACAGCCCCGCCACGTGGCAGCCGACGGCTCAGGACCTGGCGCGCTACGAGCAGCTCGCCTCGCGTGCGCCCGCGGCCACGCGCCTCGACGTCTCCGGTCCCTCCGGGCGGCGCGGGGCGACCGCACTCCCGCCCCAGGTGCTCGCGCGCGAGCAGCTGTCCGCCGTGGTCTGCTCCGACAGCGTCACCCCGGACCGGGTGAGCGCATGGCAGCGCGCCGAGGTCTCGCGGGGGGGTCGGCTACTTCGGACCGTTGTGGACCTGGGCGGCCGACCAGGCGTGCATGTCGTGGTCGGGCGAGGACGTCGACCGCTACCTGGGCCCCTGGGACGCCGTCACCGCCAACCCCGTCCTGATCGCGAGCCCGAGGTTCGACCCGGCCACCGACTACTCGGGAGCGCTCGCCCTGCACGCCGAGCTGCCGTCGTCGCGGCTGCTGACGGTGGAGGGCTGGGGCCACAGCAGCATCGGCCTGTCGGCCTGCGCGGACGCGGTGACGACGGAGTACCTGCTGACGCGGCGGGTTCCGGAGGAGGACGTGGTCTGCCCGCAGGACGTCGACCCGTTCCCCACCGCAGCGCAGGCCCGGGCGTCGGCCGCGGACCCCGACACGTCGTCGCGGGCGGAGCGCCGGGAGGCCGTCCTGGACGCCATCGGCTCTCCCTTCGCAGCGATGCCGGGGTCGCCCAGGGAGTAGCGGGCCCTCGACCCACGTCGTCGACGGAAGGCACCGCCTTGACCTGGACGCGACGTCACGGTCTGCACTGGTCCGAGTCGGGGTCGGGAACCCGGCTCGCCGAACGGACCAGGAGAGCACCCATGGAACACCCACTCAGGCTCCGGGGAGAGGTCCTCCCATGACGACCGCGATCACCGTCTGGGTCGCCCTGCTCGCCGATCTCGCGGAGGGGATGGATCGCTCGACGGGCCCGGCGGGCGCGGCTCTGCTGGTCCTGGTCGGCCTGGCGCTCGTCGTCACGGCGGTAGTGGTGTGGGACCCGGGGGAGCGGCACCCGGGCGAGGGGCCCTCGCCGACCCGCGCCGACGTCGACTCCTGGACCGGCGTCGTCGACCTCCGGTCCTACCGGGGACGGACCGCCGACCTGATGCTGCTGATGTTCGACCCCGTGACGGGCACGATCGCCGAGGAGCGCACGCTCGTGGAGGCCCTGGCGTGCGTCCTGCTCGCGGACCTCGCGCTGCGGGGCTGCTGACCCCGGAGGGTGGGCCGGCCCAGACGACGTCTTGACCCTGCCCCGACGGCATGGTCTCGACTGGTCTCTGACCGGACGACCGACGGCGATGAGCGCGACGGGGCATTGCCTCGACGGTCCCGAACAGCCCCACCAAGGAGAGCCAGATGACCGTGCACCTCAGTCACCCCGACGGCCTGCTCGAGCAGACGGACTACGCCCCCGTGGCGCGGGCCACCGGGTCCCGCCTGGTGCTGCTGGCCGGGCAGGCGGGAGTCACCGCCGCGGGCCACCCGACCTCGACCGACCTGCCGGGCCAGGTCCACTCCGCGCTGCGCAACGTCGCGGTGGGAGTCACCGGTGCCGGAGGTGGGGTCGGCGACATCGCCCGCCTGACCATCTACGTCGTCGGGTGGACGACGGAGATGGCGTCCGAGCTCTTCGAAGGGCTCGCCCGGGCCCAGGACAGCGACGGGTTCAGCTCCCCGTTGCCCCCCATCACCGTCATCGGCGTCCAAGGCCTCTGGACGCCCGAGCTCCTCGTGGAGGTCGAAGCCATTGCCGTCCTGGCCTGAGCAACGCTCCCGACAAGAGGAAGCAGGTGCACGAGTGGGGTCGGAGACCAGGCCGGGTGCAGTGAGCACCAGCCGTCGCGAGGAAGGGGCGGGTGCCCGCCCGGACAGCGCTGCAGGTGAGGGAGGTGAGCGCCCCGTGCGCCACCTGGGGTCGTTCGAGCAGGCCTACGAGATGTGGTCGCGGGAGCGTCCGATGCACTTCTGCCTCGTGGCCGAGCTCTCCGGCGGTGTCACGCGGGGAGGACTCGAGCTGGCGCTGCGGGTCGTGCAGCAGCGGCACCCGCTCCTCTCGGCGCGGGTGGTCGACGACCCGGACGGGGCGGGGGCGGCGCCGGCGTACTTCGCCCGCGGGGATCGGCCGATCAGCACCCGCGTCGAGACCGGAGCCCGCTGGGAGGACGTCGTGGGCCAAGAGCTGGCCATGCCGTTCGAGGCCGGTGCAGGTCCGTTGGTGCGCGCCGTGCTCATCCACCCTCCCGGGACCACGTACCCGCCCGACCCGGACCTTGCCCTCGGGTCGACGAGCCGAGGGTCGGAGCTCCTCGTGCTCACGCTGTCGCACACGATCGCCGACGGCTTCTCCGCCCGGCTGGTGCTGGAGGACGTCGTGTCCGTCCTGAACGGCCGGGTACCCATCCCGCGCCCGCTGCCCGCGCCGCAGGAGGCGCTGCTGGACCAGGTGGACGAGCTGGACGCGCCGGGCCCGGTCGCGTCCGCAGACGGCAGCGCGGTCGCCGACCCGGGGTTCACGACCCCTCTGCCGCTGCGCCGGTTCGACCCCACCCCACCCGTGGTGACGTCGTTGGCCTGGGCCCGCACGGAGAGCGAGGAGCTGTACCGGCGCTGCCAGGTGCACGGCGTCTCGGTCAACGGCGCCCTCGTCGCGGCCGCCGTGGCGGTGCTCGAGGAGTCCGGGGACGCCGACCACCTCCGGGTCAACATCCCCTACAGCCTGCGCGACCTGGTGCCGGCCGATGACGACGTGGCCCTCTACATCGGTGGTCTGCGTCCGGTGCTCTCGCGCGCGGACCGGGCCGACGGCGTGTGGCCGGTGGCCAGGAGGATCACCGAGGAGGCGGCGGCGGCCAAGAGCCCCGCCCGCGCCCTGCAGGTCTCGGCGGGCATCAGGGCGGTGATGGGGTTGGACCGCGCCGCGGCCACCGAACAGCTGAGCATCGCCCAGGGCATGGACCTCATGGTGAGCAACCTCGGGCGGGTCGAACGGCTGCCCGCCGGGCCCGTCAGCATCGAGGCGGTCTGGGGTCCCGCGGTGCTGTCGCACTTCGAGGGTGAGCAGATGGTGGGTGTCCTCACCTACGGACGGACGCTTCGTACCGTGCACGTGAGCCACACCCCGACCACGCAGCTGCTGGAGCGGATCAGGATGCTGCTGCTGACCGCCGATCGCTGACGTCCGCGTGCCGACCGACGTGCCACCGACAGGAGCTGTTCCCATGACCGCTGTCCACCACCGCACCGTCGAGGTCGACGGCCTCGACGTGTTCTACCGGGAGGCGGGACCCGCCGACGCGCCCGTGATGCTGCTGCTGCACGGGTACCCGTCCAGCTCGCACATGTTCCGGCACCTCGTCCCCGCCCTCGCCGACCGGTTCCACGTGATCGCCCCGGACCACATCGGGTTCGGCCGGTCCTCGGCGCCGTCGGTCGACGCCTTCGACTACACCTTCGACCGGCTCGCAGAGGTCACGCTCGCGTTCCTGGACACCCTGGGCGTCGCCCGCTTCTCGGTCTACACCCAGGACTACGGCGCACCCGTCGGGTGGCGGCTCGCGCTCGCCCGACCGCAGGCCGTGGTCGGGGTCGTGTCGCAGAACGGCAACGCCTACGAGAAGGGCTTCGTCCCCGCCTTCTGGGCGCCGGTCTGGGCCTACGGCGACGACCCCTCGGCGCACAACGAGGAAGCCCTGCGCCCCGCGCTCGCGCGGCCCGCCGTCGAGTGGCAGTACACCCACGGTGTGCCGGACGTCACGACCGTCGACCCCGACGCGTGGGAGCACGACCTGCGCCTGCTGGCCCGCCCGGGCGTGGACCGGGCCCAGCTCGCGCTGTTCGCGGACTACCGCACCAACCGCGAGCTCTACCCGGCGGTGCAGGAGTGGTTCCGCTCCAGCCAGGTGCCGCTGCTGGCGGTCTGGGGGCGCAACGACGAGATCTTCGGCCCCGCCGGCGCGGAGGCCTTCACGAAGGACCTGCCGAACGCCCGCGTCGAGCTGGTCGACGGCGGGCACTTCCTGCTGGAGTCCCACCTCGCCGAGGTGGTCCGTGCGATCCGCGCCTGGCGGGCGGACGCGTTCGACGACGAGGCCCGGGAGCGTTCCGCATGAGCAGCGCCGAGGACCGGACCACCCCGCCGCGACGGATCGAGGTCGAGGAGCTCTTCACGGACCCCGCGTTCGCCAACCCGTCCCTGTCACCCGACGGGACGAGGATCGCCTACCTCGCGCCGGCGCACGGCCGACGGAACGTGTGGGTGCGAGGCATCGACGAGGAGCACGCGGACGCCGTCTGCGTCACCCACGACGCGAGGCGGGGCATCACGACGTACTACTGGCCCGACGACTCGCGGTGGCTGCTGTACCTGCAGGACACCGACGGCGACGAGGACTGGCACCTGTACCGCGTGGACCTCGAGGCCCCGGACGGCGCTGCGACGGACCTGACCCCGATGCCGCCAGGGTCCCGGGTCTTCGGAGCCGACCCGCTGCCGTCGCACCCCGGCAGCGTGCTCGTCGCGATGAACAGGCGGCCTCTCGCCATCGACCTGTTCCGGATCGACGTCGCCTCGGGCGAGACGACCGTGCACCACGAGCAGGTCGACCCGATGGAGACCGTGCTGCTGGACCAGCACGGCGAACCGGCGTTCTCCACCCGGCTGCAGGCGGACGGCACCCTCCAGGTCTACGCGATCGACCGCGCCACCGGCGAGCGACGACTGCGACGGCGTCTCGGTGGTGCGGAGTACCCCGTGGGCGTGCAGCCGCAGCTGGTGACACCCGACGGGAACGGCCTGCTGCTCGGCGCGTACACCGACTCCGACGACCTGCGGCTGCTCCGCCTGGACCGGGAGACCGGGGCCGAGACCGTGGTGGCCGCCGTGGCCGGGCACAGCCTGGACATCCTCGGCACGATGGCGCCCGGCGTCCTCCCGCCCACCGTCTTCACCAGCCGCCGCACCGGCGAGGTCATCGCGGCCCGCTTCGTCGCCGACCGGCCCCGCATCGAGGTGCTGGACGAGCGCTTCGCCGAGGTCTACGCCGAGCTGGCGTCCCTCAGCGACGGGGTCCTGGGCACGCTCTCCTCGGACGCCGACGAACGACGGTGGGTCGCCACCTTCGTCCACGACCGTGACCCCGCGGTCACCTGGCTCTACGACCACGCCACGGGTCAGAGCCGCATCCTGTTCCGGCCCTTCCCCCACCTGGACCCGGCCGACCTCGCGACGATGGAGCCCGTGAGGTTCGCCGCGCGGGACGGTCTGTCCCTGCCCGGGTTCCTCACCCTGCCGACCCGGGCGGGCACTGGGGCGTCACCCCTGGTCCTCCTCGTCCACGGAGGGCCGTGGCAGCACGACACGTGGGGCTACAACCCGCAGGCCCAGCTGCTGGCGAACCGTGGCTACGCCGTCCTGCAGGTCAACTTCCGGGGTTCGACCGGCTACGGGAGCAGGCACACGACCGCCGCGGTCGGCGAGTTCGCCCGGGCCATGCACACCGACCTGATCGACGCCGTCGACTGGGCCGTCGGGCAGGGTCATGCCGACCCCGGTCGGATCGGCATCATGGGTGGTTCCTACGGGGGCTACGCCGCGCTCGTGGGGATCGCGCTGGCTCCCGGCTGCTTCGCCGCGGCGGTCGACTACGTCGGCGTCTCCGACCTCGCGAACTTCCTGCGGACGATGCCGCCGTTCGCCAGGCCCTTCAACGTGAACAGCTGGTTCGCCTACGTGGGCGACCCGGACGACCCCGTGGCCGCGGCGGACATGCTGTCGCGCTCACCGGTGACGATGGTGGAACGGATCACCACGCCCCTGCTGGTCGCCCAGGGGGCCAACGACGCCCGCGTGGTCCAGGCCGAGTCCGACAACATCGTCGCTCCGCTGCGGGAGCGCGGCGTCCCGGTCGAGTACGTCCTCGCCGGCGACGAGGGCCACGGGTTCGACAACGCCGAGAACCAGGTCCGGCTGCACCGGGCGGTCGAGCAGCACTTCGCCCGGTACCTGGACGACGGGGAACGAGATGTCTGATCTGATGAAGGCGGTCGTGCTCACTCGTTTCGGAGGCGCCGATGCTCTCGAGCTGCGGGACGTGCCCGTACCGCAGGTCGCCCCCCGCCAGGTACGGGTGCGCCTCCACGCGACCGCGGTCAACCCGCTCGACCACCAGATCCGTCGCGGGGACTACGAGGGTGACGTCCCGCTCCCGGCGATCATCGGGCACGACGTCTCCGGGGTGGTCGAGGAGGTCGGCTCCCACGTGACCGAGCTCGGCGTGGGCGATGCGGTGTACTACACGCCCCGGATCTTCGGCGGACCCGGCTCCTACGCCGAGCAGCACGTGGCCGACGTCGACCTGGTCGCCCGCAAGCCGGACAACCTGAGCCACCTGGAGGCGGCGAGCCTGACCCTCGTCGGCGGCACGGTCTGGGAGGCCCTGGTGACTCGGGCTCAGCTCGTCGTGGGGGAGACAATCCTCGTCCACGGAGGTGCGGGCGGTGTCGGCACGATCGCGATCCAGGTCGCGAAGGCGATCGGCGCACGGGTGATCACCACGGCGAGAGCGGGTGACCGCGAGCTCGTGCGCTCGCTCGGGGCGGATGCGGCGGTCGACTTCACCGCGACGGACTACGTCGATGCCGTGGCCGAGCTGACGCGGGGCGAGGGGGTCGATGTCGTCCTCGACGCGATAGGTGGCGACACGCTCGCACGTAGCCCGCTCACGCTCGCCGACCTCGGACGCGTCGTCAGCGTCGTCGACATCGCGCAGCCGCAGAACCTCATCGAGGCGTGGGGCAGGAACGCGGCCTACCACTTCGTCTTCGCACGACAGAACCGAGGAAAGCTGGACGCCCTCACCAGGCTCGTCGAGCGCGGTCTCGTGAGGCCGGTCATCGGCGCGACCCTTCCGCTGGCGCGCACGGGCGAGGCTCATGAGCTCCTGGAGGACAAGCGGTCCTACGTGCTCCGCGGCAAGGTCGCGATCGACGTGGTGGGCGAGACCGTCGCGCT
Organism: Actinomycetales bacterium; assembly: GCA_038258055.1. GTDB lineage: Bacteria > Actinomycetota > Actinomycetes > Actinomycetales > JBBAYJ01 > Aquipuribacter. The sequence goes on from JBBSQH010000006.1 coordinate 55,874, forward strand.
ACCCCCTCGCGTCGCGTAGCCGACAGGACATGACGACATGACGACATGACGACATGACGACATGACGACATGGCGACGGCTCGACCTGGCGTCGCATGCCGCCCGACCTCACGTCCCAGGTGCAGGTGGTGGTCATGCATCACAGGAGGGCCGTCGACGAGCGGCTCATCGGTCAGGGTGTCCTCCCCGACCACGCGGCAGTGAGGACGGAGGGTGGCGACGGTGCGTGAGGTGACCGACGAGTTCCTGCTCGGCCTCGCGGGCATCGCGGCGACCCTCGTCGGCACGTTCATCGTGGCGGTGTTCTTCTACCTCGACTCGGCGCTGCACCGCTCCCGCGGGGCCGCGGGCAGCGCGTCTGACCGGTACATGCGGGCGGGCACCAGGTGGGTGCTCACGGCCTACGGCCTGCCCCTGGTCGTCGCGCTCACCCTGGCCGGCGTGGAGCCGGTCTGGGCGACCGGCGTCTTCGTGGTCTGCGCCACGGCACTCGTGGTTGCCACCGTCGACACCACCCGTCGGGTCGTGAGGAGGGGCGCGACGAGGAGGTCCCCCGCGCTGGCCGCGAACGAGATCTGCACCTCGCTCGCGGTCGTGGTCCTGGCCGTCCTGCCGTGGGTCCTCGGCGGTCGGGCCCCGTCCCCGAGCGACTTCGTCCCCTCTCTCCTCCTCGCCCTGGCCATCGGCTTCACCAGCACCGCGGCGGTCATCATGGCCGTCTTCGACGCCGAGGCGGTGCCGTCACCTGCTCCCAGGCACGGTCAACGGACGGCATCGAGGGCGTCGACGACGACCACCCGTCCGCCGTCACCAGGATCGGGGTCGGGGAGGACTCCTTCGGGGTCGACGAGGTAGACGTCGTGACCGTCCAGCGACAGCCGCCGTACGACCTCCAGCAGCATGCGGCGGGACACGTCGTCGACCGAGTGCACCATCGTCAGGTCCAGCGCCACCCGTGCCTCGGCCGGTGCGGTGCTGACGGCCTCCCGGACCACTCTCTCGGCTCCCGCGAAGCGGATCCCTCCCTGCAGCTGGAGGACGCGTGTGGCGGACTCGCCGGTGCCGGTGACGTGGTTGGACCGCACGACACCCCGTGCGGAGGGCGGGACCTCCATCAGGTGCAGACCCATGTCGGAGGAGAACCGGCCGAACAGCGCATGGCCCCGCACGCTGGTCCCGTGAGGGTCCAGACGGGGGGAGAACGTCGCGATGCCGACCTGTCCCGGTAGCGCGCCGATCAGCCCACCGGCCACACCGCTCTTGGCCGGGATGCCGACCCGGGTCGCCCAGTCACCGGCGCCGTCGTACATCCCGCAGGTCGACATGACGCTGAGGACCTGACGGACGACCGCCTCGGGGACGACCCGTTCGCCCGAGCGGGGGTTGACGCCTCGGTTGGCCAGCGTCGCGGCCATCACGGCGAGGTCGCGGGTCGTGACGAGCAGGGAGCACTGGCGGGTGTAACCGGCCACGACGGCGTCGGGGTCCTCGGTGAGGACGCCGTAGCTGCGCAGCATGTGCGCGATCGCGAGGTTGCGGTGCGCGTGCTCGAGCTCCGACGCGCACACCGACTCGTCCACCTGCAGTCGACGGCCGGCGAACGCCGACAAGCCGTCGACCACGCGTCCCACGCGCGCCTCGGACCCGATCCCCGGGGCGCCGGCGAGGGAGTGCGCGGTGATGGCGCCGGCGTTGATCATGGGGTTGAGCGGACGGCCCGACCCCTCGAGCGAGAGCTCGTTGAACGCCTCCCCGGACGGCTCGACCCCGACCTTGGCCAGGACCGCGTCGAACCCCCGGTCGGCCAGGGCGAGCGCGTAGGTGAAGGGCTTGGAGATCGACTGGATCGTGAGCTCGGCGTCGACGTCGCCGGCGCCGTACAGCTCGCCGTCGACCATGGCGAACACAGCAGCGAGCTGCTCGGGGTCGGCTGCCGCGAGCTCGGGGATGTAGCCGGCCGTGGCGCCGGACCGGTCCGGTGCGACGTCGGCGAGTGCTTCGGCCAGGTAGTCCGGCACTGGTGATCGCATGGTGCTCCTCGTTCCTCGTGTCCGGGCGTCGGGACATGGCGACGGCCGCTGCGTCCCCTCAGGGCAGCCGCAACCCCCTGAGCTGTCCGCGGGAGGTGATGCCGAGCTTGCGGAAGATGCTGCGCAGGTGGGCCTCGATCGTGCGTGGGCTGAGGAACAGCTGAGAGGCGACCTCGCGGGTCGTCGCACCGGTGGCCACGAGTCGCGCGATGTGCGCCTCGTGGGCGGTGAGCGCGTCGGTGGGCTGGGCGGTTCTCCTGCGGGGGCTCTCGCCCGTGGCACGCAGCTCGTGGGCGGCGCGCTCGGCGTAGGCCCCTGCACCCATGTCCGACAGCATCCGGTGGGCCGTCCGGAGCTGCTCGCGGGCGTCCTGCCGGCGGCGCTCGCGGCGCAGCCACTCGCCGTAGACGAGGTGCGTCCGAGCCAGGTGGCCGGTCATGCGGCAGCGGCCCAGCCGCTCGATCGCCTCTCGGTAGTCGGCCTCGGCGGGTGGCCCGGACCTCACCAGGGCCCGCGAGCGCGCCGCCATCCCGAGCGCCCACTGCGTCCCGCTCGCACCGGCCCGCGACTCCAAGGTGTCGAGCGCGGCCGAGGCGAGCTCGGGTCGGCCCGCCCGGACGGCCGCCTCGACCACCTCGGGCAGCGCCACGCTGCTGTGAGCCAGCTCGTCGAGCTCGACCAGCCGTCCCCCCGCGGCGCAGGCCGTGTCGAAGTTGCCCAGGCCGTTGTGCAGGTAGGCGAGAGCGACGTCGGCGCTGCTGACGGCCAAGCCCTCGCCGCGTGCCGTCGCCAGCTCGACCGCGGTGGCGACGAGCTCGGGGGTCCCGGGTTGCGTACCGCGCCAGGCCGCCAGCGAGAGCCTGGAGTTGGGGATCGGTGGGACGGCTGTGGCCTGGGTGATCCCGTCCTCCTCCGCGAACAGCTCGGCGGCCCGGCCGAGCTCGCCGGTGAGGATGAACACCAGGGCCAGGGCGTTGAGGGCGGAGGGCAGCGTCGTGAGCGCCCCGGCCTCGCGGGCGAGCCGGACGGCCCGGGTGGCCAGCACGTAGATCGCCTCGTCGTCCCACAGCATGGCCCCGACGTGGCACGCCAGCCACAGCCAACGGCCGTTGTGCCCGTCGGACGGGGAGTCGTCGTCGACGAGCACCCGGAGGGCCTGCTGCAGGCCGGGGACGCTCGCCTCGTACCCGTGCGTGAACCTGGTGGCCAACCCGTCCAGGAGCAGGTCGACCGGGCGCGACGACGTCGGGAGCGCCGCCTGCCGGGCGGACACGGCCACCTCGCGCAGGTGGTGGACAGGGGCGAAGCGGCCGGCGTGGAACGACGCCTCGACCGCCTCGAGGTAGGCCTCGCGGGCCAGGGCTGCGTCCAGCGGGACGAGCGCACCGGCGGCGTCCAGCAGCATCCCCGGCGCATGGCCGCCGCGGGTCAGGCGGAAGGCGATCCGGGCGCGCAGCAGCTCGACGCGCGCTTCCTGCAGGGCATCCAGCGGCCCGGCGGCTGCGACCGTCAGCAGGTCCAGGGCGGTCTCGGTCGACCCGGCCTGGTGCGTGACGTGGGCCGCCTCGAGGGCTCGCGCGGCGCGGGCGGCCGGGTCGGGGGTGAGCTCGGCCGCGCGTTGCAGGAACGCGGCTGCAGCGGCCAGACCGCCACGGGCGCGGGCCCGGTCGGCGGAGCGTTCCAGGTCGGTGGCGGCGTCCTCGTCGGTCCCCAGCACGGCCTGGGCCCGGTGCCAGGCGTGACGGTCCAGGTCGTGCGGATCGGTGGCCTCGGCCAGCGCACCGTGCGCTCGACGTTGGTCCGGCCGTGCGGCCGCCTGGTAGACCGCCGAGCGGACCAGCGGGTGACGGAAGCGGACCCGGGTGTCGATCTGCACCAACCGGGCCTGCTCCGCGGGCGCGGCCGCTTCGGGGTCGAGGCCCAGGTGGGCGGCCGCACGCCAGAGCAGGGCGGCTTCGCCGGTCGGGTCGGCCGCGGCGACCAGGAGCAGGAGCTGGGTCTCGGCGGGCAGCTCGGCCGAGCGCCGTCGGAAGCCGTCCTCGACCCGGTGAGGGACCTCGAGCGCGTCCGGCAGGTCGAACCCGCCGCCCAACCGCGACGGCGGCGCGTTGACCGGCAGCTCCAGCAGGGCCAGCGGGTTGCCGCGGGCCTCCGCGATGATCTGGTCGCGGACCTCGTCGTCGAGCGGTTCCCGGACCGCGGCGCCCAGCAGCGACAGCGCATCCCAATCACCCAGGCCGGTGAGGTGCAGCTCGCGTAGGCCCGAGAACGGACTGGTGCCCGCGCCTGCGTCGGCGTCCCTCACGCCGAGCAGCAGGGCCACCCGCTCGGCCGACACCCGCCGTGCGACAAAGGCCAGTACCTGGGCGGACGCCTCGTCCAGCCACTGGGCGTCGTCGACCAGGCACAGCAGCGGCGCCTCCTCGGCGACCTCCGCGACCAGGGTGAGGGTCGCCAACCCCACGAGGAAGCGGTCCGGTGCGGGGCCGGCTCGTAGTCCGAAGGCGACCCCCAGCGCGGTCTGCTGGGGGTCGGGCAGCTCCCCGAGCCGGCCCAGCAGCGGGTGGCACAGCTGGTGCAGACCGGCGAACGCGAACTGCGCCTCGGCCTCCAGGCCTGCGCAGGACTCCACCCGGAACCCCGACGCCGCGGCGGTCCCGCGAGCCTCGTCGAGCAGCGCCGTCTTGCCGATGCCCGCCTCCCCGCGCACCACCAGCACCCCGCTGCGTCCGGCCCGGGCCTGCGCGAGCAGCCGCGCGACCGTCTCACGCTCCTCGCGCCGACCGAGCAGGTCGCTCACGTGGGCTCGCCGACCCGGTCGCCCCGCACTAGGCGATTCTCACCGATGCGAACACCCACCGCCAGAGCGAAGGTGCCATGACGAGAGGGCGGCACGTCCCAGGAGCGAGAGGTCCAGCATGAGTCCCATCGAGCGAACGCGGCCGGTGACGAGCACCGACGACGCAGCCGTGACGGTGACCAGGAACGCGAGCACGCGTCGCTACGAGGCCACCGCCGGCGGGACCGGGGTCGCCGGGTTCGTCGACTACCAGGAGACCAGCGAGCTCGTGGTCCTCACCCACACCGAGGTGGACCCGGCCTTCGAAGGCCGAGGGGTCGGCAGCGCCCTGGCCCGAGCCGCGCTCGACGACGTCCGCGAGCGCGGGTTGAAGGCGCTGGTCGTCTGCCCCTTCATCCTGGGCTGGCTTCGACGGCACCGCGAGTACGTCGACGTCCTCTTCAACGCGCCCCCCGCCAAGGTCGGCGACGAGGGGCCGGGATGACCGCCCGCAGCAGGACGGTTGCGCCACCTCGCTTCGACGGACTGACCGCCCTGTTCGTCAACGCGACGCTGAAGCGTTCACCGGAGACCAGCCACACCGACGGCCTCATCCGCCGCAGCAGCGACCTCATGCTCAGGCACGGCGTGGTGGTCGACCACGTCCGGGCGGTCGACCACGACATCGCCACCGGGGTGTGGCCGGACATGACCGAGCACGGAGCCACGTCCGACGAGTGGCCCGCGATCTACCGGCGGGTGCTGGACGCAGACATCCTGGTCCTTGCCGGTCCGGTCTGGCTCGGCGACAACAGCTCGGTGATGAAGCAGGTCGTCGAACGGCTCTACGGCTGTTCCGGCCTGCTCAACGACGCGGGCCAGTACGCCTACTACGGCCGCGTCGGCGGCTGCGTCATCACCGGCAACGAGGACGGGGCCAAGCACTGCGCGATGAACGTGCTGTACAGCCTCCAGCACCTGGGGTTCACCATCCCGCCGCAGGCCGACGCCGGCTGGGTCGGCCCGGCCGGCCCCGGGCCGTCGTACCTGGACCCGGGGTCGGGGGGACCGGAGAACGACTTCACCAACCGCAACACCACCTTCATGACCTACAACCTGCTGCACCTCGCCGCGATGCTGCGCGCCGCGGGCGGCGTACCGGCGTACGGCAACCGACGCAGCGAGTGGGACGCCGGCTGCGCCCCCGACCAGGAGAACCCCGAGCACCGGTAGACCACCGGCCGAGAAGGAGCACCCATGACCGCGCACATCGCCTCACCTCGGGTGTGGCCACGACTCCGGGTCGACGACTGGACCGAGACCCGCGACACCCTGCACATGTGGACCCAGGTCGTGGGCAAGATCCGGCTCTCGCAGTCCCCCCTGCTCAACCACTGGTGGCAGGTCACCCTGTACGTCAGCCCGCGCGGGCTGACCACCGGCGCCATCCCCTACCGCGGCGGGTCCTTCGACCTCGAGATGGACTTCGTCGAGCACGTCCTCCGGGTGCGCAGCAGCGCCGGCGAGCAGCGGCTCGTGCCGTTGTCGTCCCGGCCCGTCGCCGACTTCTACACCGAGACCATGAAGGCGCTCGACGACCTGGGCATCGACGTGGTCGTCGACACCCGGCCGAACGAGGTGGACCCGGCGATCCCGTTCCCCGACGACGACCAGCACGCGACCTACGACCCCGCCTCGGCCCACCTGTTCTGGCAGCAGCTGGTGCAGGCCGACCGGGTCCTCGGGGAGTTCCGGTCCCACTTCGTCGGCAAGGTCAGCCCGGTGCACTTCTTCTGGGGCGCCATGGACCTGGCCTGCACCCGGTTCTCCGGCCGGGAGGCGCCCGAGCACCCGGGCGGCGCCCCAAACTGCGGTGACTGGGTGATGGTCGAGGGCTACTCCCGGGAGCTGAGCAGCGCGGGGTTCTGGCCGGGCGGGGGGGAGGAGGGCGCCTTCTACGCCTACGCCTACCCCGAGCCGGACGGGTTCGCCGACCACCCGGTGGCACCGGACGCCGCGTACTACAGCGTCGAGAACGGCCAGTTCCTGCTGCCGTACGAGGCCGTGGCGGACTCCGAGGACCCGGACCGGACGTTGGCGCAGTTCCTGCACAGCACCTACGCCGCCGCCGCCGACCTGGGCCGCTGGGACCGGGCGAGCCTGGAGGACGACCCGGCCAGGTGGCCCCAGCACCGACGGGGGAGCGCGGCGTGAGCGCGACCGTCACCCCCGCGGTCGACGTGATCCCAGGAGGTGGCCGACGGCGTCGGCGTCGACGGGACGGCCCAGCAGGTAGCCCTGGACGAGATCGCAGCCGAGGCGCTTCAGCTCGGTGAGCTGCTCCTCGGTCTCCACCCCCTCGGCCAACGCATCGAGGCCGAGCCGATGGGCAAGGGCGACGACCGACTGGACGACGACCACGTCGCCGCTGCTGTCGGGCAGCCCGGCCACGAAGGCCCTGTCGATCTTGAGCTCGTGCACGGGCAACCGGGTGAGGTAGCTCAGGGACGAGAACCCGGTCCCGAAGTCGTCGACCGACAGCCGCACGCCGATCTGCCGCAGCTGCTGGAGGAAGTCGCGGACGCGTCCGTCGTCGTCCAGCAGCGCACCTTCGGTGATCTCGAGGCAGAGAGCCGCGGCCGGCAGGTCGTTCCGGGCCAGGGCGTCGTCGATGGTCTGGCGCAGCCGGTGATCACCGACCTGGGCCGCCGACACGTTCACGGCGAGGACCAGGTCGAGCTCGGGTCTCCGTCGCCGCCAGACCGCCAGGGCCGCCAGACCCGCCTCGAGCACCCAACCGGTCAGCCGCCCGATCAGACCCGTGGACTCCGCGACGGGGATGAACTCCGACGGTGGCACCATGCCGCGCCCGGCCAGCGGCCAGCGGCACAGGGCCTCGAAGCCCCGCAGCACACCCGCGGTGGTGTAGATGGGCTGGTAGTGCACCTGCAGGTCGCCCCGCGCGAACGCGGGTCGTAGCTGGGTCGCGATCTCGACCCCGCGCAACGACACCACCCGCATCTGCTCGGTGAACCGCGCCCAGGCGTCCCGGCTGGCGTGCTTGGCCTGGTACATCGCGGTGTCGGCGTTGCCCAGCAGCTCGGCGGCACCGACGGCGGTGTCCTCGATCGTCACGGCGAGGCCGACCGAGGCCGTGACGAACGCTTCGCGACCGGCCAGCAGGAACGGCGTGCGGAAGGCCTGCACGACGTGCTCGGCGAGCCGTTCGGCCTGGGCCGGGGGGATGCCCTCGCAGAGGACGACGAACTCGTCCCCGCCGATGCGGGCCACCGTGTCCTCGGCGCGGACCAGCGCGCCCAACCTGGCCGCGGTCTGCCGGAGCAGCTCGTCGCCGGCGGCGTGACCCATCGAGTCGTTGACCAGCTTGAACCGGTCCAGGTCCACGAACATGAGCGCGACGCGTTCCGGTTCGACGTAGCGCCGCTTCAAGGCGTGCTCGGCCCGGTCCATCAGCAGCGCGCGGTTCGGCAACCCCGTCAGCTGGTCGTGCATCGCCAGGTGCGCGAGCCGGTCTCTGGTCCGGGCCAGCAGCAGCTCCGGGGCGGCTGCGGCCAGACCGCGGGCGGTGTCGACCTCGGCGCGCCGCCAGGGCGTGCTCGTACCCCGCACCTGCTCCGTCCAGGCCTCGAAAGACTGTCGGGGCGCTGGGGAGTGGGGCAGGCCGATGGCACCAGGGGTCCCGCCGACCAGGTCCTGGTCCGGTCGGCCGGCCCAGGTGATCTGCTGCGTCCGTTCCCCGCGGAACCAGATCAGGTAGTCCTCGAACGCCGCCGACAGGGGGACGGCCAGCACGCCGCTGGCCAGCTCGGCGTGGGCGGCCAGCTGAGGGAACCGTCTGGGCAGGTCGTCGCAGACCAGGCCGCCCGGGTCGTCGCTGTCACGCAGCAGCTGCAGGAGCGCGTCCGCCGCCTCCGGGGGAGGCGTGGCCCCCAGGGTGACGGTGCGGCCGTCCACGTGGGCGACGAGGCCGTCGGCTCCGGTCAGCTCCAGCGGCAACGGGTCGGCCTGCAGCAGGGCTGCGGTCAGGGAGTCGGCGCTCGACATCTGGGCGACGAGGGCGACCTCCATCCCGAGCAGGCGGGAGCGGTAGTCGTGGCGCTCCTGCGCCTCGCGGGCCACCAGCTGCAGGGAGAACGTCTGCGACAGCACGCGGCAGGCAGCCCGCAGCTGTGCGTCGACGCGACGCGGGGTGCGGTGGTGGCACGCGAGCATCCCCCACAGGGTCGTGCCGCGCATCAACGAGATGGTCAGCGTCGCCCCCACCCCCATGCTGGTCAGGTAGGTCAGGTGGACCGGTGACACGATGCGCAGCGACGCCATGCCCAGGTCGAGCGTCTCGCCGGTCAGGCCACCGGCCGTGAGCAGCGGCACGGGCTCGTAGGCGACGTCGACGACGACGCGCAACCGGTTCAGCAGGTACAGCCGGCGCGCCTGGGCCGGGATGTCGGTCGCGGGGTAGCGCAGGCCGAGAAACGGTTCCAGGTCGGGGTGGTGGGACTCGGCCACCACCTCGCCGTCACCGTCGGGGTGGAACTTGCACACCATGACCCGGTCGTACCCGGTGGCCTGGCGCACCTCCCACGCCGCGACGTCGCACAGCGCCGGCACCCCGTCCGCGGTCTCCATCGCCCGCAGCGCGTGCCAGACGTGGGCGAAGACCCCGGCCATGGTCGCCGGCGCCTCCTCGCCGATGGGCTCGAGCTCCAGGACGACGAGGCCGCCCGAGCGGTGCCAGGTCAGCTCGTGCCGAACACCGTGGGGCAGGCGAAGCGCCAGGGCGTCGGTGCCGGACGCTCGAGGGTCGACGAGGACCGCCTGCAACCGTCGCACCGGGTCCTGGCCCAGCACCTGGGCCAGGTCCTGCCCGAGCACGCGCTCAGGCGCCACTCCCAGGTGGACGTCGCAGTTGGCGGAGGCGTGGACCACGACGAGGCCCGGTTCGGTGACGGCCAGCAGCAAGCCGTGCGGTTGCACGTGGCCGGACAGGTGGATCGGTTCGGTGTCGCAGCCGCTCAGGTCCACGGCCACCTGCTGCGGGATGGCTCCCTGCTTCATGAGGACGCCGGTGCGACGAGGCGTCGCTGCAGCGATCCGAACGTGCGTTCGGCTGCGGCCGCCACCTGGGTGCAGGCGGTCTCCCCCTGGGATCGCCCGAAGCCGTCGAGCGTCGCGCGCAGCGCCTGCCAGTCCGTCCTGGGGTCACGGTCGCCCGGACCCGAGAAGAAGGTCACGGGCAGGTCGGCCCCCAGTCGTAGCCGAGCCGTCCGGGCGACGACACGACCCCCTAGTCGGGACCCCTCCAGCACGTACAGGCAGCCCAGGGCGTCGGCGAGGCCGTCCAGCGCCAGCGCGGGGCTGCTCGTCGCCTCGGCCGGTGCGGAGCGGGGCGGCAGGCGGTCCAGGTCGTCGTCGAGCAGGTGCGCCCGGCGCCGTGCCGCCACGTCGACGGGCGGGTCGAGGTCGCGCCAGCCGGTGACGTCCTCCAGCGCCTGCTCCAACGGTCCGTAGAACCCACGCAACAGCTCCAGCAGCAGGCCGTAGGCCGCTCGGTCGACGAGACGGCCGTCCAGGTCGAAACCGGCCTCGGCGGCGACGTGGGCGTCTCGTGTCCGCAGTCGCAGCTGCACGGACAGCGACGTGGGGGACGTGTGGTGGAGTTCCAGGAGCGGAACGGTCGGACCCATGAGGGGCGTCCATCCGGTGATGGTGCAAGAGACGCGCCGAACTACCTCTTGACAGTGGGGGTGGTCGCCTCGCCGTGTCAAGGCGAGGTAGGTGCCTGTGCCGGGGCGTCGGGCCGCCCCCATGGTGCTTCCGCGCTCGAGACCGCACGTGTTACCTGTGTGGGCGATACTGGGATCGAACCAGTGACCTCTTCCGTGTCAGGGAGATTCTGGGTGCGTGGCCGCAGGGCTAGAAGCGGCCTGACCTGCGTTGATAGTCCACGGGCGTCCACCGCCGAACGTCGGAATCTGGCCCGGTAGTCACCCTGTTAGTCACACTGTCGTGGCCCGAGAGCTGGCCGCGGTGGAGCGTGGTTGGGCCTGAGGGTAGGCCGTGGACACGACCAGCTTGGAATCGAGGTCAGCGTCCGCTGGCGCATCGCGACTGTGACCCGCATACGCGCTGACCTGCGCCCCAGCGTGGGCGAGTAGGCCAGGTTGTCCTGGAGGTGGGGCAGTTGTGCCGGTCATCGGGCACGCGGCGGGCACGCCCCGTCGCCGAGTCACGGCCGGACCAGGACGACTCCTGGCCCGGCCGTGACCGCGACGGTCAGCCGTCGAGCTCGGTGTGTCGGGCGACCCACCGGTCGAACATGTCGAGGTCCCTGAGGAGACGCTCCTGCATGTCGGTCTGGATCGGGGCCTCCGTCACCACCTCGGCGGCCTGCGCCAGCGAGGACCGGGCACGGTCGGTACGGCCGAGCTCCAGAGACCTTTCGACCTGACGCAGCCGTGAGTCGAGCCGACCCGCCACCGCGGCCGAGACGCACGTCCCCTGGGCGGCGTCGACGTCCTCGCGCCAGGCGGCCGTCCCTGTCTGCACGGCGGCGAGCAGGTCGGCGTGGGGGACAACTGCGGGCTCGCGGAACACGCCCTCACTGAGGGCCAGGGCCTGCCCAGCGGACAGCTGGTTCCAGGCGAACAGGGCTGCCCCGTCGGAACGAGCGTCTCGGACTGCGTCGACCTGCTCGACGACCACGTCAGGGGTGCTGCCGCGGAACGGGCCGTACGTAGCGGTGTAGAGCAGGTTTCGGTCCCCGACGCGGTCGCGCATTAGCGCCGTCTCGCGGGCCACCGACGCACCCGAGGTGCCGAACGACATCCCGGTCAGGAAGTCGACGTAGCCGGCGTCGACCCAGGCCCCCCAGTTCTGGAACTTCTTCTCCAGGCCGTCCGACGGGTCGGGGAAGACGGCCGCCGACAGCTGGGTGTCGGGCGCGACGTCGGTCTGCATGTCGCGGATCTCGGCGACGAACGAGGTGATCTGCTCTTCGCGCCAGAGGGTCCAGGTGCGCCAGAGCGCGTCGGTCGGGGTGAGCTCGTACGGGTCGACGCCGTGCTCGTCCTGGAAAGCCTGGCGCGAGTAGTCGGAGTAGCTGTAGGCGGCGGTCTCCCACGGGGTGCTCACCGGGTACCTGATGTAGTCCAGGTGCAGGCCGTCCACCTCGTAGTTGGTGAGGATCTCCTGCAGGACGTCGCGGACGTAGGCGCGGGGCTCGGGCATCGCGGCGTCGACGAAGTAGTAGCCGGGCTCCTGGGAGGACGGCATCGGCGTGTCGGCGCCGACGTCCTCGCGCTCGACTGCGGCCCAGTCCGGGTGGGCGGTGAGGACCGGCCCGGCGCCGCCCTGGCCGTCACCGGACCCGACGTAGAAGGTGTGGATCCAGGCGTGGAGCTCGATGTCACGCTCCTGGGCCTCCTCGACCCAGATCTGGAGCGGGTCGAAGCCGACCATCTCGGGGCGCTGACCCTCGATGCCGTACGACTCGGCGGCCTCGCTCGGGTAGATGGTCCAGCCCTGCCAGACGGTCTCGAGCATCACGATGTTGAGGCCGGCCTCGTCGATCGCGTCCAGGGTGGCCTCGATGGCTTCCGGGGTCGTCTCGGTGGGACGGACCCAGACGCCACGGCCCTCTGCGGGTCGGGACTCGGCCGTGCGGTAGAAGGCCAGCTCTGCCGCGCCGCGGGCCTGCTCGGCCAGAGCTACGGCCGTGTCGGGGTCGTCCTCGGTCCGTGCCCTGGCGAGGAGGTCCCTGGCCTGGGTGGCGGCGTCATGAGCCTGGGGGAGCGGGGCGTCCAAGCAGCTCTGCTCGGCCCGGGCGATCTGAGCGAGGGCGGTCTCGAGGGCCTGCTCGGCCCCGAGGACGAAGGTCTCGGCGTCCACCGTCACGGTCACGACGGAGCCCTCGACCGTCACCAGGGCGCCGAGGACGGCGTTGGTGGACAGCCACGACCCTCGTCCCCCGTGCCCGGACAGCACGAAACCCCCGTCCGGCACGGTGCGGTCGTTGCCGCCGCGAGCGACGACCCGGCCGTTCACGACGTCGACCTCGAAGCCGAAGTCGTTGGTCCCGGTGCTCGCCCCCCAGGCGGACGTGTAGATGATGAGCTGCTCGGCCCCCCGGCAACCGGGGAAGCACTGGCCGCTGGCGGGGTCGACCCCAGCCGGGTTACCGGCCGGGGTGGGGTCCGTCGCGTCCAGCGTGGAGCTCACGGTACGCAGCGTGAGCCCCTCGACGTCCACGACGTCACCCACGGCCAGCTCGTCACGGACCACGAGCCGCACGTCCGGGTCACCGCCAGGGGACGCCGACACCACGTACCCGTCGGCGGGAATGGCGTTGTCCCCGGGACGCTCGCAGCTGTCGAACACGGTGCACACCGACGTGACCTCGTAGCCCCCGCCATCCACCGGTTCCAGGACGGCCTCGGCGCCGAACGCGTTGGTACGGGTGCTGGCCCCGAAGGCCGGGGTGTAGAGCGCCAGCATCCCCGCGGTACGGCTGGACGGATCCACCGCGTCGAAGGGCAGGACGTCACCGTCCGCCGTGATCAACCGCGGGCCCGTCGGCGCCACGACCGCGTCAGCCAGGACGTCACCGGGGGCGTCGTCGGCAGCGGCGGCAGAGGTACCTGTCGTCATCAGGCCGGCCAGCAGCCCGAACCCGGCTAGGACGGCGGTTGCAGTTTGTCTCGATAGCACGACATGTCCTGTCTCTCGGCGATGAGACGGCCAGGAGAGCAGAGTGGTCCGTACCTGTCAACGAATAGCCTGACCGTGAGCCTGTCCTCGGTATGACTGGTACGGACCGCCAGCGGCGTCCTCGCTCGCGTGGGTGTTGACACAGAGGTGGTCCGTACCAATACTGCCGGTGGTACGGACCACTACGAGGAGGTAGTCATGCAGGTTGTTCGCCGTTCGGCGCTTGCTGTCGCAGGTCTGGTGAGCGCGGGTCTCGCTCTGTCCGCGTGCGGGCTCGGCGGGGGGAGCGGTGGAACCGAGTCCCAGGCCGCCGGTCCCGTCGAGGGGGACGTGGAGGGCAGCATCACCTTCGCGACCCTCCAGCTGCAGCCCACGTTCACCGAGTACATCGAGGGCGTGATCGCGGACTTCGAGGAGGAGTACCCCGGCACCGAGGTCGAGTGGATCGACGTCCCCTTCGAGGGCGCTCAGGAGAAGTTCGTCGCCGACGCGGCGGCCGGGACGCTCGCCGACGTCGTCAACCTGAACCCCAACTTCGCACAGCCGCTGGTGGCCGACGGTGCGTTCGTCGACCTCGACGAGGCGGCGCCCGAGGTGGAGGAGCTCTACGTCCCCGGCGCCTACGAGGCGTTCGCCGTCCCGGGCGAGGAGGGTCACTTCGGCTTCCCCTGGTATCTGACCAGCGAGGTCACGATGTACAACCAGGCCCTGTTCGAGCAGGCGGGTCTGGATGCCGACAGCCCGCCGACGACGTTCGAGGAGATGTACGAGGAGGCGCGGACCCTCACCGAGGCCGGTGCGGGCAGCTTCTACGGCATCCACCCCGCCCTGGAGAACCGGGTCGCGACCGACCTGGCCAAGCTCGACGTCCCGCTCCTGAACGACGACCAGACCGAGTGGACGTTCAACACCCCCGAGGCCGTGGAGCACGTCGAGACGCTCGCCGCGCTGTACCAGGAGGGCGTCATGCCCCCCGACTCCATCACCCAGACCCACGCGCAGGAGATCGAGGCCTACCAGGCCGAGCAGATCGCCCTCTTCCCGTCCGGGCCCAACTTCCTGACCATCGTGCGGGAGAACGCACCGGCGGTCGCTGACAATACCGCCGTCGCACCGCAGATCACCGGCGAGCGCGGGGCGGCCAACATGGCCGTGATGGGTCTTCTCGTCCCGCGCACCAGCGAGAACCAGGCCACCGCGCTGGAGTTCAGCCGGTTCATGACCAACGCCGAGAACCAGCTGGCGTTCTCACAGATCGTCACCGTGCTGCCGAGCGTGACCGAGGCCCTGGAGGACCCCTACTTCACCGACACCTCCGACGGGACAGTGGACTCCCTCGCCCGCAGCATCTCCGCCGAGCAGATCGCCACCGCCGAGAACCTCGTGCCGGTCCAGTTCGACGACCGGGTCAAGAACGCCCTGGTCGGCCAGGTGCAGCTGGCGATGCAGGGTGAGATCACGGCCCAGGAGGCGCTGGACCAGGCGGTGGCTGAGGCCAACCAGATCAGCTTCGGGAGCTGAGCACCATCCGGGTGACCTGGACGGCGTCCCCACGACGCCGTCCAGGAACCCGGTGCCCGTACCCCACCCACGCCGCCCCCACCCAGCAGGAGGAGCTGTGACCGCACGCCGTTGGTTCACGCCGTGGTTGTTCGTCGCCCCTGGTCTGGCCGTGGCCGTCGTGTTCTACGTCGTGCCGTTCGTCAACACGATCGTCCTGAGCTTCACGAACGCCCGCGCGCTGGGCGGAGGGTCGTTCACCGGTCTCGACAACTACGTCCGGCTCGCCGCGGACGAGACGTTCTGGCGGGCCGCGGGCAACACCGCGCTGTATGCCGTGGTCGTCGTCCCTCTCCTGGTGATCCTTCCCCTCCTGCTGGCCGTGCTCGTCCAGCCCCAGCTACCGGGCATCGGCGTGTTCCGGTCGATCTTCTACACCCCGGTCATCGCGAGCATGGTCGTGGTCGGCCTGATCTGGTCCTGGCTGCTGCGCAGCGACGGCCTGGTGAACTACGTCCTGCGATCGCTACGACTCATCGCGGAGCCGCTGCCCTTCCTGACCGACTCCTGGCTCCTGCTGTTCAGCGCCATGTTCGTCACGGTGTGGAAGGGGCTTGGCTACTACATGGTCATCTACCTCGCGGCCTTGGCGAACGTCCCTCGGGAGCTGCACGAGGCCGCCGCGGTCGACGGGGCCGGCGCGGTCCGCCGGTTCGTGTCGGTGACCATCCCGACCCTGCGTCCCACGATGCTGCTCATCGGCATCCTGTCGACCATCGCGGCCGCCAAGGTCTTCGCCGAGGTGTACGTGCTGAGCGGGGGCAGCGCCGGTCCGGGTGGACGCGCGGCCACGATTGTCTACCAGATCCGCGAGGTCGGCCTGGGGCTCGGCGGCGAGGTCGGCTACGCCTCCGCGATGAGCCTGGTCCTCTTCGTCGCGACCATAGGATTCACGCTCGCCTACGTGCGACTCAACCGGGAGTCCCAGCCATGAGTACCAGCGCACCCGACCTGGCTCAGGCCGCGGCGGTCGAGCAAGTGAGCACCCGGACCAGGCGTAGCCGGCCGAGGACCGTGGGCGGGGAACGGCTGTGGCCGGTCGGGCTGCGCTATGGCCTGCTGCTGGCGATGGTGGTGCTGATGGCGGGACCGTTCCTCTACCAGCTGTCGACCTCGCTCAAGGGTCCCGGGGAGAACATCTTCGCCTACCCGCCGGTGCTGATCCCGCTGGAGCCGACGCTGACCAACGTCGTCCGCGTCGCCGAGACCATCCCGGTGTGGCGCTACATCGGCAACTCGCTCGTGGTGGCCGGGATCTCCATGGTGACCAACGTGGCGTTCGGCGCGACAGCCGGATATGCGCTGGCGCGGCTGAGGTTCAGGTTCAGCCGGCTCGTCCTGCTCGCGTTCGTCGCCACCATCATCATCCCGTTCGAGGTCATCCTGATTTCGGTGTTCCTGACGGTGCGGGGCATGGGGCTGGTGGACACGCTCGCCGGTGTCATCGTGCCTACGGCGGTGACGGGGCTGTCCGTGCTCCTGCTGCGCAACGCGTTCGCCGCGTTGCCGCGTGAGGTGGAGGAGGCCGCTGTCATCGACGGCGCGACGGAGTGGCAGCGGTTCCGTCACATCGCCCTTCCCGCGGTGCGGGGGACGCTGACCGTCGTGGCCATCTTCAGTTTCATGTTCGCCTGGGACGAGTTCCTCTGGCCGCTCGTCGTCCTGAAGACTCCGGACAACTTCACCCTCACCGTCGGCATCCAGTACCTGTCGGGCACGTTCACCTCCGACCAGCGGGTCATCGCAGCAGGCACCATGATCGCCGTGCTCCCCTTGCTGGTCGGCTTCTTCGCCTTCCAGAAGCACTTCTTCCGGGGCGTCGGCGAAGGGGCGGTGAAGGGATGAGCCAGGACCAGCTGGCGGCCGAGGTCCAGGGACACCACGCCCCGAAGTACGAAGAGCTACGGGCGGCGCTCGCCCACGACATAGCCGGGCGGTTGCGACCGCACGACGCCCTCCCGAGCGAGCGGGACCTCATGCGCACCTACGGCGTGAGTCGGATGACCGTCCGGGAGGCCCTGACCCGCCTGGTCGACGACGGCCTGGTGTACCGGGTGCACGGGGCGGGGACGTTCGTGGCCGACCCCGCCACGATCTCCAAGTCGCTGCACCTGACGTCCTTCAGCGAGGACATCCGTGCCCGGGACATGACTCCGGGCTCGAGGACGGTGAGCGCCGAGCGGGTGCCGGTCCCCGAGGGCGTCTCCGCGCACCTCGGACTGACGACCGGGCAGATGGTCTTGCACCTCGAGCGCGTCCGCACCGCGGACGGGGTCCCGATGGCGCTGGAGCACGTGTGGCTGCCCACGGGCCTCTTCGTCGCGAGCGTCGACGTCGCCGACCTCGCCGCCGGATCGGTGTACGACCGGTTGGTGGAGGCCGGCGCCGCCCCGGAGCGGGCCGAGCAGTCCATCCGGGCCGGTGTGCTGGCGGCGCGTGAGGCGGCGCTGCTCGACGTGGCCCCCGGGTCCCCGGCGCTCGTGGTCAGCCGCACCACCTACGACCTGCGGGGCCGCGCCGTCGAGCGGGCCGAGTCCTCCTACCGGGCCGACCGCTACGACTTCCAGCTGACGGTGCACCGGCGGCGGGGGACGTGACCCGCGGCGGACGGCAGGACGAGACGCGGGGCGTTCCGCGCGCTGGGTTCGCGGTCGGTGTGGACATCGGGGGGACGACCAGCAGTGCCGTCCTCCTGGGTCCGGACCGGACGGTCCTGGCCCGGGCGCAGGCCCGCACGCCCGCGGCCGACGGCGGGCGGGCCGTGGTGGCGACGGTGGCCGACCTGGTCCGGCGCGTCGACCCGGGTGCCCAGGCGGACGTCCTCGGCGTGGGTGCCACCGGCGTGGTGGACGTCGATGACGGTCGGGTGGTGGCAGCGACGTCGGCCATGCCGGGCTGGGTGGGGACCGTGCTGCCGGATCGGCTGCGCGAGTGCCTCGCGGAGCGTCGTTGGCGCGATGTCGGCGCCCTGAACGACGTGCATGCGTTCGTGCTGGCCGAGGCCTGGTTGGGGGCCGGTGACGGGGTGACCGACGTGCTCGGGGTCACGGTGGGTACCGGCGTGGGCGGGGGGTTCCTCGCGACCGGCAGGCTGGTCCGTGGGTCCCGAGGCGTCGCGGGTCACCTGGGGCATGTGCCGGTCCCCGCGGCATCCGGTCGCCGGTGCCCGTGCGGGGCGTTCGGCCACGTCGAGGCCGTCAGCGCGGCCCCAGCGATGCTCGCCGAGTACCGGCGGGTGGCGGGCGGGGACGGCGCGCAGGTGCCGGACCTCGCGGCGGTGGGCCGCCGTGCGGGCGACGGTGACGTGTTCGGGCGGGAGGTCCTGGCCCACGGTGGCCGGTGCCTGGGGGAGGCGCTGGCGGGCGTCGTGGCGGTGTGCGACCCGGCCGTCGTCGTGGTCGGTGGTGGCGTCGCTGACGCCGGAGCCCTCTTCCTCGATCCGCTGCAGGATGCGCTGCGCGCCCACGCGCACCCCGTCGTGGCCTCCGTACCGGTGCGACGCGCCGCCCTGGGGCAGGACGCCGTGGGCGTCGGCGCCGCCCTTCACGTCCTGACGGGAGCCCCGTGATGCTCATCGGCTGCGTCCCGCTGGACGACCGTCCGGTCTCCACCCAGCTGCCTGCGCTGGTCTGTGCGGTCGCGGGGGCACGTCTGCTCCTGCCGCCCCCGGCCGGCCGGGGCGTCCAGCGCGTCCCCGGGGACGTGACCGTCACGTCGGACTGGCTCGACGGGGTGCGCTGCGACGCCCTGGTCGTGTCGCTGGAAGGTCTGACGAGTGGCGGCCTCATCGCGTCCAGGACGGGTGACGAGTCGCTCGCCGAGCTGCTCGACCGGCTCGCGCACCTGCAGCGGGTGCGCCCGCCGGTGCACGCGGCTGTCGTCGTGCCCCGCACGCCCGACACCGACGACGCCGCCGAGGAACCGGCGTACTGGGCCACGCACGGCCGCGCTCTGCACGCGCTGTCGGCGGCCCTGCACACGCGCACCGGCGTGGCAGAGGCTCGTGACCGGGTGCCCGCCGACGCCCGGCTGGACTGGCTGCGGCGGCGGTTGCGCCAGCACCTGCTCGCCCTGGCCGCGATCGACCTCGTGGCCGACGGGTCTCTGGCGAGCCTGGTCGTCGGGGTCGACGACGCCGCTACGGCCAGCCTGTCCGTGCCCGACGCGACACACCTGGCCGAGCTTGCGGACCGGCTGGAGGTCGGGGCCCGGGTGAGCGTGGGGCACGGCGCAGACGAGACCTCGGCGGTGCTCTGCGCGCGGGCCGTGGTGGGCCTGTCCGGGCGGAGCGGCCCCCGCGTCGTGGTGGCGTGCGCCGATCCCCGTGGCCTCGCGCGGACGGCGGCGTACGAGAGCAGCCCGGTGCTGGACACGGCGTTCGACCAGCTGCGTGCGGCCGGCGCCCACCCGCAGGAGGGTCCGGCGCTGGACCACCAGGACGCAGCGGACGCCGTCCTCGTCGTCCACCCGCCCGACGGGGCCGGCGACTGGGCCGTGCGCCCCCCGGCGAGCACCGACATCCACGCCGCGGCAGCCACCGCCGACCTCGTCGCCGAGCACCTGGCCGCGGGGCGACGGGTCGCCGTGGCCGACGTGGCCCAGCCCAACGGCGCCGACCCCGCCCTGGTCGCCGCGCTCAGCCACCGGGGGCTGCTGGGTCGGCTGGACGGCTGGGCCGCCTGGAACACGGCGGGCAACTCGTTGGGCACCGTGGCCGCCCACCTGGTCGCCGGACACGTCGGCCGGGCGATGGGCACCTGGCACGGCGCCGCCCACCGTCGCCTGCTGGCGGCGCGTCTGGTCGAGGACTGGGCCTGGATGTGTGTGGTCCGGCACGAGGTCAGGGCCCGCACCGGTGGCGACCCTCACCTGCACGACCACGTGACCGCCGACCACCCGGCCCTGACCGGTGTCGCGGCCCGGCTGCAGGAGCTCCTCGCGAGCGTGGCACCCGACCTGGGCTGGCAGGTCGACGGCACCTCGGTGCGACTGCCGTGGAACCGCACCTTCGAGGTGCACGTCGACCTTGCGCCTACCCCTGGCGGAGCTGCATGACCCGGCAGCCGACCGCGGAGGGGAGAGAGCTGCGCTGCGACGTCCTGGTGGTAGGCGGCGGGCTGGGGGGAGTGGCGGCTGCTCTGGCCGCGACCGAGCTCGGGGCAGCGGTTGTCCTGACCGAGGTGGAGGACCTTCTGGGCGGCCAGCTCACCACCCAGCTCGTCGCGTGCCCGGACGAGCACCCGCTGGTGGAGTCCGTCGGACGGACCCGCAGCTACGCGCGGCTGCGGGACTCGGTGCGGCAGGCGCACCGAGGTGAGGCCAACCCCGGCGCAGGCTGGGTGAGCCGGCTCTGCGCCAGCCCGGCGGACTACCTGCGGGGGATCGATGACCTGCTCGACCCCGCGATGCGCAGCGGGCGCCTCGTCGTGCTCACCGGCCACCGGCCGGTCGCTCTGCTGCCTGCGGCGTGCCCCGTTCAGGCCGTCGCAGGCGCCCAGCTCGTCGACCGGGCGGGTCGCTGCACCACCGTGCGGGCCGAGATCACGCTCGACGCGACCGAGACGGGGGACCTGCTCGGCCTGGCCGAGGGTTGGGTCGTCGGGTCCGAGGGCTCGCGCCTGCACGGGGAGGAGCACGCCGTCGGTGCCGAGCCCGACCCGCTGGCCGAGCAGGCGGTGACCTGGTGCGCCGCCCTTCGTCTGGAACACCTCGCTCCCTGGTCGGACCACGAGGAGGCGGCAGCGACAGAATCCGCGGACCGGCGCTTCTCCCTGGACCTCGACGGCTGGGACGGTACGCGCCACGCGTACCGCTTCTTCACTGACGGCCCGGACGGCCGCCCGCCGTTCTGGTCCTACCGCCGCCTCGTCCGGGGGACCGGCGCCGAGGTGCCCGGCAGTGATGCCCGGATCGGTGACGTCATCTGCCTCAACTGGGCGGGCAACGACTACGCGGGCGGCGGTCTCGTCGCCGACCCTGACGAGACCCGACGCCTCTCGCGTGAACGCACCCTCGACTTCGTCGAGTGGCTGCGCACCCGTTGCCCCCGCGACGACGGCGGTGTCGGCTACCCCGGCCTCATTCTGGCCCCGGACGTCGCCCTGAGCGAGGACGGCCTCGCGCTGGCCCCCTACGTCCGCGAGTCACGTCGGCTCGTGCGCCCCGACGCCCTCACGCTGCACGACCTGGCGCCCGTCCCCGGTTCGCAGCGGGCGCGTCCTCAGCCCGACGCCGTCGCCCTGGTCTGGTATCACGCGGACCTGCACCCCCGAGTGGGCCATCCCGGTTCCGTCTACGCCCCGACGGCTCCCGCCCAGGTGCCCCTGCGGTCCCTCGTCCACCCGGGACGAGGCGGCCTGCTCGCCGCGGGCAAGGGGATCGCGGCGACCCAGGTCGCGGCGGCCGCGACCAGGGTCCACCCGGCCGAATGGGCGGTGGGCGAGGCCGCCGGTACCTGCGCCGTCGTCGCGATCGCGCGAGGTGTGAGCCCTGGTGCCCTCGCGGGCGATCCCCTCGGCGTGGTCCAGGTGCAGCGAGCGCTCCTCGAGCGCGGCTCGCCCGTGGCGTGGACGGCCGACGTCGCCGACGACGACCCCGATCACGACCTCCTCCAGCTGCTGCTGGTGCATGGCGGTCTTCACGGTGCCCGACGGCTGAGTCTCGACCTGCGCCCTGACGACCCGCTGCATCCCGACGACCTCCGCGGGCTCGAACCCGCCGCGGTCGCGCTCGGCGTCGACCCGGCCTCCGCGTCGCAGGCCCTCGAAGCCCTGGGCCCGACCGCCACGCCGCGGAAGGCGGCCATGGCGCTCAGGCCGTACCTGCCCGACCAGCCGAGACTGCCCGACAGCGTCGATCACCAGCGCGTGCACGACACGGACTACGAGGAGACCGCATGACTGTGCACAACCGGGCCACCCGCGCAGGCGCCCGCGTCCTGGACGACCTGAGGGGAGGCCTCGTCGTCTCCTGCCAGGCGCGTGCCGGCGAGCCCCTACACGGTCCTCAGCACATGAGGGCCATGGCCCTGGCGGTCCTGGCCGGGGGAGCGGTCGGCCTTCGGGTGGAAGGTCTTGAGGACGTCCATGCGGTCCGAGCGGCGGTCGCCGTGCCCGTCATCGGGCTGCGCAAGGTCGGTAACGACGGCGTCTACATCACCCCGTCGGTTGCCGACGCCCGGGCCGTGGCACGGGCGGGCGCGGACCTGGTGGCCGTCGACGCGACCGAACGGGAACGACCCGACGGGTCGGGTCTGCGGCAGCTGGTGGCGGCCGTGCACGACGAGGGGCGGTTGCTGTTGGCTGACGTCGCCACCTTCTCCCAGGGGGAGGCGGCCGTGGCAGCGGGCGCGGACGCGGTGAGCACCACCCTGTCTGGGTACGTCGGTCCTGGTGTCGTGCCGGACGGTCCCGACCTGGACCTGGTCGAGCAGCTGGCGTCGCTGCCGGTGCCGGTGCTCGCCGAGGGCCGGATCCGGACGCCGGCCGAGGCCGGCGAAGCGCTCGACCGTGGGGCCTGGGCGGTGGTGGTCGGTTCGGCCATCACCCGACCCACGGTGATCACCGAAGGGTTCACTTCAGCTCTTGCCCGAATGCGGGCGGCCCGGTGAGCGGGTCGACCCGTCCGGTCCTGGCGTGCCACGTCGTGACCCACGTCCACTGGGACCGCGAGTGGTACCGCCCTTTCGAGTCCTTCCGGGCTCGGCTGGTCGGCCTGGTGGAGACCGTGTGCGACCAGCTCGACAGCGGGCGGATGGATCGGTTCCACCTGGATGGGCAGACCGCCACGGTGGCGGACGTCGTCGACGTCCGTCCCGACCTGGAGGTCAGGGTCTCAGGGCACGTGCGGGCCGGCCGGCTCACGATCGGGCCGTGGCACGTCCTCGCCGACAATCAGCTCGTCAGCGCCGAGACCCTGGTGCGCAACCTTGAGCTCGGCGGCCGTTGGGTGCGTCGGCTGGGGGGCCGGACGGGGGTGGGGTACTCCCCGGACGCGTTCGGGCACCCGGCGGACCTGCCCCGGGTTCTCGCCGGGTTCGGGGCCGGCTCGGCGGTTGTCTGGCGCGGCGCGCCGCCTGACGCCCGGTTCCGTTGGCGTTCCCCGGACGGCAGCGAGGTGCTGACCGTCAACCAGGGCTACCACGAGGCGCAGGTCCTGTGGCGGGACAGCGACGCTGTCGCCGCGGCCTCGGCCGGGGCAGCGGCAGTGCGCGAGGACGAGCAGGGCCAGCAGGACGGGGCGACCTGGGCCGGAGGTGGACGTGCGGGCCGGCCCGATGAGGACTGGGTGACGGCGACCCTCGACCGTCTCGCCGACTTCGTCGAACGCGAGCGGGGTCGCGCGCCACAGGGACCGTTGCTGCTGCTCGACGGTGGGGACCACATCCTCCCGCTCGACCCCGTCGGCCGGCTGGACGCCTTGCGCGCCGCCGCGCGCGAGCGATGCGGCGTGGACCTCGTGGGCTCGGACCTGGACACGTTCGTCGACACCTTGGGTGACGGTCAGGAGCTGCCCGTCGTCGACGGGGAGCTCCGTCGACCCGGCGGCTGGCTGAGCTTCTTGCTCTCGGGGACGCTGTCCACCCGTTCGTGGCTCAAGCAGGCGAACGACGCCGCGCAGGCGGTGCTCGAGCGGTTCGTCGAGCCCGGGCTGGCTTCTGCGGCTCTCGCCGGACGTGCCGGGGCCACCGAGCTCGCCCAGCTCGACCGTGCCTGGGAGCTCGTCCTGCACAACGTTCCTCACGACTCGGTCTGCGGCTGCAGCGTCGACGAGGTGCACCGGGAGAACGCCAGCCGGGCCGAACGAGTGCAGCAGATCGCTGCCGACCTGACCCGGCGACAGTTGCTCGACGAAGGGGCCGACACCCGACTGCACGGGCTTCCCGAGACCGACCACATCGACCTGCTCGTCCGCAACCCCCATGCCCGTCCTCACACTGGCCCTGTCGAGGTGGAGGTCGTCCTCGCCCCGGGGCAGCGCGTCGTCGCGTTGCTCGACCCCGACGGCCACGAACAGCCCGTCGACGTCGTTCCGGGGGCCGACGCCGGCTCCGGGCCCCTGCACTTCGAGGCCGACGTCGACCTACTGCCCGACTCCTACCCCGTCGATCGGGCCACCGTCGCGTTCGTCGCGCGCGAGGTCCCAGCCCTGGGGTGGTCGGTGTACCGGCTCCGCTGCACGCCTGCTGCCGACGACGCCGACGGACCCGGGGCCTTGGCACCCGTCGGCCCCGCGGTGCTCGACACGGCCGACGACCTGGTCGACGTGGCCGACGGGCGACGCCTCGCCGTCGCGGACGATGGCTCGCTGCGAGTGGTGCGCGACGGTGTCGACCGACAGCACCTGCTGCGCCTGCTGGACGACGGCGACCGGGGAGACAGCTACACCCACGACCCGCTGTCCGACCCGCCCAGGCGCGCCCGGATCCTGTCACGTTCGGCCACCGTGACCCAGGTACGTACCCGGCTGGTCGCCGAGGCCGTTCTCGAGCTGCCGGGAGGACTCGTGGCGGACCGGACGGCTCGCGACCGGAGCACGGTCACCTGCCCGGTCCGGATCACGGCCACGGCGTGGGCCGGTCTTCCGGGTGTGCAGGTGCGTTTCGAGATCGACAACCGAGCGGAGGACCACCGTCTGCGGGTGGTGACTCCCGCACCGGGGGCCACCAGCTGGTCGGGACTGAGCCACTGGTCCATGGTCCAGCGACCGATGGTTCCCGAGTACGGCCCCAGGCCCGAGGTTCGTGGCCACGAGGCGGCGTGCGGTGTCGCTCCCGTGCACGGTCTGCTGCTAGCCGGCCGCGGTGAGCACGCGACAGCCGTGCTCGCGCGAGGCCTGCCCGAGGGAGCCGGGCTGCTCGAGGACGCCGTGACGGGTCCGGATCCGGTGCTGGCCGTCACGCTGCTGCGGGGGGTGGGATGGCTATCACGCCCCGACCTCCGCGTACGCACGGCGGCGGCAGGTCCGATGTTGGCCACCCCTGACGCGCAGGTTCAGGGCCCCCTGGTCGCGGACCTGGCGGTCCTGGTCGGCGACGAGACGCTCGCGCCCGGCCCTGACGGGACGTGCCCCGATGACCTCGACCCACGCGCCGCTCTCGCCCTGGCGACCCAGGCCCACCGCACCCCGCTGGTCGCCTGTCAGCTCCGGTCGGGGACGAGGCCCTCGCTGGCACGCGGTCCGGGCCGTGGCTGGCCCGCGCCCGAGCTCCGCGGTGCGCTTCTCTCGGCGTTCGTCCCCGTGCCAAGCGAGGCCCCCGGGGCGCCGGTCGCCGGGGCGGCACGCTTGCGGATCTGGAACCCGACCCCGCTCACCGTCCGGGCCGACCTGATCGTGCCGTCAGGCACGAGGGCCGTCCCGGTCCGTCTCGACGGCACCGCGGAGACGGTGAAGACCGCGGACGTCGTCCCCGTTGACGGCCACCCACCTGAGCGCGACCCGACCGACCGTGGGTCGACGGTGGTTGCTCCTGTCCTGGGGCCGTGGCAGGTCCGCACGTTCACGCTGGCGCGGGACGGGCGTGCGACGTGACAAGCCCCGCGTCGTTGCTCCTGCCACGCCGGCGTCCAAAGACCGTCGGAAGCACGACCCGATGCCGAGCCGCCCGATGACCGCCCGCGACGGGGTGCTGGTCAGCTCCCCGCAGATGCTGTTCCCGGACGACGTCCTCCGACCCGGCTGGGTGCGGTTGGAGGCGGGCAAGGTCGGCGAGGTGGGTACCGGCCGACCACCAGGCACCGCGGACCTGGAGTGCGCCTACCTGACCCCTGGCTTCGTCGACGTCCACTGCCACGGCGGGGGAGGCCACAGCTTTGCTACCACCGACCCCGACGAGGCCGTGATGGCCGCGGCAGCCCACCGCGAGCACGGCAGCACCGCCGTCATGGCCTCCATGGTCACGGCCTCCATCGACGAGCTCGAGACCCAGGTCGCAACGCTGGCGCCGCTCGCCCGCGACGGCGTGGTCGCCGGGATCCACCTCGAGGGCCCCTGGCTGAGCCCCTCGCACCGGGGCGCGCACGACCCTCACCTGCTGAGGAACCCGCTCCCCGCCGACATCGACCGGCTGCTGGCGGTCGCGGACGGTCAGCTGCGGATGGTGACTCTCGCCCCCGAGCTGCCGGGCGCGCACCTCGCCATCGAGCAGCTCACTCGTCAGGGGGTCGTGGTCGCGGTCGGCCACACGGACGCGAATTCCGTCCAGCTGCGCGCCGCTGTCGATGCGGGCGCCCGGGTTGTCACCCACGTCTGCAACGCCATGCGTCCCATCCTCCACCGGCAGCCCGGTCCCGTCGCCGCGGCACTCAACGACCGTCGGGTCGCGGTCGAGCTGGTCGCGGACGGCGTCCACGTGCACCCGGAGATGGTCGCCCTCCTCACGCGCGCAGCCCTGGGGGACGTCCTGCTGGTGACCGACGCGATGGCAGCGGCCGGGGCGGACGACGGGCCCTACCGGTTGGGGTCGCTCGACGTGGACGTCGTCGACGGCGTCGCCAGGCTGCGTGACGGTGGCGCCATCGCGGGGAGCACGCTGACGATGGACCGTGCGGTGCGTACCGCCGTGTTCTGCGGCATGCCCCCCGAGCGCGCCCTCGCCTCGGCGACGCGGCTGCCCGCCCAGGCTCTCGGCCTACCGCGGGCCGAGTTCGTCACGGGTGGGGCCGGTCCTGTGCTCGCGTTGGACGAGGCGTTCGAGCCGCTCGTCGTGTGGCCGGTCGCGCCACGTGGGGGGCGATCCGACGGCCCTCCGGGGGACGCCACCCTCGCCGAAGGAGCCCGCCCGTGGAAGTAGTCATCCAGCCCACCGCCGACGCGCTCGCCAGACTGGCTGCGGAGGTCGTCGAGGCTGTCGCTCGCACCAAGCCCGACCGCGTCATCGGTCTCGCCACCGGGTCCAGCCCCTTGGCGGTCTACGGTGCGCTGGTCCGCGCCCACCGGTCCGGCACGGTGACGTTCGACCAGGCACGAGCGTTCACGCTCGACGAGTACGTCGGCCTGCCGGACGAGCACCCGGAGCGGTACCGCAACGTCATCTTGCGTGACCTCGTCGCTCACGTCGACTTCGCACCGGGAGCCGTGCAGGGGCCCGACGGCAACGCCGCCGACCTGCCGGGCGCCTGTGAGGCCTACGACGCCGCCATCCGCGGCGCGGGCGGGGTAGACGTGCAGCTGCTGGGTGTTGGAACGGACGGCCACATCGCGTTCAACGAGCCCGGCTCGTCGTTCGCGTCGCGCACCCGGATCAAGACGCTGACGGAGTAGACGCGACGGGACAACGCCCGCTTCTTCGGTGGGGACGTGGACGCCGTGCCACGACACTGCATCACGCAGGGAGTGGGGACCATCATGGAGGCCCGGCACGTCCTGCTGCTGGCCTGCGGCCGGGCGAAGGCCGAGGCGGTGCGTCACCTCGTGGAGGGCCGCGTGAGCGCGATGTGGCCGGCCACCATCCTGCAGCACCACCCGCACACGACCGTCCTCCTGGACGAGGCGGCAGCGTCGCACCTGCAGCTGGCGGCCTACTACCGGCAGGTCTACGACGCCAAGCCCGCGTGGCAAGGACTGTGACGCAGCCCTAGAAGACGCCTCCGTCAGCGGCCTGTGTCGGTGGGCACCCGCCTCCGCAGGATGACCGGGTTTGAACAGCGACCCCTTCAGTCAGGGAGATCCTGGGGGGTCAAGTCCCGGGGCGTGGTGTAGCAGGGCTGCGTGATCCTTCTGCTGTTCAGGCGGTGATGGCAGTCAGGTCGGTGCTCACCTCCTTCGTGGTGGTCGACGGGGACGCGTCAGCGGCGCCGTCGACGAGGGTGACGCGGGAGCGGGCCAGGACGTCCAGTCCGAGGTAGCGGCGGCCCCCAGTGGCCCGTGAGGGCGGCTGGCATGGGGCCGCCTGCTGCCGTCGTTGACTACCGTGCTTGGGCGGATGCTGAGCAGTGCCTCGGCAGACTGAGACAGTGCTAAAACTGCAGGTCAGAGCCGGAACGTCTGCCGTTCCTAGAAACCGTTGAACGATCAACTAACCTTTCCGCGGGTTCGAGCCCCTCGCCCTCCGTCAGCTGCGGGAAAGGCGGGCCTGACCCTCGCGAACGTCCCTGACCTGCAGCAATGCCCCTGTTGTCTCCGAGGGTCGGGGGACGTGATCGCCGGGTGCGGGCAGATAGTCCCGCCCCCCAGCTCGCACAGGCCGTCTGAGGCCGACCGTCACCTATTCGTGCAGCAGTCCCGAGGGCCAGCACGCTGCTCTCGGTGTTTCGTTCCGTGCTGTGGAAGGCGGACCGGAACCGACCAGGCTGCGTCGGGCCTGCGTTCGCCCGAGCGGGTGGCAGGTTCTCAGGGAGACGCAGAGAACAACCGACCCGAGGGTGTGCACCTTCTCTTGCGACGCGAGACCGAGGTCGCTGGCTGTCTCTCGTTCGTCCCCCAGTCCGTCAAGAGGTTTAGTGCCGAGGCCGTCGAACCCATGACCATCGAGCGCACCGCGCCGATACTGGTCCCGCTTAGCGAACGCTGCTTCGCCGTGTCGGCCACCGACGTGCACGCCGCGGGCTGGACGACGGTGCTGCCGGACCGGCGTCGACGCCTACGTGCTGCCGGCTGCGCCCTACTCACCGCCGTCGTCGTGCTCGGCGGGGCCCCCGCGGACGCGGCGGCACCCGCAGCCGTCGCCCCGACTGCGCCCGCCGCCCGGCCCCGCCCGGTCGCCCTCGCCCCGCCCCCGGTCACCCCGCCCCCCCGGTGGACCCCGCCGCGAGCAGCGAGGTGCTGCGCGCCCAGATCGACGCGCTCGCCGCCCAGGTGGACGAACTCGACGTCCGAGCCGAGCTCGCCCTCGAGGACTGGGACGTGGTCAGCGCCGAGCTCGACGCGCTGAGCGCCCAGGAGGTGCAGGCGCAGGTCTCCCTGGATGACGCCGGCCGGGAGGTGCGTAGTGACCGCGCCGTCGCCGCCGGCCGCGTCCGCGCGCTGTACCGGACCGGCGGCACGGTCGAGCTGGCCTGGACCGCCCTTGCCTCGACCGGTTCCGGCTTCGCGGACGCGGCCTCCGGTTTCCAGACCGCGAGGATCGACTTGGACTCCGACGCCGCCACCGTCGAGCGGGCGCGCGACCGGGTCGACGTCGCCGTGACCTCTTCCGCGCAGGTGCAGGAGCTCCGCCAGCTGCGCGTCGAGTTGGAGACCGAGACCGAGGCCGAGGTCCGTCACCGCGACGCGGAGGCCGCGCTCGCCGCCCGCCAAGCCCTGCTGACCTCCTCCGGCGAGGCCCTCGCGGGGGCGGTCGAGCGGGAACGCCAGGAGGCCGAGCGGGTCGCCCTGAGGGAGGCGTTGGCCGAGGCCGCCCGGGCCGCGGCGGCCACCCAGTCCGCCGAGGCCGCCGCGGTCACCCAGGCGATCCAGGCCGACCGGCCAGAGGCGGACAGCTACGCCTTCAAGGGCCTAATGTCGCCGCCGCTTGAGGGCGCGCGGACCTCGTCGCAGTACGGGTACCGGATTCACCCGGTCCTCGGACACCGCAAGCTGCACGCCGGCACGGACTTCGCGGCGCCGTGCGGCACGCCGATCACGGCCGCGGCCGACGGCACCGTCGTCAGCGCCGGCTGGGGCGGCGGGTACGGCAACCTCGTCGTCGTCGCGCACGGCGATGTCGACGGCAGCTCCCTGTCCACGGCCTACGCCCACCAGAGCCGGCTCTCCGTGAGCGCGGGGCAGCGGGTCAGCCGCGGACAGGTCATGGGGTACGTCGGCACCACCGGCACGTCGACCGGCTGCCACCTGCACCTGGAGACCCGGGTCGCTGGCAGCCCCGTCGACCCGATGCGCTACCTGTGACAGCAGGCGTGGTCTGTCCGTGCCCGAATGGTGCCCGCACCACTGTCGGTTCGAGGATCAGGGCCGGTACAGCGGAAGGTCGTGAAGACCGTTGGGCGGGTCACCCCCGTCTCGCGGGTTCGAATCCCACGCCCTCCGCCGGAGCCGAACAGGCTGCTGACCAGGGAAGACGCTCTGACCAGCGGGTTGCGCGCGCGGTCGTCGCGCGGCCATGTGCAGTCGGTCTGAGCAACCTCCTCCGCGTGTCCGGCTGTCACCGATCGTGCCTGGCAGCAGGCGGCCGTAGGGAGGAATTGGGAGCCAGTGCCCTATGCGTGCCCTCGGAAACTAACCGTCTGACGGTCTTCAGGGCGGGGTTGCGCCGCGCTTGTCGCGTCGACCCGGTCGACCCGGTCGACCAGGTGGCCGAGGTCCGTGACCATGCCTGGACTCGGGACCTCGGGCGCCGGCTCACGGGTACCAGCCGAGCAGCACTGCCAGGAGGATGAAGATGGAGAACCCCTCGACGCCGTGGACCACCACGCCCATCAGCAGGCTGCGGTACCGCCTGGCGGCCCACGAGATACCGAACGAGCTGGCGACCATGCTCGGCAGGAACCAGATCTTGTGCAGGTGGTAGAGGCCGAAGAGGACCGTGTTGGCGACCCAGTCCCAACGGCCGAACACCCCAGACATCCGGGGCAGGAGCACGCCGCGGAACAGCAGCTCCTCGCCGAGGAGGTAGTTGAACAGGTTGCTCGTGAGCGCCAACCCCAGGATCCACCACTGGCCCTCGAACTGTGGGTCCGCCAGAGCGTCGATGCGCGTGTACGACGGTTCGCTCAGGACCGGCAGCCAGTCCGTCCAGAATATGTCCAGCTGGGTCGCGAGCAGGCCGCCGAGGGCGTTCGCGGCGATCGCCGGGACCACCCACCACCAGAGCCTGCGCCGAGGTTGCCCGGTCTTCGCGTCGCGGGGGCCGTTCAGCCAGATCCGCTCCTTGACGCCTCGCCATTGCAGGCTGCCCAGCTCACGGCGCAGGATCACGAGTGAGACCACGAGCTGCCACATCATGCCCACCACCATGAGCAGCCAGTGGACGAGTCCCGGGTGGAGGGAGGTAAGGGGCATGAGCGCCGGCGCCACAGCAAAGGCGAGGACTGCCATCGGCGCCGTCACCGACGCCCAGATCAGGAGGATCTTCGTCAGCGAGTACTGGTCGGATCGAAGGTGGGCGGCAGGCAACGGGCGGGGGCCCGGCACTCTGCTCGGCGAGGTGGTCATGCCGTCAGGATCATCGTGAGGGATCGCCGGGCACATCGACTCTCGGGCTCGATGTCCCGGTGCGGACGTACGCCGAGCGGACGACCCGGCGTCCGCCCCGAGGGCGATGTCGATGCCTGCGCCCGGTCCTACTGTCATCGCGTGAGGAGCTTGGCGACCACGACGCCCCGGCTGGTCGACGCCATGGTCGCCGCCGCGTTCCTGGTCATCGGCTGGGTCAGCTCAGCGGCGTCGACGCAGAGCGACCCCGATTTCTCCTTCACCCCGCGCGACGCGCTCTTTATGGTGCTCCTTGGCCTGGCGACGGTGCCCTACGCCTGGCGCCGACGGTGGGCGACGCCGGCGTTCCTCGTCAGCCTCGCGGCCATCACGGGGTTGTGGTTGCTCGGCTACAACGCCGGAGCCCTGCCGCTGGTCCTCCTCGTCGGCGGGTCCTTCGTCGCGGTGGCTCGCCCCGACCGCGAGGTGATCGCCTGCGCGGCCGCAGCATGCTTCTGCTTCGCCCTGCTGTGGTGGGGAGGCGGTACCCCCTTCGATGGTCGCGAGGCCGTCGCCTCGGTGCTCGCCCTCGGCGCCGCGCTCGCGCTCGGCCGGGGCGCTCAGCTCCGGGTCGACCTGGCCGAGGCCCGTGCCCGCGCCGCCCACGAGGCCACGATGCGAACGGCGAGCGAGGAACGTCTGCACGTGTCGCGGGAGCTGCACGACATCGTCGGTCACTCCCTGGGCATCATCGCCGTGCAAGCCGGCGTCGGCCAGCACCTGATCGACACCGAACCGCGACGCGCAGCCGAGGCGTTGGACAACATCGCCCGGGTCAGCCGGGATGCGCTCGGTGAGGTGCGCGCCGTCGTCTCCACGCTGCGTGACGGCCAGCCGAGCTACCACCCGGCACCGGGGCTGGCCGACCTGCCGGCCCTGGTCGAGACCGCCCGGCTGGCCGGTATCACCGTGGATCTCACCCTGCCCGACGACACCGCGATGATCTCCCGACAGGCCGGGATGGCCGTCTACCGCATCACCCGCGAGGCCCTCACCAACGTCGTACGTCACGCCCGGGCCACCGCGGCGACGGTCCGCGTCGACCACCACGACGGGGCCGTCCACCTCACGGTCCGCGACAACGGCTCGGTGGTCGCGACTGCGACCTTGACACCGCACGTCACCAGCCACGGCTTCGCCGGGATGCGGGAACGAGCCGAGGCGCTGGGCGGGAGCGTGTCGGCCGGCCCGTGCGACGACGGCGGCTTCCTGGTGCGCGCGACCCTCCCCGTCGACAGGCAAGTCCGGTGATCACGGTGGTCGTCGTCGACGACGAGCACCAGGTGCGGTCGGGCTGCGCGGCCCGGCTGTCCTCGGACGCGTCGGTGGCGGTGGTCGGAACGGCCAGTGACGGCGACGACGCACTGGACGTGGTTCGACGCCTGCGACCGGACATCGTGCTCATGGACATCCGGATGCCCCGTCGCGACGGCGTCAGCGCGACCGCCGCCATCACGGCCGATCCGGACCTGAGCAGCACGAGGGTCATCGTCCTGACGACTTTCGACCTGGACGAGTACGTCCACGCCGCGCTGCGGGCCGGGGCGAGTGGCTTCCTGCTCAAGGACGCACGCCCACCCGACCTCCTCGACGCGGTGCACCTGGTCGCGCAGGGGGAATCTGTGCTGGCCCCCGTGCTGGTGAGACGACTGATCAAGGCATTCGTCGAGACGTCCGTCGCGCCTGCGAAGCCGGCGTGGGTCGACACGCTCACGGCTCGGGAGGCCGAGGTGCTCGCATGGGTCGCTCGCGGGCTGTCGAACGCCGAGATCGGGGCCACGCTGCACATGTCCTCGGCCACCGCCAAGACCCACGTGAGCCGGCTGCTGGCCAAGGTGGGGGCGAGGGACCGGACCCACCTCGTGATCGCCGCCTACGACAGCGGCCTCGTGACGTGACGAGCGACCACCGTGGTGGACCACGACGCCTGACCAGGTGGGCCGGCGTCCCTGCCGGCACGGACTCCCGCCCCCGGTCGACGAGGGGCTTTGTCTCCCGTTCAGGCCGACGATGGCTCGGCAGCAGCGACGAGCAGCGCAAGGCCTGCGAATGGGACGGGGGCATCTGACGCCCCGCCTGTCGACACCCGCCTCGCGCGTGGCGTAGCACCAGCTGTGCGCCGACTGACGGCGGCTGAGGTCGGAGAGGGGGGAGGGTGCTGCAGCGCCCTGGGTGGGATCGGGGGACTTAGGTCGATGTGACGACCGCGACCTTGCCGCGGACGTCGCCCGCGGCGAGACGGCGGAGCGCATCCCCGGCCCGTTCGAGGGGGTAGGACCGCTCCAGGGCCGGAGTCAGGCCGCCCGCATCGATCAACGCCCCCAGCCGTTCCAGGTCGCCCGTACGCCCCTTGACAATCATCATCGTCAGCCGTTGTCCGACGAACGGTGAGACGATCGAGGCGCGGAGCTGTCGGCCCATACCGGTCAGGGCGCCGTTGCCCTCACCGCCGGCAAGGACGGCGGTGCCGGTCGGGGTCAGAGCCGCGCGAAGCCGTGACAGAGACGGGTTGCCGGCGATGTCGATGATGAGGTCGAACCTCCGGGAGCCGTCGGCGAAGTCGTCGACGGCGTGGTCGAGGACCTCGTGGGCGCCGAGGGTGCGGACCAGGTCGGCCTTGGCCCGGCTGCACTCGGCAGTCACTCGCGCCCCGAGCGCCGTGGCGATCTGCACGGCGAAGCTGCCGACCCCGCCAGATGCGCCGGTCACCAGCACCCGCTGACCGGCGCGGACGCGACCGACGTCGGTGAGGGCCTGCAGGGCCGTGGCCCCGGAGTCGGGCACGATCGCGGCCTGCGCCCACGTGAGCCCCGCCGGCTTGCGGGCAAGCCTGTCCTCGCGTGCGACGGCGTACTCGGCGAAAGCGCCCGTCCCCGTCCCGAACACCTCGTCACCGGGGGCGAACCGCGTCACTCCCGTCCCGACGGAGACGACCGTGCCGGCGAGCTCGAGGCCCACGACGGGCTGCCTCGGCCGGCGGAGCCCAAGGGCCAGTCGCACCGCGTAGGGCGTGCCGGTCATGACGTGCCAGACGCCTCGGGTCACCCCGGCGGCGTGCACCCGGACGAGCACCTCACCGTCCTCGGCCGTCGGACGGCCCACCTCGGTGTAGCGCAGCACGTCAGCGCCGCCGTAGCCGTCCTGCACGACGGCGCGCATGGTGCTGGTGGCGGGCCCGGCCGAGACTGCGCCCGGACGGGCCGGTGCGATCGGGGCGTAAGAGTCAGGGGTCGGCGGGCGTGGGGTCGGGGACATGCAGCGGCTCCTTTGTGACTTACAACGTAAGGGACAGATTGACGATAGCCTTACACCGTACGTACAGCAACCCAGGAGCCGAGGAGCGAGCTATGTCACCCCCGCGCCGTCGAGGGTCTGAGGTCCGTCCGGCTCTGAGCCGTGACCGGGTCTCGTCGGTCGCCGTGTCCCTGGCGGACCGGGGCGGTCTTGCGACCGTGACGATGCGCGCGGTGGCCGCCGAGCTGGGGGTGGAGGCGATGTCGCTCTACCACCACGTGAAGGGCAAGTCGGACTTAGTCGACGGGATGGTGGACGTGGTGTTCGGGGAGTTCGCGCTCCCCCGGGCGGGTCGTTCCTGGCGGGCGGAGATGGAGCTCCGGTGCCGGTCGGCGCGGCGGGTCCTGCAGGCGCATCGTTGGGCGGTGGGTCTCCTGGACTCCCGCACCCAGCCCGGGCCGGCGACTCTGGCCCACCACGACGCGGTGCTCGGCTGCCTGCGCTCGGACGGGTTCTCGGTGGTCGAGGCGGGGCACGCGATCGCGGTGCTCGACGCCTTCACCTATGGCTTCGCGATGCAGGAGGCAAACCTGCCGCTGGGGCCGGGGGAGTGGGAGGGCGACCTGGCCGCGACGATCATGGCCGCGGTGCCGGCCGACCGCTACCCGCACCTGGTCGAGCTGGCGACCGAGCGGGTCATGCAGCCCGGGTACGACTTCGGTGACGAGTTCGACGTCGGGCTGGAGCTGGTCCTGGATGGGCTCGCCAGGCTGCCGGGGCCTGCCGGACGGACCTGAGCTCGGTGCCCGCCGGTGGCGCGCCGACTTCCGAGCCGACATCGGGTGCACCACAGCAGGCGGTTCGGCCCCACCACCCAGGACCGCGGAGGGCGGGGTCCGGGCGGGTCAGGCCACGCAGGAGAAGTCGACGAGCCACTGGGCCGCCGCCCAGTAGGTCAAGGACGCGGCCCATGCCCCGAGCGCCCAGGGCCACGGGCGCCGGATGCCGACGCTCGCAGACAGACCGCCGAGGTAGACGACGGCCGCCAGTGCGGTGGGGACGATGAGCGCCGCCCCCGACGGGGCACAGAGAGGGATGAGCAGCCAGGTGGCAGCTGTGGACCCCAGCCGCCCTTGCGAGGCAACAGCCAGGAGCGCGGGAAGCCACAACCCCGCCAGCGTCAGTCCGGCGTAGAAGTGTCCCGCGCTGCGGTGAGTGCTGTGCCACAGGCGGGAACGCCTGCCGGCGGCCAGCCATGGCAGCAGGAGCGAGGCAAGGAAGCCGACTAGCGGGAGAGAGAAGGCGAGGATCCCGGGAACGGCGAGCGCTATGGCACCCCGTGCCTGCAGCTCCCGAGTCGCCGTGCGGTGCACCTCTCCCGACACGGCGTCAACGCACCGGTTCGTCGAGCGCCGGTGCCGCCTCCGCGGTCCGCGCGAGGGCGGGACGCGCGCGGCCACCGCGACTGATCAGCCAGATCGCGAGCACCACCTCGCCGACGAAGGTGACCGTCGCCACGGAGAAGCCGCCGGGGGTGAGGGCGACGAGGGTGGCGTCGACGGCATAGCCCGCGCCGGCGACGAGGACAAGCACCCCGATCCACGTGGGGACGGAGGCTGCTCGGACGGCAGCGAGCCCCACGAGGAGGAGGTGGACCCCGAAGAGGAGAAGCCCGGCGTCCCACACGGCCTGGAAGCGCTCGGTGTCGGACGGTGCCAGCAGCAAGCCCGCCGCGACGGCGAAGACAGCGCCGTACGCGACCCGCATCGCGGTCGCCGCCCTGGCCAGCAGTTGTCCCCCCGGAGCCAGGACCGGGTAGAGGGCGACGCCGGCCACCACATCCAGCGTCGCGATGAGGAGGACGAGCACCGCCGCGACCCCCGTGGCACCGTCGCCCAGGGCCAGCACCAGGCCGATCGCCAGCACCGCCATCAGCGCGATCGAGATGCCTGCGCTGAGCGCAGAAGCTCGAAGAGAGGTGTTCATGTGGGGTCTCCTGGTCGTGGGGTCACTGCCCTGGGGTCTCGGGCCATGGGGGGGCGGCGTGGACAAGGTGTCGCGCTCGGTCACCGTCGGAACCCTCGGACCAGCAGCAGCACGGGGAATGCGATCTCGAACAGCCCGCCCGGCGCGAGGAACGCCGCACCGGTGGTCGTAGCCAGGTCCACCTCGCCGAGGACGTCCAGGCCGGCCCCCAGCAGCAGGGCGGCGTACCCGGCGACGCCGAGCCAGGCGAGCCATCGGGGGATCAGCGCGGACGTGAGCAACGCCGAGGTGAGGAGCAGCCCCCCGACGCCGGTGAACCCGTAGACGAGCAGCGCGTAGGACGGCACCATCGACCCGGAGGACACCAGCCACACCCCGCACCCCACGATGGCCGCGCACTCCAGCGCCCGTGCCAGGAGGTAGCCCTCAGCACGTCGGCGAGCGTGCGGTCGCAGGACGGGGATGAGCAGCAGGCCGGTGCCGAGCACCGCGATGCCGGTGACCGCCTGCAGCAGCGTCCCGAGCAGCGGGGCGCGGTCGAGCAGGGCGTCCCCGACCGCGAAGGAGACGGTCGCCAGCAGGAACAGGACGGCGACGCCCCGCTCGGTGCGGCGGCGCGGTCCGGCATGGACCGTTGATGTGCGGGGTGGCCTGGTGGTGGCGGTCACGGGAGCTCCCTTGCGACTTACGATGTAAGGACAACGCGAACGTTAGCCTTACGTCGTATGGATGGCAAGGGTCGCTCCGACCGTCTGGCGGTCTGCCGGGGCGGGCTTGCGCCGCGTCGCAGTCGGGTCGCGGGCTCTCAACACCGAGGCTCTTGATTCGGCCCACCCCGCAGGGCGGTGGCGAGGAAGCTCCGTGTCGCCCGTGTGGCGACGTCGAGGCCCGCGGTGCGTTCCCCGGACCCGATCAGGGACGGCAGCGGGGGCAGGAACAGAGCGGCGTCGGTGAAGCTGAGGTGTTGCGCCCCGGGGACCACCACGCGTGTCCCGCACGCGGCCAGAACGTCCGTGAGCGCCGCGTCGTAGCGGGCGTCGCCCTCAGCGCTGCCGGTCCCGGCGCCCGCGACGACGGCGAGAACCGGTACCCGCGGCCGGCCACGCCGTGGCAACCCGTCCAGGTTGACGACCGCGTCCACACGGTCGTCCCTGGACGCGGCCAGGATCGCCGCGGCGCCGCCGATGGAGTGCCCGGCCGTGGCGACGCCGTGTGAAGTCAGACCCGGCTCGAGATGGTCGAGGGTGGCGATGAGGTCGTCGGCCCGGATGCTCGCCAGCTCGTCGGCGACGCGCTGGTCCTCCTCGTCGTCCCCCGTCGCCGCGAGGGCCGAGCGGATGACCGACCCGTCCTCCAGGACGACGGCCGCGGAGTCGTACGGGTGGTCCACGGCCGCGACGACGTAGCCGTGGCTGGCGAGGTCTTCCGCCCACGCCGAGTTCTGGGTGCGGACGCCACCGAGGCCCGGGGAGAACAGCACCAGGAGATGGGCCCCCTCGTCGCGGGGGGCGTCGGTGACCGCGTTGGTGCGTCCCTGCAGCGCCCCGTCGAGCAGGAACCCCGGGAGCCCGGCCTGGCCGGCGATGGCGTCCGAGACCACCGAGCTGTCGAGGTAGGCCCCACCGGGGCCCGTCGCCCGGGTGGGGTACCAGAGCTGCGCCACGAGTACCCGCCTGTCGGTCGGGTCGTCGGTGAGCACCTCGGGCCTGCCCGTGCCCCACTGCAGGACGGAGGTGCCGACGGCCCGGCCTCCGGTCGGCTGCGGGAGCTCCAGCGTCGGGAGCGCCCAGGCCGCTCCCCCCGCGATGACGGCGGCGGCCGCAGCCGCGGTCGAGGCGGACCCCGCCGCAACGGCCCTTCGGATCCGACGCGGCTCACCCGCCGGCTGCCGCCGCACCTGAAGGGCCACTGCCACCGTCGCCAGGGCCACGGCTGCGGTGAGCGGCACGACCATCCACCTTGGGGCACCGGCCAGCACGTTCAGCAGCCCGACCACGATCAGGCACAGGCCGATGGCGAGCGTGGACCGGCGGCGGCGCAGCGGCGTCCACGCGGCGACGACCACACCGAGGACCGCCACGGACAGCACGACGATCACGAGGTCCTCCGACCCACCGCTCCGGCGTGGACGTCGTCGTCGGTCGTACGGGCGCAGGCGGCCATCACGGTCATGCTCTCCTGAGTCGGGAGGAGAAGCCGCCGGCGATGATCTCGGCGCCGTGCATCTGCCGGGTGCCGGGGGCGGGTGCGGTGGCGGCGTGCGAGGTCGGGTGGTCCTCAGTCAGGGTGCTCAACGGTTCTCGGCCTTCGCGGGCGTAGGCGTCAGGGGAGTGGTGCGGGCGTTCACCGCGACCGGGCGGGTGCGGCGGGGCGGGGGCCGTAGGTCAACCGTCGCAGCAGGACCTCGAAGGGCCCTCGACGACCGGCGACGGCCAGCGACCACGCGACCGCCACCGTGAACAGCCACACCAGCACGGCGATGCCGTAGGCGGTCGCCGTGCCCATCCCCTCACCGAGCCCGAGTCCCCACGGCGACAGCAGCGGAGCCAGGACCATGGACTGCAGCAGGTAGCAGGTGAGCGAGCGCTCGCCCACGGCGGCCAGGACCGCCGGCGCGCCGCGGCGGGTGGCGCGACGGTCGTGCAGCCGGGCCGCCCACAGCGCGAACAGGCAGACGTAGGCCACACCCATGGCCGTGCCCGTGATCGCGTGGACGGCGGACAGCGCCCCTGACGTCACGGCCCCCGGCTCCCAGACCCGGGCCACCACCAGCGCGTACGGCAGGCCGCCGGCCACGCCGACCAGCAACCCCAGGACCGCGAGGCGACGCAGCAGGGGGCGGTGCTCCCAGGGCTGGTCGAGCAGCCCCGCCCGCGCCATCGCGACCCCCATCAGCATCGGGGCCAGCACGATCATCACGACCGTGCCGACGGCGATGCCGAGCACCCAGACGGACAGGCGCTGAAGCACCGACACGAGGTACTCCGACGATGCGGCCGGGAGGTCCGGAGCCACGGCGACCAGGGAGAAGAGGACGCCCATCAGGACCAGGCTGGCGGTCCCCCAGGCGACGAGGACGCGGGGCCGGCGGTTGATCGGCAGCAGCACGAGGAGTCCCGTGGCGCCGCAGACGCCGAGGATGTCGCCCCCGAACAGCAGGCCCGCGTGGAGTCCGCCGAAGGCGACGAGGATCAGCTGGCGCCGGAGCAGGACCGAGCGTTGCCGTCGTGGTCCGGCGCCGGAGGCGCTCAGCCGCTGCGCCATCGTGACGAGCCCGAAGCCGAAGAGCAGGGCGAACATCGGCCTCGAGCGGTCGTTGACCAGCAGGGTCACGACGAGGTCCAGCGGGCTCCCGTCGACGGGGCGCAGACCGGGGCCGATCTCGCTGCCGTGCAGGTACAGACCCACGTTGGCCAAGGCGATGCCGAGCAGCACCCCGCCGCGGGCGAGGTCCGGGGCCCACGACCGCCGTGAGGTGGGGACCGGGCCGCCTCCTGCCCGGTGGTGGTCGTCGGTGGCCACGGTGGCCGCGGTGGCCGCGGTGGTCGTGTCGCCGTCGCGCGTCGTGCGTGCGCGCGCCTCGGTCATGACTGGGCGCTCGTTCCTGTTGCGGCGTCCGGCCTGCGGCGTTCGTCTGGTCGGTCGGCACGGGCGCGTACCAATCGCACCCCGGTCGCGAGAAGCCACACGATCCAGGCGGCGAGGCCGGGCAGCCCCACGAACAGCCACGCCGAACCGTCTGCGATCGCGAGGCCGCCCGCCCCGGCGACGAGCAGCAGGCCTCCCCCGGCCACCCCGAGCGAACGCTGCCACCGCGGTGTCAGCCCACTCGCGTGTGCGGCGAGCGCTGCACCGATGAAGGTGGTGCCGAGGGCAGGCAGCGTCAGCGCGAACGCTGCGGCATGCATCTGCCAGGCCAGCTCGAACGCCGGGCTCGGTTCGCTGAGCTCTGCGGCGGGCAGCACCGCTCCGATCCACAGGACGGCGTAGAGCGCGGAGACCGCCAGGTAGGTCGCGCCGGCGGCGACCGCGAGGCGCGACCAGCCCGCTCCCGCACCCCCGCGACGTGCGACGAGGCCGTGCAGACCGGTCAGGAACCCGAGCAGCAGCGGCAGGTGCAACGCCTCCTGGCCGACCGCGATCGCGACGACGACCCGGTTCTGCGCGTGCCAGGCGAGCACCTCCTCGATCGGGTCCCCGTAGCCGGGAGCCTCGGCCTAACCGAACATCACGTTCTGGATCGCCACCGACGTTGCGAGCGCGATCGCCGCGGCACCGACGACCCGCACCGTCGTCGCCCCGGCCGGGCTCACCCCCGGCGCCGGGCGGGTCCCCTGGTCCGGTCCCTGTTCGATCTGCACTGGAAGCTCCTGTCGTGGTCGAGGCATTGTGATGGCTGTGCTCCTTGCCGTGCTCGTGTGGCTGCTTCCACCGTCACGGCTACCGGCGGTGGGCACATCAGCCCCAGGGCCCGTCCCGACCTCGCCGTCGGGACAGCCGGGCTCTCGTACTTTCGGCGGGTACGAGGTGGACGGGCTGCCCAGGCTGATCCGGTGGCCACGGGTCGCCTCCGCGAGGCGCCCGCCCTGGTCTCAGGCCATGCAGGAGAAGTCGACGAGCCACCTGGCGGAGGCACAGTAGGTCAGCGACGCGGCCCAGGCGCCGAGCGCCCAGCGCCAGGGGACGCGCATGCGAATGCTGGCGGCAAGACCGGCGAGGTAGGCGGAGGCCGCCAGGACGGCCGGGACGACAAGCGCCGCTCCCGACGGCGCGCAGAGCGGGAGCAGCAGCCAGGTGGAGGCCTCAGACCCCACACGTCCCGCCGAGACAACAGCCAGGAGCGACGGCAGCCACAGCCCCGCCACCATCAGCGCTGCCCAGACATCCCCGGTGCTCGGGCGGGTGCGTGGCCAGAGGAGCACACGAGCGCCGGCGGCGATCAGTGGCAGCAGGAGCGAGGCCACGAAGCCGAGAAGCGGAACCGAGACGGCGAGCACCCCGGGGACGGCGAGGGCTACGGCGCGACGCGCCTGCAGCCCCTGTGCCGACGGTCCATCCGGGTCCATGCCCTCCGGTGCCATCGTCAACGGTCCGGTCCGATCAGGCACGGTGCCGGGTCCGCGTCAGGCGGCGCCGTGCCGCGGGCAGGGTCAGGGGCCCACGACCGAGGTGAGCAGGAACCGGGGTGCCGGCTCGCGGCGGTGTGGCCGCCGGTGCCCACGGCGGTCGTGTCGCCGTTGCGCTCGGCGGGTGCGTGTCCGTCGCTCATGGCCGCTGCTGCTTACCGTCCCGCCCGGACCTGCGACCGGCCGGGGACGGCGAGGTCCGGTGTCGACGCCGTGCGGGGCCAGGTCCAGGCGGAGCGCAGGACGAAGGCCAGGAGCAGCACCTCGAGCCCGATGGCCAGGCCGTAGAAGTAGGCGTAGGCCAGCGGCTCCCCGTCCGCGTTGTAGATCGAGAAGGGGATGTAGAGCGTGGCCACGACAATGTTGGTGATGCGGTTGGCGCGGGCGGGCAGTGTCGTGGAGAGCATCACCATGAGGATCGGGACGGCCAGAGCGGTGAGCCCGAGGGACACGAAGGTCGGGCCGGTGTCGAAGTCATGGACGGTGCCGGCCAGGATGTCGTCGACGACGCCCGGCTTGTAGAAGCCCAAGATGTCGACGTAGACGTACAGGAGCATGAAGCTGGTCCAGGCTGCTGCGAGCTTCACCTGGACGGGGATACGGGGCTCCTCCAGTGCGGTGCGGGATCGAGGCGTTCTCATCGCAGTGCTCCTTGCCGTGGTCGGGTGGTTGCTCTCACCGTCACGGATGCCGGCGGCGGGCACATCAGCCCGGGGGCCTGATCCGACCTGGCGTTGGCACAGCCGAGCTCTTGTACTTTCGGCGGATACACCGGGTGAGCGGGCTGCCTAGGCTGGTCCGATGGCCACCAGCGCACTCCGCTCGCTGCGGGCCGAA
Source organism: Actinomycetales bacterium (assembly GCA_038258055.1). GTDB lineage: Bacteria > Actinomycetota > Actinomycetes > Actinomycetales > JBBAYJ01 > Aquipuribacter. Next base: position 98,281 of record JBBSQH010000006.1, read on the forward strand.
CCTCGACCGAGGAATGCCCCGGGCCGGGGGCCGCGGGACTGGGCCCTGGTCCTAGCACTGGTCTGCTGGTCCGTGGTGGAACTGCTGCTTCGTCAGGACCTGGCGCCACGCCCGCTGCTGCTGCTCGCGACGCTTGCAGTCCTCGGCCCCCTGCTGTGGCGACGCACGCACCCGCTCGTCGCGGTTGCGGTCGGCTTCGGCACCTTGACGATCGTCGACATCGTCAGGATCCTCACCGGCGGGCAGGGTGCTTTGCTGAGCAGCATCTCCGCGACGCTGATCCTGGCCTACGCACTGTTCCGGTGGGGCTCCGGTCGGGAGGCCTCTCGCGGCCTCGGGGTCATCCGGGTCTGGTTGGCCGTCACCTACGTCGCCGACCGCGTGAGCCTGGCGGAGACGGTTGCAGGTTTCGGGTTCTTCCTGTTCGCGGCAGCGCTCGGTGCCGCCATCCGCTATCGACGAGGAGCCGCCTGCGCGACATCGACGAGGCCAAGGCCCGCGAACGCGAACAACTGGCTCGCGAGCTCCACGACACCGTCGCCCACCACGTCTCGGGCATCGCCATCCAGGCCCAGGCGGGACGCGCCGTCGCGGCGTCCCACCCCGAGCAGGCGGTCGAGGCCCTGGCCATCATCGAGGACGCAGCGGCCCGCACCCTCACCGAGATGCGCGCCATCGTCGGCGTCCTCCGCGCCGCGCACGGCACCGAGTTCGCCCCGCAGCCCGGCGTGGCCGAGGTTCAGCAGCTCGCCACCGATGGCCGGACCCGTCCCCGCGTCGAGGTGACGCTGACCGGCGAGCTCGACGACCTCAGCCCCGCGGTGGGGGCCGCGGTCTACCGCCTGGCCCAGGAGTCCGTCACCAACGCTCGACGGCACGCCCGCCACGCGACCCAGGTCGCGGTCGCCGTCACGGGCGAGGCCGACCAGGTACGGCTCACCATCGACGACGACGGCTCCGCCGCCGGCGGCGGTGGATCTGGCTTCGGCCTGGTGGGCATGCGGGAACGCGCCTCACTGCTCGGCGGCACCTTCCACGCGGGCCCCGTCGCCGAGCGGGGTTGGCGGGTAGAGGCGGTCCTGCCACGGACCGGGACGCCACGATGAGCATCAGGGTCCTCATCGCCGACGACCAGCCCATCGTGCGCTCCGGGCTGACGATGCTGCTCGACGCACAACCCGGCATCGAGGTCGTCGGTGGCGCCGTCGACGGGCGCGAGGCAGTCCGCCTGGCGCTCGAGCTGCGTCCCGACGTGGGCCTGTTCGACATCCGCATGCCGCTGATGGACGGCGTCGAGGCCACCAGGGCCCTCGCCGGCCCCGCCGTCGCCGACCCCCTGCCGATCGTGGTCATCACCACCTTCGACCTCGACGAGTACGTCCACGGGGCTCTCAAGGCCGGCGCCCGCGGGTTCCTCCTCAAGGACGCCGGCCCCGCCCTGCTCACCCAGGCCGTCCACGCCGCCGCCGACGGGGACGCACTGATCGCGCCCAGCGTGACCGTCCGGCTGCTCGCAACGTTCGCCCACGCCCAGACCTCACGACCGAGACAGCCGACAGAACCGCTCACCGCCCGCGAGGAGGAAGTCCTCGTGCCTGTGGCCCGGGGCCGCACCAACAGCGAGATCGTGTCCGAGGTGTACATCACCCCGAGCACCGTCAAGGCCCACCTCGCCAGCCTCATGCGCAAGCTCGGCGCCCGAAATCGCGTCGAGGTCGCGATGTGGGCCCATGAGACCGGCCGCGTCTGACGCCGCAAGCCGGTCCGCCGTCCCGGTCACCTGGTGTCTCCCTCTTGGATAGGAGTGTCGGCCTCTGTGAGAACTGCCTTTCCGTTGACGGCGCCCCCGTTCCGCTTAGCGGAGGCGCGCTTGATCGCGGAGGGGTTCCGGTCAGGGGTCGACGAGCTCACCCTGCGGGAGCTGGCCGCACGCGCGAGCCCGGCGTGCGGCGCAGCGCGCCGTGAGACCGATGGGCTCCTGCAGGCCGGGCCTCTCGCCGGGCGCAAGGTCGCGGGACATCGAGCGATCGGGGGCTGCTGCTGGTCATTGGAGGGTCCCGAGGCGGTGGTCCGCCGGGGTTGCCGCAAGGCCGGGGGTCGGAGTCCGGCGACGGTCGGCCCAGGCCCTCAGGCCCACCCAGAGCAGCGTCAGCATCCAGAGGACCTCCAGGACAAGGAGGTCTGGTGCGGCCAGGGCCAGGAACCGGAGCGGAGGCGGAGAGGGATCCGAGCTCCTGGATGGCCGGGACCATGAACACCACGGGCAGCAAGCCGGCGCCGCTCATGACCGGCGCGACCGCCCAGCGTCGTGGCCGGCGTCCGGTCGCACGGCGGCGGCGACGTCTGACGACGGAGCCGAGGACGGTCATCACGAGGGCCACGACGGCGAGCCAGAGGACCGCCGTCGAGATCTGGTACACGGGCGTCGGCTCGGTCTCCCGATCGAGCAGGCCCGCGATCGAGGCGTCCGTGAGGGGCTTCGTGCCGGCCAGCCACTGACCGGCGGCCAGGCTGACGACCGCACGGCCATCGGCGGGGAGCATCGCGAGGTCAGCCTGATACCGAAGGTTGGTGCCACCGTGCCAGACGACCGTGCGGGCACCGTCCGCCCCCACGAACCACCCCAGCCCGTATCCGGCCATCTCCGGCGGGACCCCCGGCACAGCGATCTGGGTCGTGTGCATCTCCTGCAGCAGCCTCGAGGAGAGGAGCCGTTGGCCGTCGGCGCCGGTGCCGTCACCCATCTGGAACCGAGAGTAGGCCGCGAGGTCGCGCACCGTCGAGACGACGTAGCCGTCCGGCAGCGCCGACGGGCGAACGTCCTCCGGCCACGTGACGGGAACACCCAGGACCGTGGTGCGACCCTGCGCCAGGTCCGCCGCGCGTGCCGACGTCAGGTCGGTGTGGGTTCTGGTCAGTGCCAGCGGCCCGAGCACGTCGGCCTGCAGCACCTCCGCGAAGGGCCGCCCAGCCTCAACCTCGACGATCCGGGCGAGGATCGCGTAGCCGACGTTGCAGTACTCGAAGCTGCTGCCGGGGGCGGTCTGCAGCTGGGCTGCGCGATTGTCGTCGACGCGGGCGGCCAGGGACGCGTACGTCCGTTCGGCGTCCTTGTTGCAGTCGGCCCGGTTGATCCCGGCTGTGTGGGAGAGCAGGTGCCGCAGGGTGACCGGCTCGCCTTCCCGCTCGAGGCGCAGGTCAGGAAGGTACGTCTGCACGGGGTTGTCCAGGTCCAGCTGACCCCGCTGGACCAGGACGAGGACGGCGAGCGCGGTGAAGGACTTGCTCACCGACCCGATGATGAACGGGGTGTCTGGACCGGCTCCGTGCTGCCCGCCGTAGAGGGTGTGGTCACCGTTTACCACCGCGTACGCGGCGGGGACCGGGGCGGTCCGTGCGTACTGGGCGGTGATCGCGCTGGCCGCCGGATCCGGGGCATCGCCCGGTGCCGCCGCTCGCGCCGAGCCCAGCGCCGCGAGGAACAGACAGGCGAGCACGACGGTGGTGACGGTGGTCAGGGTGCACCGAAGGGCGGACGTGGTTGTCATGTCGCAACAGTTGTCGGATGCGGCTGGCCCTCGACATCCGGAGACCCGCCAACTCGTGGCGGGTGGGCCCGCCCCAGCGGGTGGGTACGCCCTACCCCGGAACCCCCGCCAGCTTGCTGGCGGCGCATACGTGATCTTCCGAGGATGGACGCATGACCACCGTGGATCCAGGCCCTGCCGTGAGCAGCCCGTCCGTCACCGGCGTCACCTCGAACGTCCTGCGCCGGCTGGGTCGGGACACGGTCTACTTGCTGAGCGGGCTGCCGCTGGCCGTCGTGACCTGCGCCGTCCTGCTGGTGGGACTTGGCCTTGGTGTAGGCCTGCTGGTCACGGTCGTCGGGGTGCCGGTGCTGGTCGGGGTCCTACGGCTCGGGCGACAGGCAGCGGCGATCGGAGCGGTGGCGAGTGCGCCAGGTGTCCGGCGTGGCGTTGAGGGGCCTTTACCGCGGTGACCTGGGCGGCGCCTGCTTGCTGCGGCGCTGGTGGGACCGGCTGCGGGACACGCAGGCATGGCTGGATGTGGCGCACGGGATGCTGGTGCTCCCGGTGACCGTGGTGACGTGGTCGGTGGCCGTCACCTGGTGGGGCGGTGCCGTCGGCGGGCTGACCTATTGGGGAGGAGTCGGACGCTGCCCCAGGACGGATCCTCCCAGACCCTGACCGACGTGCTCGGCCTGCCCTGGCCTGACTGGCTGAACGTGCTGCTCATCGGGACGTTCTTCGCGGTGACGCTCGCCCCCGTGCTCCGGGTGTGCGCGGCCGCCCAGACCTCGTTCGCCAACATGCTCCTGGGCAACTCCCACGTTGGCTGGTTGCAGCAGCGGGTCGCCGTCCTGACCAAGAGCCGGAGCGCCGCCGCGAACGCAGAGGTCGACTCCCTGCGGCGCCTCGTCGCGCACGACGTCCCAGGCGGCGTCGAGGTCGGCCGGGTCGGCCGACGCTACGTACACCGTCGTCCGAGCCACATGCTGCAGGTCGCTGCCTGCGTCTCGGAGCGCCGCTCGGAGGTTCGCCATCACCTGCTGGGTCTGGGCGGTGACGTCACCCGCCGCGACCACCGCGCCGGTTTCGTCCAGGGGACAGGCCCCAGCGTCAGCACGAGACCCGCGGGGCACGGTGGCCGTGTACGCGTAGTCCACGCCGGGGAACAGGGCCGGTGGAACCGCTGACGCCAGGTGAGAAGTCAGAGATCGAAGCTATGGCCAGCCGGCGCGCCTGGACGACTGGGGGCATGACGCCTGGGCCTGCGCTGTACCGCCGCGTGAAGATTCCTGGACGCTGGTGATCACGAGGGCTCGGATCCTGCCCTGTTGAGGTGTGGAGGGTCGCGCCGCGTGCAAGTGCAGACAAATGGGTCGTGACACGCGCCCTTTGCAGGTCTACATTCGCAACCGTCGCTCGTGCGGGGAGGGACCATGAGACGAAGCAAGATCGTCCTCCTGATCGGAGTCGTGGTCCTCGCAGGCTGCGCCGACGACGGCGGTTCTGGCGAGGGGCTCAACCTCTCGACTCCACCCTCTGCAGCGCCTGCGACAGCTTCCGCCACCGAGTCGGCAGACCCGACGGGGGACGTCCCCAGCGCCGAACCCACCCCTCCGGCCGAGACGGCGACGCCCGAAGAGGCGGCCGTGCTCGATGCCTACCGTGCCTTCTACGCGGCGGTGTCTGAGGCCAATGCGGATCCGCAGCAGTCTCAGGACTACCTCGCGCCGGTGGCGACGGGGGCGCAGTTCGAGCAGACGAACGGTTCCATCAAGGCGGGCTTCCTTGTCGGTGAAGTCGTCGTGGGTGCGCCGGTCATGGATCCACGGGTGGCCTCGGTGACCGACGGCACGGCGGTGGTCCAGGACTGTCAAGACACGAGGGGCGTCATTCGGCAAGACGCGGAGACGCAAGAGCCTCGAGTCGTTGGTCGGTTCCCAGATTCCGTGGAGACGACGTTGACGATGGTTGATGGCATCTGGAAGGTCTCTGGGTCGACGTATGCGGACGACCCTGGGGTGTTCTGCGAATGAGGTGGCCCGCGATCACCACCGTGTTCCTGGTCATCGGTGGCGTGCTGCTCTCCAACCAGGCATCCGCCGCAGCTGACCCTGTGGTCCGTCCGGGCGGCGGAGGTGGTGACTGGATCCAGACCGAGGTCAGCACTCCAGGAGGGCGCGGGGCGGGCGTCGCGGCCGAGGGTCAGGGGCCGGTTGTCGACGTCGCAGCCGGAGCTGCCCCGGCCCCTTGTACCTACCGGCCGTTGACTTCGGCGGAGTCGGTGGGGGTGGGGGCGACCGTGGAGGCCGGGCCGGAGGGTCCTCGGACGGGCGGTCAGTTCGTCCTGCAGGACTGCGCGGCGTCGGGGGGCGGGCGGCTGATCTTGTGGGTGCCTGACGGGGAGGACGGTGCGGCGCCTGCTGGGGTGCCGCAGGTGACGCCCGGGATGCTTGCCGCTCAGGCCCGGAACTCGCTGCAGCTGCCGACCCCGACGGTCGGGGTGAGCCCGGACGGGTTGAACGACAACCCTGCACTGGTGAACCTGCCCACCTGGTGGTGGGTGACCAACGGCGAGGCACTGACGCAGCGCACAGAGCTGGGAAGCGTCTGGGCGGAGGTCACCGCGGAACCGGTCTCGTCGGCGTGGGTCGCGGGGGACGGTGAGCGGTCGGAGTGCTCAAACCTTGGAACCGCCTACGTCTCGGGGATGCGGGAGGACGAGCCCGGCAAGTGTTCGCACACCTATGTCCGTCCGAACCGGGCGGAGCAGGCGGAGATCCAGGTCGTGTGGCAGGTGAGCTGGGTCGGTTCTGGTGGCACGGGCGGCACGTTGGAGCCCTTCACGTTGACGGCGACGCAGGCGGTGCCCGTGTACGAGCGCCACGCGATCGTCACTTCCAGCGGGTAGTCCCGCTCTCTCGACGCCCCAGCGGGGGCATGCAGCTCCATCCCTTCAGGAGGGAGGCGTGGTGAACAGATCAGCCTCGCCGGCAGCACCTCAGGCAGACCGAATCACTACGACCACGTCGCCACCGATGGCCACGACAGTGTCGACGGGCGCGTTGCGTGCGCCGCGTGCGGGCCGCTCGAACGCCCGGGTGGTGCTCGCGGTGCTTCTGATCGTGGCGGGCGCGGCGATCGGGGGAGCGTTGTACCTGGCTGGGGACTCCCGCACGCAGGTGGTGGTGGCGGCGCGGGACATCCCGGTCGGCACCGTCCTCAGCGCCGGGGATCTGACGTCGGGGGAGATGTCCGGTACCGGGGTAGGCGCGATCGCCGGCGCGGACGCGGGCCTCCTGCTGGGGCAGAGCGCGACCACGCGGATCCCGGCCGGGGCCCTGTTGCACGCCGACATGGTCCAGGCCGCGCCCCCGCCGGGCGAGGGGCGGGTCGCGATCGGCCTGGCGCTGACGGCGGGCCAGCTGCCGGCGGCGGAGCTGACCCCGGACCGGGTGGTCCAGGTCCTGCAGGTCCCCCCGGCCTCGGAGTCCGCGGCAGGGTCCACGGCGGAGGCGCCGGTGAGCACGGTGCTGGTGGATGACGCGCTGGTGCTGTCGGTGACGTCTGATCCTTCCGGTGCGTGGCTGGTGACGGTCGCGGTGGCCGAGGCCGACGCCCCGGCTGTGGCTGCTGCCGCGGCGGCGGGTCGTGTCAGCGTGGGCCTGCTCCCCGTCAGCGCTTCGACAGACCGGGACGTCGCGGGTGACGGTCCGGCGAGCCGGGCTCCGGCCGGCGGGGTCGAGGGGGAGGGGTGAGGTCGTGTTGATCGTGGTGGCGGCGGACAAGGGCGCTCCGGGGGTGACGACGTCGTGCCTGGCGTTGGCGTTGGTGTGGCCGCGTCGGGTGCTGCTGGCGGAGTGCGACCCGTCCGGTGCGGACCTGCCGTGGCGCCTTCCCGCCTCTGACGGCCGGCCTCTGGTCCAGGGGAAGGGGCTCGTGTCGTTGGCGACGTCGACCCGCGGCCAGGCTCACGCCATCCCGGGCTGGGGAGTCCAGAGCGGCGTAGTCCAGGGCGGGGCTCTTGGCGGTCTGGGTCATCGGGTGTGGGACCACGTCCAGCACCTCGACGGGGGTTTGCCGGTGCTGGTGGGGCCGCCGGCGCCGGAGCAGGCCGAGGCCATGGGCTCGGCGTGGGGGACGGTCGCGGACTTGCTGGGCGACGTGGAGGACGCAGACGTCATCGCGGACTGCGGCCGACTCCTGTCCGGGGGGTCACCGGCGGCGGCGTTGCTGTCACGTGCGGACTTGGTGGTGCTGATCACGCGGGCGACGGTGTCCGGTGTCGCGCACACCCGCCGCGGCCTGACCGGCATCGCGCGCCTCCTCAACGACGCCCCCCGCCCGGTAGCTGGTTCATCCTCCAGGTCGGGGTTGGGTCGGCTGGCGGTGGTCGTGGTCGCTGACCCGACCACCCCTGGGCGACGTCGGGCGCAGCAGCGCGACGTGGGCGACGTCCTGGCCCAGGCGCCCGGGCTCCAGGACATCCCGGTCGCCGGGGTCCTTGCCCACGACCCTCGCGCCGCCGCCGCCCTCAGCGGCCACCCCACCACCGGCCGGGGCATCGACCGATCCGCCCTGCTCACCAGCGCCACCACCGTCGCCCAGGGCCTTCTCGAGCGAGCCCAGCAGATCTCTGAGGGGGCGGTGAATGCATGAACGAGCACCAGGCTGCGACCGCGGCACGAACGGAGGACGGTCACCCTGGCCCGTCCGGGCTGTCTCTCGAGACGTCGTACGTCCGTCCTTCCGCGAGTGACCTGGGCGGGCTCTCGGACCCGGCGCCTGGCACGGCATCGGACCCGGTGGTGGACCAGGGGCTGGTGGCACGGTTGCGGGGAGCGGTGGTCACGGAGCTCGGGGCGGAGCGGCGCCGGCGCCTGGACGCGGGATTGGCGGAGCTGACCCGCGACGACGAGCAGCGGATGGGCCGCTCGCTGCTGATCCGGGCGCTGTCGGAGCGGCGACGGGAGCAGGTCCACGCAGGTGTGCCACTCCCCCCGGCTGGGGAGGACAACGCCGTCATCTCTGCGGCGTTCGCGGCGCTGTTCGGGTTGGGCCGGTTGCAGGTGTTGCTGGATGACGAGGAGCTGTCGGAGGTCAACATCAACGGCTGCGACGGGGTGTGGCTGACCACCGTCGACGGTCGCAAGCGGGCCGGCCCGCCCGTGGCGGAGTCCGATGAGGAGCTCGTGGACTGGGTCCGCAACGTCGCCACCTACACCGGCACGTCCTCCAAGGCGTGGGACGTCACGAACTGGAAGATCGAGCTCACCCTGAGCGACGGGTCCCGCCTCGTCGGTGTCCTGGGCTGCTCGCCGCGCCCGGTGGTGTCGATCCGGTTGCGCCGCTGGTTGGGCGTGACCCTGGACGACCTGCGCGGCAAGGGTGACTTCGACCTGCGGCTGCAGCGGCTGCTGGAGGCGATGGTCGCGGCCCGGATGAACATCGTCATCAGCGGGCAGACCCGCTCCGGCAAGACCGTCCTGCTGCGGGCGCTGGCCGCGCAGATCCCACCGGCGGAGCGCATCGTCACCGTCGAGCACTTCCCCGAGCTCGGCCTCGACCAGGACCCTGTCGCGCACCCGGACTGCGTCGCGTTGGAGGAGCGCAAGCCCAACGCCGAGGGCCGGGGCGCGATCACGCTGTCGGACGCGGTGGAGACGTCGCGGCGGATCGACCCGGACCGGTTGATCGTGGGGGAGGTGATGGGCCCGGAGATCGTGGACATGCTCGAGGGGATGACCCAGGGCAACGACGGCGGGTTCACCACCATCCACACCCGCTCCGCCCGCGAGGTCCCCGAACGGATCGCGCTGTACGCGTCCCGGGTCGGCATGACCCGCACCGCCGCCCTCTCCCTCGCCGCGGCCGCGGTGGACTTCGTCGTGCACATGCAACGGGAGGACCTGCCCGACGGCAGCACCGTGCACTACGTCTCCTCCGTGGTGGAGGTCGGCACCTTCGACGGCACCGCGGTCGTCACCAGCGAGGTGTTCGCCGCCGCCCCTGGACAGCACGTCGCCGAACCTGCCGCCGCCGTGTCGCCGGAACGCACCGCCGCCCTACGCGCCCACGGCTGGACAGACACCGTCCACCACCTCGACGACGACGCCCAGCGCGCCGCCGCCCAACCGGCAGGACACAACGGCTCTCGCAGTGCTGGCGGCAGCGCCAACGGCACGGCGCGCTCGGTCGCGGCGACGGGGGGCATCTGGTGACCTGGCAGTTGGCAACGGCGGTCTTGGCCGGCACCGGGATCGGCGCTGGCCTGTGGCTGCTGGTGTCCCCGGCCCCCGCCCGCACGGCACGAGCAGGGGCCTGGACCCGCCTGCGGGTGATGCTGTCCGGGCGTACCGGGGCGCGTGTGGCGGCGGGCCTCGCGGTGGGGCTGGCGGTGCTGGTGCTGACGCGGTGGGTGCCGGTCGCGGTGGCCGCCGCGGGGGCCGTGATCGCGTGGCCGGTGCTGTTCGGGGCCGCGGCCGAGCAGCGCGCCACCATCCAACGCCTCGAGGCCCTGGCCGCGTGGGTCGAGGGGCTGCGCGACGCGATCGCCACCAGCCGCGGTCTCCCCGAAGCCCTCCCCGCGGCGTCCGCCCGCGCGCACCCCGCCCTCGCCGGGCCGTTGCAAGAGCTCACGGCCCGCATCGCCGCCCGAGAACCCATCGAAGCCGTGCTGCGCCGGTTGGCCGACGACCTGGACGACCCCATCGCCGACCAGACCGTCGCCGCGCTGATCCTCAACTACCGGGCCCAGGGCCGGGAGCTCAAGACCGCCCTCACCACCCTCGCCGCCGCCACCCGCCGAGAGGTCGAGGCCCGCCGCAGCGTGGAGTCCGACCGCCGCTCCACCCGCCGCGCCGTCGCGCTCATCATGACCGCGACCGTCACGGTGATGGTCGCGATGGCCGTGTTCGTCCGCGACTACGCCGCGCCCTACGCGACTCCTTCGGGCCAGCTCGTCCTCGCCCTCGTCGTCGGGCTCCTCGCCGCCGGCTTCGCGGTCATCCGCACCCTGTCCCGTTACACGACCCCCGACCGTTTCCTCACCAGCCACCACCCCAACGGACACCACCCGCACGGAAACGAGGGAACGAACGGTCCCATCGGTCACGGCAGTCCCAACGGCTCCGGGTCCATCGACGGTGGCCGGGCCGGGGCCGCGACGGGGCGACCGGTGACGGGTGGTGCCCGGTGGTGAGCGCCGCCACCGCCGGCGCCCTGATCGGCGCCGGCCTGTTCCTGCTCCTCGCCTGGGCCCGGCTACGCCCGACCTTGGCCGAACAGCTCCACCGCCTCGAACGCACCGGCTACCCACCAGGTCCCCCGGACACGAGGGCAGTGCGTGGTCCGTGGACAGGTGCCGGCCCGGCGGCCGGCGTCGGGTCGACCCCGGTGTCGCGGCGGATGGTGCGCGGGCTGGGTGCGGTCGAGCTGGCGCTGCGCGAACGGGTCGGGGCCCTGAGTGACCGGGTCACCGACTCCTCCATCCGCGCGGACCTCGACCTGCTGGGTGTGGACAAGCAGACCCACACCGCCCGGCAGGCCCTCCTCGTCATCACGGCGCTGGTCGTGACACCGCTGCCGCTGCTCCTGCTGGCCAGACTGACCGGCCTGCCCGGGCTGGCCGCGGGCTGGCTGGTCCTGGTCGCGGTCGCCGCGGCCGTCGTCGTGCCCAACCTGCGGGTGAAGGCCCGGGCCGCGCGGTTGCGGCGGACGTTCGTGAGCACCCTGTCCTCATACCTGGACCTGGTGTCCATGCGGGTGGCCAGCGGGTCGGGCGTTGCCGAGGCCCTGCGCGACGCGTCCCAGATCGGTGACGGGTACGGCTGGCGCCGGCTACGGGACGCGTTGAGCAGCGCCCGCCTTGCCGGGGACTCACCCGCCACCGGCCTCGGGCAGCTCGGCGGCGACATCGCCGTGCCCGAGCTGTCCGACCTGGCGGCCCAGCTCAGCCTGGTCGAGGCCACCGGCGCCCAAACCGAAGCCACCCTCCGCGCCAAGGCCGAAGCTCTGCGCGAGCGGCAGCGCCAAGAGATGCACGGCGACGCGAACGCCCGCAGCCAGACCCTCGTCCTCGGCCAGATCCTCCTCGGCGTCGCCTACATGATCCTCGTCGGCTACCCCGCCCTCGCCGCGGTGATGAGCCTATGAGCACCGCCACCACCCACCTGCGTCGCCCGCTGTGCCGCCCGCTGCGCTTCGCCCCGTTGCCTTCGACACACAAGTTCGCACCCCTAGGAGAACCAGGAAGGACCCACCATGAACACCTCGTCCACCACCCGCGCCGACCGTCCACCCAGCACCACGACTACCGCGAGGCTGGTGCCATCGCTGCTGTCGGCAGTGCTCGTCGCACTCCTGCTGCTTCCGGCCGTGCCGACCCTGCTGGACGGCATCCACCGCCGCTCCCGGCGGCTCGCCGGCGGCCGCGACGCCGGGGTCTCCATCGTGGAGTGGCTGCTGATCACCACCATCATCGCCGGGGCGGCGATCGCGATCGGCGCCATCGTCGTCGCGGAGTTCACCAGCAAGGCCAACGAGCTCGACCTCACCACCCCCTGACATCCGACCCGTCAGGACCACCGGTCTCACGAGAAGGGGGTGGACAGATGGCATCGCGCCACGAGCGGCACCTGCCGCGGCGCAGACCACCGTCACCTGCCCGGCGCCGCCACCCGGCCGCCCGGGGGGACGCCGGGGCGAGCGTGATCGAGCTGATCGGGTTGACACCGCTGGTGGTGCTGCTGACCTTCGGCACCGTCCAGGTGGCGCTGTGGATGTACGAGAAACAGCTCGTCACCGCAGCCGCACAGGAAGCCGCCCACGCCGCCGCAGCCGCCGACCTCACCCCAGCCCAGGCCAGCGGCATCGGTGAGGCCGCCGCGGACCGCTTCCTCGTTGGCGATGACACGGTGACCATGCAGACCATCACCGTCGAACGCGGCGCCGACGCCGCCGAGGCCAGCATCACCGCGACCGGGCTGTCGATGATCCCCGGCCTGGACCTACAGGTCACCGGTGTCGCCCGCAGCAGCATCGAGCAGTTCGTCGGCCAGCCATGAACCCAGCCACCCAAAGGCCAGCGACCCGCGAGGTAGGCGCGGTGCGACGGGCCGCGCCCAGGCCGCCGCCGCGGTCGCCACAGAAAGTGCCGCGGGGGGTCTTCCGTGGCACTGGGCGGGGCCGGTCGGATCACGGGTTCGGCACGGTCGAGCTGGTCCTGCTCGTGCCCGCGATCGTCCTGGCCGTGCTGCTAGTCGTGGCGGTGGGACGCGTCGAGCAGGCCCGGCTACAGGTCACCGGCGCCGCACGCGACTCGGCCCGCGCCGCCTCCCTAGACGGTATGGCGTGACCGCCCCGCCGGGGTGGTTGTAGGCCGGGGCCTCGCTCACACACTCTCGTGGGTTGTCGGGCAGGGCTGGCCTGCTCGGCCTATCCGACATGTGTGGGAGGCCCCGGTGTTCACCGAGCGTAC
>JBBSQH010000007.1:0-105579 GCA_038258055.1 Actinomycetales bacterium
AGCGCCCGGACCAGCAGCGCCCGGACCAGCAGCGCCCGGACCAGCAGCGCCCGGACCAGCAGCGCCCGGACCAGCAGCGCCCGTCCGCGGGAGCACCGGTCTCGACGGCCGGGACCCCCGCGACCCCGGACTGGCCGGCTACGGCGGGTCGACCGCTCGACCCCAGGACCGCCCCGGCCCCGTCGCACCAGGGCGCCGAGCCGAACGGGGAGCCCGCCGCCGCCCGCCCCGGCGGGCCCGCGGGGCAGCCCGACGCGCCGCGACCCGTCGAGAGCCGGCCGCACCCGGCCCAGCCGGCACCTGGTCAACCACCCGTGACCCAGTCACCCGTGACCCAGTCACCCTCGTCCCAGCCACCCGTGGCCCGGCCCGGGGGCGACCCCCGTCCGGCGGCCCCTCCGACCGAGACCAGGACCGAGACCGGGGGCGACGCCGCGGGGGTGACGGTCGAGGTGGTCCGCCGGACCTGGGACCAGGTCGTCGACCGGCTCCGCACCATCCGGCGGCTGACCTGGACCCTGGTGAGCGAGAACGCCCAGGTCCTGGCCCTGGACTCCCAGAGCCTCACGCTCGGCTTCCCGACGCAGGGGCTGGCCGACGCGTTCAACCAGCGCGGCCACTCCGACTGCGTCAAGGAGGCCCTGGTCGAGACCCTGGGCGTCGAGCGCAAGGCGGTCGGGGTCGTCGGCGGTCGGGGCGCCGGCGGGGCTCCGCCGGTGGACCCGGGGCCCACGGAGCCCGACCCCGGTCCCGACGACGGCCCGGCACCGATGGGTGCTGGCGGCCCGGCGGCCCTCGGCCCAGACGGTTGGCCCGTGGTCACCGGACCCAGCGCCCGGACCGCGCCCCCGGCCGAGCGACCTGCCGCTCGGGGCGGGAGCGCCCCGGTCCCGCCGGACGCGCAGGAGGCGCCGGCCCGCACCCGGCCGCGGGTCGAGCCGATCGCACCGGAGCCGCCCGTGGACGACGTCGTGTCCCGCGACGACCCGAGCGCCGACGTGGACGGCTCGGGGCACGGCACCGACGTGCTCACCCGGTTGCTCGGCGCCCAGGTGATCCAGGACGACCGGACCGACGGCCCCTGAGCGTCCCGGTGCGACCCGTGGGCACCCGGCGGCCGGGCGTGGGCGCGGCGGACCCCCGACGGCCGTAGTCTCACGGGGTGTACGAAGGAGTGGTCGCCGACCTCATCGAGGAGCTCGGCCGCCTGCCCGGTGTCGGTCCCAAGTCGGCGCAGCGGATCGCCTTCCACCTGCTGCAGGCCGACCCCGAGGACGTGACGCGGCTGTCGGAGGTGCTCGCCCAGGTCAAGGCCCGGGTCCGGTTCTGCGACGTGTGCGGCAACGTGTCCGAGGAGGAGCGCTGCCGGATCTGCCGCGACCCCCGTCGCGACCCCAGCGTCATCTGCGTCGTCGAGGAGCCTCGTGACGTCGTCGCCATCGAGAAGACCCGGGAGTTCCGCGGGCTGTACCACGTGCTCGGCGGCGCGATCAGCCCCATCGACGGCATCGGTCCCAACGAACTGCGCATCCGCGAGCTGATGGGCAGACTGGCCTCGGACCAGGTCACCGAGCTGATCCTCGCCACCGACCCGAACCTGGAGGGCGAGGCGACGGCGACGTACCTGGCCCGGCTCGTGAGGCCGATGGGCCTGCGGGTGACCAGGCTGGCAAGCGGCCTCCCGGTGGGTGGGGACCTCGAGTACGCGGACGAGGTGACGCTCGGGAGGGCGTTCGAGGGACGGAGACTGATCGATGTCTGACACCACCGGCACCACAGGCGGCACCACGGGCACCGCGAGCCAGGTCGGCGAGGGCGACGTGTCCCTGGCCGTCGAGGTCGCGGCCGAGGTCCAGGCCTTCCTCGACACCACGACCCATGTGGCCGCCGGCGACGGCGAGGGCGCCGCGATCCCCCTGCTGCACCTGGCCCTGTCGCGGATCCTGGCCGTCGGGGCCCGGCTGGGGGCCACGCGCGACGTCGTGCCGGCCGACCGGTTCGAGCCGGACACCGGCCCCGAGCTGGACATGGACCCGCTGCGGCTGGGCCTGGCGGCCGCGCTCGGCGACGAGGACACCTACACCGAGACCGTCGACCCGCAGGGCGGCCCCGACGTCGCCATCGGCAGCCTGGCCGACGACGTGACGTGCGTGGCGGCCGACGTCGCCCACGGCCTGCGGCACCTGGAGGCCGGCCGGGTCGCCGAGGCGCTGTGGTGGTGGCAGTTCGCCTACCTCGCGACCTGGGGCCAGCGCGGGACCGCGGCGCAGCGTGCGCTGGTGTCGCTGATGGCTCACGCCCGCCTGGACGTCGACCCCGACGTGGCCGCCGAGGCCGAGTTCGAGGCCCTGCACGTCCGCTGAGCGCTCAGGCGATGCGCTGGCCGACCGGGAGCCGGCCGACGGGGGTACGGAGGCGGCGGACGACCAGGGCCGTGGAGCCGGCGACCAGGACGGCGTAGAGCGCCAGGCCCCAGGGCCAGACCGGGGGCAGCGCCGCGCGCTCCTCGGCACGGACCAGGTCGTCGGTGTCGCTGCACCAGTCCTGCACCAGGTCCGGGCCCAGCCGGGCCTCGCGCGACACGTCGCCCAGGCCGCGCAGCACGTCGGACCCCGCGTCCGGCTCCAGGCCCGGCTGCAGCGGGGCGGCGTCGGCGACCACGACGTACGGGCTGGTGACCAGCAGCCACCACGTCAGGTCGGTGCGCGGCACGCTCTCCTGCGAGCGGCGCTCCACGCACTCGGTGGGCCGGCCGGTCTCGGGGTCGAAGTTCTCCGCCTCGACGTAGGTGACCGTCTCCGTCGTGGTCAGCAGGGCGGAGGACAGCGGCACCAGCAGCGGTGACACCACGGCCAGGCAGAACGCGACCACGTAGGACAGCACGATGCCGGCGACCGGACGGACGACCACGGCCGACAGGCCCAGCCCGACCGCGGTGACGACGGCCAGCGAGACGCCGACCAGCAGCACGATCACCAGCAGCCGGGTCAGGCTGGTGCCGCCGAGCGCGAACGCGACGACCAGCGACGGCAGCCCCCCGGCCAGCAGGGCCAAGGTGCCGCACCAGGCCGCGAGCAGCTTGCCGACGGCGATCTCGGCCGGGCTCAGCAGCGTCATCTGCAGCGTGGCCAGCGTCCCGTCGCGGCTGTCGCCGTTGATGCTGGTGGCGGCCAGCCCCGGCGCCACCAGCAGGCCGAACGACAGCACCACCAGCACCGTGACCCCGAACAGCAGCGTGCCGGTGCCCGGGGTGATCGTCCCGCCGAGCGTCACCGTGGACAGCACCACCAGACCGCACAGCGCGGTCACCAGCGTGGTCCAGGCCGCCCACGCCACCAGCCATCGCCGGGCCCGCATCAGCCGGCGCAGCTCCAGCCACGCGACCGTTCCCACGCCCTGGCGCGACAGCCGCCAGGTCGGGGTGCCACCGGTCGGCCGGTCCCAGGTGGTGGTCGCGGCCGGTGCCCGCGCGTCGCTGGGCCCGACCTCGCCCGTGGGTGCGCTCACCGCTCGGCCCTCCCGCCGTCGGGGCCGGTGAGGCCCAGGTAGGTCTGCTCGATCCGACCGGCCGTCGGCGCGAAGTGGCTGAGCCGGACGCCCGAGCCCACCAGGTCGGTGAGCAGGTCGGCCGCCGTCTGCTCGTCGGGCAGCGCGACGTCGAGGGCCCCGGCCGGCCCGTCGACGGTGTCGAGCCCGCGTGCGGCCAGCGCGGCCGCCAGCGCCGCGGGGTCCGGACCCTGCAACCGCCACGCGGACCGGGCGTGGGCGGCCGACAGGGCCTCCGGGGTGACCGTGCGCCCGCCCAGGACGTAGACGGCGCTGTCCGCCAGCTCGTCGAGCTCGCTCAGCACGTGCGAGCTGACCAGGACGCAGCGGCCCGCCTCGGCCAGCGCCCGCAGCACGTGGCGCAGCTCGACCCGCGACCCGGGGTCCAGGCCCGAGGCCGGTTCGTCCAGCACGAGCACCTCGGGGTCGTGCACCAGGGCCCGGGCCAGCCCCAGGCGCTGCTTCTGGCCGCGCGACAGCACCCGCGCCGGGGCGCCGGCCAGGTCTGCCAGCCTGACCTGGTGCAGCAGCTCGCGCACCCGGCGCGACGCGACGGCGGGCGGGACGCGGTAGGCCCGCGCGAACACCTCCAGGTGCTCCACGACGGTCAGCGCGTCCCAGGCGCCGAACACGTCGGGCATCCAGCCCAGCCGGGCCCGGACCGCCGCGTCCTCGGTCGCGGGGTCCGACCCGGCAACCAGGACGGTGCCCGCGCCGGGGGTCAGCAGACCGGCGACCATCAGCATGAGCGTGGTCTTGCCAGAGCCGTTGGGCCCGACCAGGGCCGTGACCTGCCCTGCGGGCGCGACCAGGCTCATGTCCACGACGGCGGGAACGGGGCCGAAGGACCGCCGTACCCCGACGACCTCGATCCCGCCGGGCGCGACACCGACGACCTCGACACCGCCGGGCGCGACGCCGAGAGGGGCCGTGCCGCCTGGTGCCCGCGCGTCGTCCCCCGGGCCGCTCATGCGCCCAGCATGCAGCACCGCGGACCGGTGGTGGGGGAGCCCTCGGTAGACTCCGGCCGCCTCCACCCGAGCGGGGGAGCGCGGGACGACTGACGTCCCAGAGCCCCGGAGGTGGTCCGTCCCATGGGTGTGGTCGTGCAGAAGTACGGCGGGTCCAGCGTCAGCGACGCCGCCGCCGTCAAGCGCGTGGCCCAGCGGATCGTCCGCACGGTGCAGGCCGGCAACAAGGTCTGCGTCGTCGTGTCCGCGATGGGCGACACCACCGACGAGCTGCTCGACCTGGCCGAGCAGGTCACCCCGACCCCGCCGGGCCGTGAGCTGGACATGCTGCTGACCGCGGGCGAGCGGATCAGCATGGCCGTGCTGGCCATGGCCATCCAGAACCTGGGCCACGAGGCGCGCTCGTTCACCGGGTCGCAGGCCGGCGTCATCACCGACTCCGCCCACGGCCGGGCCCGCATCATCGACGTCACGCCCGGGCGGATCAGCACGGCCCTGGACGAGGGCGCCATCGCGATCGTCGCCGGCTTCCAGGGCGTCAGCCAGGACACCAAGGACATCACCACGCTGGGCCGCGGCGGCTCGGACACCACCGCCGTCGCCCTGGCCGCGGCGCTGAAGGCCGACGTCTGCGAGATCTACACCGACGTGGACGGCGTGTTCAGCGCCGACCCGCGGATCGTGGCCACGGCCCGCCGGCTGGACACCGTCACCTACGAGGAGATGCTGGAGCTGGCCGCCAACGGCGCCAAGATCCTGCACCTGCGCTGCGTGGAGTACGCGCGTCGCTACGGCATCCCCGTCCACGTGCGCAGCTCGTTCTCCGACCGGACCGGCACCACCGTCACCGGCAGCATGTTCGATCCCCCGGCCCGACGGCCGGGTGGGGACCCCGAGGAGCCCACCATGGAGCAGGCCATCATCGCCGGCGTCGCGCACGACCGCAGCGAGGCCAAGATCACCGTCGTCGGCGTCCCGGACGTGCCGGGCAAGGCGGCCGCGATCTTCCAGGAGGTCGCCCGCGCCGGCGTCAACATCGACATGATCGTGCAGAACGTCTCGGCCGCGCAGACGGGCCTGACCGACGTGTCGTTCACGCTGCCCAAGACCGACGGCGCCAACGCGATGAACACGTTGAAGGGCGTGCAGTCGGTGATCGGCTTCACCCGGCTGCAGTACGACGACCAGATCGGCAAGGTGTCGCTGGTCGGGGCCGGGATGCGCAGCCACCCCGGGGTCTCGGCGACGTTCTTCGCTGCCCTGGCCGAGGCCGGCGTCAACATCGACGTCATCTCCACCTCCGAGATCCGCATCTCGGTGGTCACCCACGCCGACAAGGTGGACGACGCCGTCCGCGCGGTGCACACGGCGTTCCAGCTGGACGCCGACCAGATCGAGGCCGTCGTGTACGGCGGGACGGGACGCTGAGGACGATGACCACCACCACCAGCTCGACCGGCAGCACCCTGACCACCACCGGGCGCAAGCCCACGCTCGCCGTCGTCGGCGCGACCGGCGCCGTCGGCACGGTCATGCTCGACATCCTGAGCAACCGCCCCGACGTCTGGGGGGAGATCCGGCTCATCGCCTCGGCCCGCTCCGCGGGGACGGTGCTGCAGGTGCGCGGCGAGGGTGTCGAGGTCATGGCCCTGTCGCCGGGGGTGTTCGACGGGGTCGACGTCGCCATGTTCGACGTCCCCGACGAGATCAGCGCCGACTGGGCGCCCGTGGCCGCCGCCCGGGGTGCGGTCGTGGTCGACAACTCCGGCGCGTTCCGGATGGACCCCGACGTGCCCCTGGTCGTGCCCGAGGTCAACCCCGAGGCCGTCGCGCACCGGCCCAAGGGCATCATCGCCAACCCCAACTGCACGACGCTGACCATGATGGCCGCGCTCGGCGCGCTGCACCGGCGCTGGCGGCTCACCGAGCTCGTCGTGTCCAGCTACCAGGCGGCGTCCGGGGCGGGCAAGCCCGGGGTGGACCGGCTGCGGGCGGAGCTGGGCGTCGTGGCCGCGGACGACAGCCTGGGCACCGCGCCGGGTGACGTGCGCCGGGCCATCTCGGCCGCGCTGGACGACGGCGTCGACGGCCGGTTCCCGTTCGGGGCCCCGCTGGCCATGAACGTGGTGCCGTGGGCGGGCAGCCTCAAGGACGACGGCTGGTCCAGCGAGGAGCTCAAGGTCCGCAACGAGTCCCGCAAGATCCTCGGCATCGACGACCTCAAGGTGTCGGCGACCTGCGTCCGGGTGCCGGTCGTCACGACGCACTCGCTGACCGTCCACGCGACGTTCGCCGAGGAGCTCACCGCCGACGAGGCGCGGGCCGAGCTCGAGCAGGCGCCCACCGTCGTGGTGCAGGACGACCCGGGCGCCGGCCGGTTCCCGACGCCCGCCGACGTGGTCGGCCAGGACCCCACGTACGTGGGCCGGATCCGGCAGGCGCTGGACTTCCCGAACACGCTCGACCTGTTCGTCAGCGGGGACAACCTGCGCAAGGGTGCGGCGCTCAACACCGCGGAGATCGCCGAGCTGGTCGCGGCCGAGCTGACGGGGCGGCGGGCCGGGGCGTGAGGCCCGCCCGCCGCGTCGCCCGCCTGGCCGGGGCGACGGCGGCGACCGGCGCCGGGGTCCTGGCCTGGTCTCTGCTCGAGGCCCGGAACCACGCGCTGCGCCGCGTCGACGTGCCGGTGCTGGAGCCCGGGGTCGAGCCGCTGCGGGTGCTGCACCTGTCCGACCTGCACCTGACGCCGCGCAGCACCCACCGGCGGGACTGGGTCGCCGGCCTGGCGGCGCTCGAGCCCGACCTGACCGTCGTCACCGGGGACATGCTCGCCCACGTCGACGCCGTGCCGACCGTGCTCACGGCCCTGGGCGGGCTGCTGGCGCGGCCGGGCGTCTTCGTGCTGGGCTCGAACGACTACCACGCCCCGCAGCTGCGCAACCCGCTGCGCTACTTCGGTGGGCCCAGCAAGCTGGAGGAGCAGCCCTCGCCGCTGCCGACGGCCGACCTGACGGGGGCGCTCACGGGGGCGGGCTGGCTCGACCTGGACAACACCCGGGGGACGCTGGAGCTGCTCGGGCGCACGGTGCGCCTGGTCGGGGTGGACGACCCGCACCTGGGCCGCGACCGGATGCCGCCGCCGGAGCACGGCCGCCGGGCCAGCGGCCTGCGCGTCGGGGTCAGCCACGCGCCGTACCGGCGGGTGCTCAGCGCCATGGCCGACGACGGCGCGGACCTGGTCCTGGCCGGGCACACCCACGGCGGGCAGGTCTGCGTGCCCGGCCTCGGCGCGCTGGTCACCAACTGCGACCTGCCGCGCCGGTACGCCAAGGGGCTGTTCGCCTGGCCGTCCGACGTGCCGGCCCGGGACGGGTTCAGCCCCCCGCGGTCGACCTGGGTCAACGTGAGCGCCGGGCTCGGGACCAGCCCGTTCACCCCGGTGCGGCTGGCCTGCCGGCCGGAGGCGACGCTGCTGACGCTGGTGCCCCGGGCCTGACCGCGGGCTGGGCCGGGGCTCGTCGTCCGGGTCCGGGCGACGACGGCTCGGCGGTACGGTGGTCCGGGTCGAGCCCGGGTGCGTCAACGGGATCGGCGAGGCAGGGGGGCGCCGACCGGCGTCCGCGGGTGACACGAGCTGGAGGAGCGGTGCAGGACACGGCGGCGTTCCGCCCGGTGGTGCTGGGCGGGGACATCGGTGCCTACAGCCTCGCGCGGCACTTCCACGAGAACCACGGGGTACGACCGGTGGTGGTGTCCACGGCCTCGACCGGGCTGATGGGCCGCTCCCGCATCCTCCGTCACGTGGTCGAGCCGCGGATCGAGGACCCGGACGTGCTGGTCGCCCTGCTGGGCGAGCTGCTGCCGGACGACGGCGTCCCCGGTCTGGTGATCGCCAGCGCCGACCGGCTGGTGTCGTTGCTCGTCGGGGTCAGGGACCGGCTCGGGGCCCACGTCACCGTGCCCTACGTCCAGCAGCCCCTGCTGCGGCGGATGACGGACAAGGCGTCCTTCAGCGAGCTGTGCGCCGAGCTGGACGTCCCGCACCCGCGGACCGTGGTCGTCGACCTGGCGCAGCCCGACGACCCGGCGCAGCCCGTCGACCCGGCGCAGCCCGTCGACGTCGACACGTCCGCGCTCACGTTTCCCGTCTTCGCCAAGGCGGCCAGCACCGTCGCCTACCACGCGGTGTCGTTCACCGGTAAGAGCAAGGGCTTCGTGGTGGCGACGCGCGAGGACCTGCTGGACCTGCTGCGCCGGGTCCGCGAGGCCGGGTACCGCGACTCGTTCCTGGTGCAGGACCTGATCCCCGGCGACGACTCGGGGATGCGGATCCTGACGTCGTACGCGGACGCGTCCTCCGTGGTCCGCTACTCATCCTTCGGTCACGTGCTGCTCGAGGAGCACGCCCCCAGCGCCATCGGCAACCCCGCGGCGATCCTCACCGACACCGACGAGGTGTCGATCGAGCACGCCCGGCGGATGCTGGCGCACGTCGGCTGGACGGGGTGGGCGAACTTCGACCTGAAGCACGACCCGCGGACCGGTCGGACGGTGTTCTTCGAGCTCAACCCGCGCCTGGGCCGGAGCAACTTCTACGTCGCGGCGGGACAGGTCGACCCGGTGGGTCCCTACGTGCGCGAGCACGTCCTGGGCCTGGAGCCGTTCGCCCCGGGTGGGCGCACCCAGGCCGTGCCCGGTCACCTGTTCACCGTGCTGCCGCGCGCCCTGCTGCTGCGCTACGTCACCGACGAGGGCCTGCGCGGCCGGGTCCGTGCCGCCTACCGGGCGGGCCAGGTCCACAACCCGCTCTGGTACGGCCCCGAGCGAGACCCCCGTCGCCTCGCCTACCTGGCAGCGAGCCACGCCAACCAGGTCCGCAAGTTCACCCGCTACTACCCGGTCGGGCAGGCCCGCTCGCGGGTGGTGCAG
The DNA here is from genome assembly GCA_038258055.1 of Actinomycetales bacterium. Classification (GTDB taxonomy): domain Bacteria; phylum Actinomycetota; class Actinomycetes; order Actinomycetales; family JBBAYJ01; genus Aquipuribacter. The sequence goes on from JBBSQH010000007.1 coordinate 9,447, forward strand.
GCCGCCGCGAGCACCGGCGGGTGAGCCGCACCCTCGTCGGGGTCGTCGGCGGGGTGGGGCCCCTGGCGACCGCGTACTTCCTGCAGCGGGTGGTCAGGCTGACCGACGCGCGGACCGACCAGGAGCACGTGGACCTGGTGGTCCACCAGCGGTCCAGCATCCCGGACCGGACGGCGTTCCTGCTGGGCCGCAGCACCGACGACCCGGGCCCGGTGATGGCCGCGTCCGCGCAGGACCTGGTCCGGATCGGCGCGCGGGCCGTGGTGCTGCCCTGCAACACCGCGGAGCCGTTCCTGCCGCAGGTCGAGGCCGCGGCCGGTGTCCCCGTCCTCGGCATCGTCCGGGCCACGGTGGCCGCCGCCCGGAGACGGGTGCCGGGGCTCACGCGGCTGGGAGTGCTCGCCACCGACGGCACCCTGGCCGCCCGGACCTACCACGACGAGCTGGCCGCGGTCGGCCTCGAGGCCGTGGTGCCGTCGGCGGCGGACCAGGAGCTGGTCATGGCCGTGATCTACGACCAGGTCAAGGCCGGCCGGCCCGCCGACCTGGCCGGTCTGGCGGGTGTGGTCGACCGGGTCGCGGCGGCCGGGGCCCAGGCCGTGGCGCTGGCCTGCACCGAGCTGTCGGTGCTCAACGACGACCTGGTGCGGACGAGCCCGCACGTCGTCGTGGACTCGGTGGACTCCCTCGCGGTGGCCACCATCGAGCGCGCCGGGGCCCGCGTCCTGCCCTAGGCGCTGCCGGCTGCCTCGCGCGGGGGCCTGGACGCCCTGGACTGCCCAGCGGCACGGGGCAACCGCACGGAGCGTGTCGTCGTGGTGGCCGTTCGGCGGGTCGGACCGGCGCAACGGTCCTGAGCGTGTCGTCGTGGTTGCCCCTCGGGACGGGGCGGGGACGACGAAGGGGCCGCTCCTCGCGGAGCGGCCCCTTCGTGTGGTCGGGCTGGCGGGATTCGAACCCACGACCTCCTCGTCCCGAACGAGGCGCGCTACCAAGCTGCGCCACAGCCCGTTGCGCGCCCGAGTGTAGCCGAGGACGGAGGTGCTCCTCGCCGCCGGGCGTGCGGGTCAGCCGCCGTCGGGAGGTGCCGGGGCGCCGGGGCCACCGCCACCGTTGCCGCCACCGCCGTTCCCGCCACCACCGTTGCCACGTCCAGGCCCGGCAGGCTCACCGGCACCGGCACCGGCACCGGCACCGGCGTCGGGCGTCGGGGCCACGGCCCCGTCCACGGCGGGCGGGGTGTCGGCCGCGACCGACGGCTCGGGGTCGGGCGACGGCTCGGGGGGCGGCGGGGGCTCCTCGCCCTGGGACAGGGTCAGGGTGATGGTGGCGCCCGAGCGCTGCAGGGCGCCGGAGGACGGGCTCTGCGCCACGACCGCGCCCTCGTCGACGGAGTCCGAGAAGCGCCCGGTGGAGCTGATGGACACCCGCAGGCCGAGAGCCGTCAGCTCATCCTCCGCCTCGTCCGCGTCCTCGCCGACCACGTCGGGCACCGCGAACCGGGGCCCCTGGAGGATGTCCTCCTCGGGCTCCGCGAACTCCGTGTCGCCGATGTCCAGCAGCTCGCTGGCCGGGATCATGAACGCGTCCCAGGTGGGCAGGGCCAGCGTCGAGCCGAACACCTGGCGGTACCGCTCCCCGTTGATGTCGAAGGCGTTCAGCGGCTGCGGCAGGCCGTCGGTACCGGGGTCGCCGACCCAGACCGACGTGGCCAGCTCGGGGGTGTAGCCCGAGAACCAGACGGCGTTGAAGTCGTTGGTCGTACCCGTCTTGCCGGCCGCGATGCCGTCGTAGTCGGAGGTGCGGGCGGTGCCCTGGATCAGGGTCTCCTGCAAGGCGTCGTTGACGCCGCGGGCGACCTCCTCGTCGATCACCTGCTCGCACTCCGCCGCCGGCAGGGGCAGGTCCTCACCCGTCCGGTCGGTGATGCGCGTGATGGCCACGGGGTCGCAGTGGACGCCGTCCGCGGCGAAGGTCGCGTAGGCGTTGGCCATGGTGAGCGGGGCCACCTCGGCCGAGCCCAGCGCCATCGACGGCAGCGGCTGGATCTGCGCCGTCGGGTCCACGGCCGGGTGGATGCCGAGCTTGGTGGCCATGTCGCGGATGTCGCACAGGTCCAGCTGCGAGGAGATCTCGATGTACGCGGTGTTGATGGAGCGGAACGTCGCCTCGGCGATGGACACCGACGCGGCCGTGCCGCCGGAGTTCCGGGGGCTGTACGTCTCGTTGTACGGGCGCAGCCGCTCGCCGCAGACGGTGAAGTCGCCGTACTGGAAGGTCCGCTGCTGGGGGGCCGGGACCCGTTCGTTGAGGGCGTTGCCCGCCTCGAGCCAGGCCGCCAGCACCACGGGCTTCATGTTCGAGCCCGGCTGGAACCCGTTGCCGCCGTTGTACCGGGTGTCGACGTTGTAGTTCTGGGCGCTCTGCCTGGGGTCGGAGGGGTCCACGCCGAAGATGCGGTTCTGGGTCATGGCGAGGACCTGGCCGGTGCAGGGCTGGACGACGCTCATCGCCACCCCGGCGCGCTCACCGACGGGCACCTCGGACTTGACGGCGTCCCAGGCCAGGCCCTGGACGGCGGGGACCATGGTGGTCTCGATGCGCAGCCCGCCGCGCAGCAGCAGGTTCTCGCGCTCGGCGCGGGTCTCGCCGTAGGCGGGGTCGCTGAGGATGACCTGCTCGACGTAGTCGCAGAAGTAGGCCATGGCGCCGGAGGTGATGCAGCCACGCTGGGTCTCGCGGGGGTTGAGCCCCAGCTCGGAGGCGGAGGCCTCGTCGTACTGGGCCTGGGTGATGGCCCCGGTGCTGAGCATGCTGAACAGGACGGTGTTGCGCCGGTTCAGGGCGTTGTCCGGGTTGTCGAGGGGGTCCCAGCGGGTGGGGGCCTGGACGACGCCGGCGAGCATGGCCGCCTGCGGGATCGTCAGCTCCTCCGCGTTGACGCTGAAGTAGCGCTGGGACGCCGCCTGGATGCCGTAGGTGGCGTTGCCGAAGTTGGCGATGTTGAGGTAGCGCTCCAGGACCTCGTCCTTGGTGAGCTGCTCCTCCAGCGAGATGGCGAGCTTGGCCTCGCGCAGCTTGCGGCCGTAGCCCTCGGGACCGCTGGCGGTGATCTCCGCCTGGACCCGGGCCAGCTCCTCGGGGTCGCCGGAGTAGACGGCCGACTCGAGCTGGACCTGCTTGACGTACTGCTGGGTCAGGGTCGAGGCGCCCTGCTGGGAGCCGCCCAGGACGTTGTTGCCCAGCGCCCGCAGCGTGCCGCGGGTGTCGAGGCCGCCGTGGGTGTAGAACCGCTCGTCCTCGATGGCGATGATCGCCTTGGGCGCCCACTCGCCCATCCGGTTGAGGGAGGTGGGGGAGCGGTTCTCGGAGAAGAACGTCGCGATGAGGGTGCCGTCGGCGGCGACCATGCTCGAGGTCTGCGACAGCGGCGGGATCTCGAGGTCGGTGGGCAGGTCCTCGTAGTAGTCGCTGCCGCTGCGGGTCAGGTAGCCCGCCGCGCCGGCCGCGGGCAGCACCAGCCCGGCGGCCAGCACCCCGGCCACCAGCGCCACGGCGACGAAGGCCGCCAGCAGCGTCAGGACCCGCAGGAAACCCGTCGCGACGTTGCCGCGGTCGTCGTGACGGAGCATCGACAACGACCGTCCGAACCGCGTGCCCAGCGCCCCCGCTGGTGCCTTCGTCCGTCCCCCGACGGTGCCGCGTATCACGGCACGGTGCTCATCCCTCATGTCGGCCAGGGTACGTGCCGAACCTGTGTGCGTCCGGGAACGGGTCGTGAGCTGCAGCCATCCACCTTTCGGTCGACGCCGTACTGACCGGAGGGACGAGCCAGGACGGGCCGATCAGGCCCTGCCACCGGCTCCGCACCGTCCCTAGTTTGAATCCGTACCAGTGCAGCCGCTGAGCACCTCTCAGCGACTCGTCGACAAACGCCTCCGCGGGCGGGACTCCCGCCGGGGCGAGAAGGAGGGCCGCGAGATGCCGTGGGTCGAGGAGTGGCCGAGCCAGGGGGCCTGCCAGGGCGAGGACCCGGACGCGTTGTTCGTCCAGGGTGCCGCGCAGCAGCAGGCCAAGCTGGTGTGCCGGGCGTGCCCGGTGCGCAGCGAGTGCCTGGCGCACGCGCTGGACACCCGGACCGAGTTCGGGGTGTGGGGCGGGATGACCGAGCGGGAGCGCCGCCAGTGGCTGCGCGACCACCCCGGGGTGACGTCCTGGCGCACCCTGCTGGAGCGTGCCAAGGACGAGCACGAGGGCGGACGCGTCGGCGCCGCCCCGCGGCAGCGCGGTGGCGTGAACCACGACAGCCGCAGCACCAACGCCCGCGCCAGCTGAGCAACCGCACCCCCGTTCCGACGCAACGGCACCCTCCGTCGGTCTATCCGACGCAGGGTGCCGTTGTGCGCTCGAGGGGGCGGAGGGTCAGGGGGTGGTGGTGCGGGGGCTGACGGCCGGGCCGGTGGACAGGTCGTCGCCGACGCCCCGCAGCGACTCCAGGTCGGTGACGTCCAGGGGGCGTGCGGGGGCCACGACCGTGGGCACCGGCGGGTGCAGGCGGGTCAGCCGGGCCGCCACCTCGCGCTCCGCCTCGAGCCGTCGCACCCGGCGGGCGTGGACCCACAGGACCTGACGCGTGCCGGGCGGGGCCTGATCGGCGACCTCCAGGGTGCGGTCGCTGTCCAGCGCGGCCTCCGTCGAGGTCGTCATCCGGTTGACCACCACCCCGGCCAGCGGCATGCCCTCGGCCTGGAGGCGGTCGACGAAGAAGCCGGCCTCCCGCACGGCGTCGCCCTCGGGGGCGGCCACCACCACGAACGCCGTGCCCTCACCGGCCAGCAGCGCGTAGGTGTGCTGCGCCCGCTCCCGGAACCCGCCGAACATCGTGTCGAAGGCGGCGACGAAGGTCTGGACGTCGGTGAGCACCTGGGCGCCCAGGATCCGGTTCATCACCCCGGTCACGCCGCCCGCGATGCTGGACAGCACCCGGACGTAGGCGCGCCCGCCCGCCTTGGCCGGGGCGAGCAGCAGCCGGATGAGGCGACCGTCCAGGAACGAGCCGAGCCGCTCGGGCGCGTCCAGGAAGTCCAGCGCCGACCGGCTGGGCGGGGTGTCGACGACTATCAGGTCCCAGCGCTCGCGGCCGTCGGGGTCGGTGACGGCGCGCAGCTGGCCCAGCTTCTCCATCGCCATGTACTCCTGGGTGCCCGCGAACGAGCTCGACAGCGCCTGGTAGAAGGGGTTGGCGAGCATCTGCTCGGCCTTCTCCGGGGTGGCGTGCGCCTCGACGACCTCGTCGAAGGTCCGCTTCATGTCGAGCATCATCGCGTCGAGGGACCCCTCGCCCGTGGTTCGGACGCCGTCCACCGGGCGCGGGGTGTTGTCCAGCTCGGACAGCCCCAGCGACTGCGCCAGGCGTCGTGCCGGGTCGATGGTCAGCACGACGGCACGGCGACCACGCTCGGCGGCCCGCAGGGCCAGCGCGGCGGCGACGGTGGTCTTGCCCACCCCGCCGGAGCCGCAGCAGACCACCACCCGGACCGACGGGTCGTCGAGCAGGGCGTCGACGTCCAGGCGCGGACCGGGGCCGGCGGCCTTGGCGCGGGAGCGCGGGCTCATGCCAGCTCGTCCGCGAGCTCGTGGACGCCGGAGTCGTCCAGGCCGCCACGACCGGCCGGCAGCTGGGGCAGCTCGACGGTGGGCAGGTCGAGCGCGAGGAGGCGCTCGCGGAGCTCGCCCTCGCGCTCAACCCGCAGGGCGTGGTCGCGGACCTCCTCGAGCAGGCCCTCGGCGCGGGACCGCGGGTGCCGCCCCCCGACGCCCAGCGACGTCAGGTCCTCGGCGAGCGCCGCCACGTCCCAGCGCTGCTCGGTGGCCAGCGTGAGCATGTCCGCGTCCAGCAGCGGCGGCCGGACCTGGTTGAGCACCAGGCTGCCCAGCGGCAGGCCCAGGTCGCGCAGCTCGGTGACGGCGTCGGTGGTCTCCTGCACGGGCATGTCCTCCAGCAGGCTGACCAGGTGCACCCGGGTGGTCTGGCTGCGCAGCACCTTCATCACCGACACGGCCTGGGTGTGGATGGGGCCGACCTTGGCCAGGCCCGCCCCGACCGCGTTGACGTTGAGGAAGTTGCCGATCCGGCCCGTGGGCGGGGCGTCCAGGACGACGTGGTCGTACTCGTACGGGGTGTCACCACGGCGGCTGCCCTGGCGGGTGCGCACGGCGTCGTAGACCTTGCCGGTGAGCAGGACGTCGCGCAGCCCGGGCGCGATGGTCGTCGCGAAGTCGACCGCGCCGATCCGGTCGAGCGTCCGCCCGGCCCGGCCCAGGTGGTAGAAGACGTCCAGGTACTCCAGCAGCGCGGCCTTGGCGTCCACCGCCAGGCCCAGCAGCTCGCCGTCGCCCAGGCGGACCAGCGGGGTGGGGGCGTAGCCCAGCGGGTCGACGTCGAACAGCCGGGCCAGCCCCTGGCGGCCCTCGACCTCCATCAGCAGCACCCGTCGACCCCTGCGGGCCAGGGCCAGACCGAGCGCGGCGGCGACCGTCGTCTTGCCCGTCCCGCCCTTGCCGGTCACGACGTGCAGTCGGACCCGGGGGTCGAGGAGGTCGGGCACGGACCTCACGGTAGACACCCCTGACCTGCGGGGCACGTCCGGGTCGGCCCGCGGCCCGGGGCCGTCGTGATCGCGTACGGAGGGTGTTCGCGCGTACGCTGCGCAACATGCAGCAGTGGGAGTACGCGACGGTGCCGCTCATAGTCCACGCCACCAAGCAGATCCTCGACCAGTGGGGCGAGGACGGCTGGGAGCTGGTCAACGTGATCGAGGGACCAGGAGGACAAGGGCTGGTCGCGTACCTCAAGCGACCCAAGCCGTGAGCGACCAGCACCCCGACGTGCCGGCAGCAGCCGAGCGCGGTAGCGAGCACGAGGAGAACCACCCGGTGACGCAGCGCGAGCACGAGGCGGACCGCCCGGTCGACGGCGACCAGGGCGAGCAGGGCGACGAGGCCACCCGCCAGGACGACACCGCGACGCCCGGCACGGCCGACCCGGCCGCGGCCCCGGGGGTCGAGCACGAGGGCTCTGACGAGGGCCAGCACGAGCAGTCCGCCGAGGAGGTCGAGGTGCTGGGCGAGGACGCCCCCGACCCGGCCGCCTTCGGCGAGCAGCCGTCGGACCTGCAGCCCGACGACCCCGAGCCCGGCACCCAGCCGGAGCCGGCCCCGGTCGAGCTGTCCGGCCCGCCCTCGCAGCGCCTGGAGCAGCTCGGCCTGGTGCTGCCGGTCGTGCCGGCCCCGGTCGCGGACTACGTGCCCGCCGTCCGCACCGGCAACCTGGTGCACACGTCCGGTCAGCTGCCCTTCTTCGACGGCCAGCTCACCACCACCGGCGTGGTCGGCGACGAGGCGGTCGACGTGACCCCGGACGAGGCCGCCGCCCTGGCCAGGCAGTGCGCGCTCAACGCCATCGCCGCGGTGGCGTCGCTGGTCGCCCTGGACGACGTCGTGCGCGTGGTCAAGGTCACCGGGTTCGTGGCCAGCGCCCCCGGCTTCGGCAAGCAGCCGGTCGTGGTCAACGGTGCGTCCGCCCTGATCGGCCAGGTCTTCGGCGAGGCCGGCCGGCACGCCCGGTCCGCCGTCGGGGTCGCGGCCCTGCCGCTCGGCGCCCCCGTCGAGGTGGAGATCGTCGTCGAGGTGCGCTGAGCCCGGTCCGGGCGCAGCAGGAGGTCCGCAGTGAGCGAGCCGGAGACCACGGTCCTCGCCCTCCCGCACGGGGCGGACGTGACCGCACGCGCGTGGCTGGAGGCGGGCTCGCCCCAGGGCAGCCCGCCCCGGCAGGCGGCCACCGTCTGCCTGCTGCGTGACGGCCCGGAAGGTGGGGACGGCTCGGTCGAGGTCCTGTGGATCACGCGGGGCCGGCAGCTGGCGGTCGCGCCGGGCCTGCTGGCCTTCCCCGGGGGGGCCGTCGACGACGTGGACCGGCTCCGGCGCAGCGACGACCCCGGGTACCCGGACCGGTTCACCGTGCTGGGCCGCGCCGCGGCCCGCGAGCTCGCGGAGGAGACCGGTCACGTGGTGGCGCCCCAGCTGCTGCGCCCCCTGGTCCGCTGGGTGACGCCCGAGCACGAGCCGCGCCGTCACGACTCGACGTTCCTGGTCGGGGTGCTGGGTCGGGATGCCGGTGAGGGTGCGCCGGCGCCGGGCCGGATGCCCGCGGGGCACGAGGTGCACGAGCACGGCTGGGCCGGTCCGGAGGAGCTGCTCGCGGACCTGGCCGACGGGACCCGGTCCGCGCTGCCGCCGACCCGGGCGGTCCTGGGTCGGCTCCGGGCCGCCGTGGACGGCGTCGACGCCGCCACCGCCGTGGCGCGGCTGGTCGCGGCGGCCGTCCTGGTCCCCGTCGTACCGCGCGCGGTGTGGCGCGAGGGCTCGGGCGGGGAGGCCGGCGGGCGCGGGGTCGACCTGCTCCTGCCCCGGCACGCCGGCGACGTGCCGTGACCCGGTTGGTGCGGGCCCCCAACCCCGGGCCGATGACCCTCGAGGGCACCAACACGTGGCTGGTCGGACGGCGGACGGTGCTCGTGGTCGACCCCGGCCCGGCCGACGACGCCCACCTGGAGGCGGTGCTGGCCGAGGTGGGCCGGGACTCCGGTCGCCTGGGCGGGGTGCTGCTCACCCACCGCCACGCCGACCACGCCGCCGCCCTGGACCACCCGGTGCTGCAACGAGCCGTGGCCGAGGCGGGTGCCCCGGTCATGGCCCTCGACCCACGGCTGGGCCAGCCGCCCGAGTGGTCGCTGCTCGACCCGGCCAGCGACGAGACGACCGTGGTGCTGCCGCTGCCGGGGCACACCGACGACTCCCTGGCCCTGCTGCTGCCCCGTCGCGGCGAGGTGCTCACCGGGGACACGGTCCTGGGGCGCGGCACGTCCGTGGTCGCGCACCCCGACGGCGACCTGACCAGCTACCTGGACTCGCTCGAGCGCCTGCTGGCGCTGGGTGACGGCGGCGCCGGTCCGTGGACCGGTCTGCCGGGTCACGGCCCCGTGCTGCCGGACCTGGTGGCCGCGGTGCACGAGCTGCGCGCGCACCGGCGGGCGCGGGTCGACCAGGTCCGCGCCGCCCTGGCGGACCGGGCGGACGTCGTGCCCGGTCGCGCGGACACCGACGACGGTCGTCTCGTCGCCGCACTGGTGGCCACGGTCTACCCCGAGGTCAGCGACCCCGTCCTGGTGCAGGCCGCGTCCCGCACGGTGCGGGCGACCCTGGTCCACCTGGCCCGGACCGGGTGAGCGACCAGGAGGGCACGAGCCGCTGGCGGGTCATGGGCGAGCGCAGCCTGTACGAGAGCCCCTGGGTCCGGCTCCACCTGATCGACGTCGTCCACCCCGACGGGCACCGCTACGACCACCACGCCCTGCGCCAGCCGCTGCCCGCCGTCGCGTGCGTGGTGCGCCGGCCCGGTACCGACGCCGGCCCGGCCGACGGGGCGACGGGGGCCGTCGACGCCGACGAGGAGGTGCTGCTGCTGTGGCGGCACCGGCTGGTCCCGGACACCTGGGGCTGGGAGGTGCCGGCGGGGCGGTTCGAGCCCGGCGAGACCGCCGAGGAGGCCGCGGCCCGGGAGACCTTGGAGGAGACCGGCTGGACGGTCATGGAGGTCCGACACGTCACGGGCTTCCACCCGATCGGCGGGATGGGGGACCACCGGTTCGAGGTGTGCCTGGCCCGGGCCGGGGAGCAGGTGGGGGAGCCCGACCCGGCCGAGTCCGACCGGGTCGAGTGGCTGCCGCTGCGTCAGGTGCGGGAGCTGGTGCGCGACGGCCAGGTGAGCGAGGGGCTGAGCCTGGTCGCGCTGATGTGGCTGCTCAGCGGGCTCGACGCTGGAGCCGGTCCACGTCCAGGATCGTGACGGCCCGCGCCTCCAGGCGCAGCCAGCCGCGACCGGCGAAGTCAGCCAGCGCCTTGTTGACCGTCTCGCGGCTGGCGCCCACGAGCTGGGCCAGCTCCTCCTGGGTGAGCTCGTGCGCGACCAGCACACCGTCGTCCACGGGGCGCCCGAACCGCTTGGCCAGGTCCAGCAGCGCCTTGGCCACGCGTCCCGGCACGTCGGAGAACACCAGGTCGGCCAGGGCCTCGTTGGTCCGTCGCAGCCGTCGCCCGAGGGCGGCCAGCAGGGACAGGGCGACCCGGGGCTGGTCGAGCAGCGGGACGAAGTCGTCCCGCGTCAGGGAGTGCACGCGGCTCGGCGACACCGCGACGGCGGTGGCGACCCGCGGTCCGGGGTCGAAGAGCGACAGCTCGCCGAACATCTCGCCGGGGCCCAGGATCGCCAGCAGGTTCTCCCGGCCGTCGGCGGCCCGTCTGCCGAGCTTGATCTTGCCCGTCTCGATCACGTAGAGCGCGTCCCCGGGCTCGCCCTCGTGGAACAGCCGCTCGCCTCGGCTGAGCTCGACGGGTCGCATCCGAGTCACCAGGGCGCGGGCCGACTCCTCGTCCAGCGCAGCGAGCAGCGGTGCCCGACGCAGGATCTCCTCCGCCATGCGACCTCCCTCGCTCGAACCGGCACGTCGGATCATGCCGGATCGCGGCCGTTCCTGCTGGCTGCGGCGCGTCCGGTGCCTCCGGTAGGGCCGCGGCAGGGCCTCAGCCCGCGGTGCCGGCGAGCAGGTCGTGCAGGGCCAGGCCGATGGCGTCCAGCTCGCTCTCCAGGGCGCAGCGGCGGTGCGCGAGCAGGCCCGCGGCCAGCCGGAGCCGCTCCAGGTGGCCGCCGGGGCCGTCACCGTCGAGCGACACCACCCCCAGCAGGCCGGCCACGTCGAGGCCGTCGGGCGGGGCGGCCAGCGCGTGCAGGTCGTGGGCGTCGTCCGGCCCGGCCGACGGTGGCGTCGGACGGGCACCGGTCGGGCCGGCGAGCGTGGCGGCGGCGAGCGTCCGGGCGGCGGGCACCGGGGTGCCGTACAGCAGACCGGCGACCACCAGGTCGGTCCGGGCCTGGACCAGCCGCTGCCAGTAGCCGACGGCACGCCGCTGGACCAGGAGGTGCTCGCGGCGGGCGCGCAGCCCGTCCGCGCCCAGGGCAGCAGGGCCCGGGACCGCGGTACCACCGCTGCCCTCGGGGCCGGTGCGACGGGCAGCACGCTCGTGCGCGCCGTCGGTCTGCCTGGGGATGTGCATGGGGTCGTCTCCTGCTGGGGTCGGCCGGTCCCCCGTGGGCCCGGGGGTTGTCGTCGTGATGGAGGTGTCGTCCGGCCGCGCCCCCGCCTGGAGGGCGGAGGGCGGACGTCACCCGGAGGGCTCACGGGCTCGTACCCTGGTCGTGTGCCACCCGCTGCCCCGCCCGCCGCAGCGGTCCCCGGGGGGGCCGAACCGGTCTGGCTCGCCCCCTGGCGACGAGCCGTCGCCGCCGGGCAGGAGCTTCCTCCCGGGTGGCGGGCCGACCCGCCCGGTGACGGCGCGGTCCGCCGGGCCGCGGTGCTCGTCCTGCTGGGGGAGGCGAGCGGTGGTGGGCCGTCCCCGGACGTGCTGCTGACCCGCCGGTCGGACTCCCTGGCCAGCCACCCGGGCCAGGTCGCGTTCCCCGGTGGTCGACGCGACCCCGAGGACGCCGACGACACGGCCACCGCCCTGCGGGAGGCCGAGGAGGAGGTGGGGGTCGACCCGGCGTCGGTTCACGTGCTCGGGACGACGCCCGCGCTGTGGGTCCCCCCGTCGTCGCACCAGGTGGTCCCGGTGCTCGGCTGGTGGCACGCCCCCGGCCCGGTCGGGGTCGTGGACCCGCTCGAGGTCGCCCAGGTCGTCCGGGTCCCGGTCGCGGAGCTCGTCGACCCGGCCAACCGGGTGGGGGTGCGGTACCCGGCGGGCCGGGGGAGCGGACCGGGCTTCCTCGCCGGCGGGCTGTTCGTGTGGGGGTTCACGGCAGGCCTGCTGTCCTGGCTGCTCGACCTGTCCGGGCTGGCCCGGCCCTGGGACGAGACCCCCGTGGTGGACCACGAGGGCAGCCCGCTGTCCGGGGCGGAGCAGCCGTGAGCGGGTCGCTGCTGCTGGACCTGCTCCTGGTCCTGCTGCTGGTCGGTTACGCGGGGACCGGGTTCCGCCAGGGCCTGTTCGTGGGCACCCTGTCGCTGCTGGGCTTCGGGGTGGGTGCGGTGACCGCGTCGCAGCTGCTGCCGTTCGCCGTCGCCGACCTGTCCGCCGGGCCGACCCGCTCGCTGGTGCTGCTGGGCGGCACGGTGGTGGCCGGGGTGCTGGGCCAGGCCCTGCTGGGGGCGCTCGCCGGGAGCCTGCGGCAGCGCGTCACCTGGCAGCCGGCGCGCGCCGTCGACGCCGCGACGGGTCTGGTCGGGGCGGTGGTCGCGACCGCCCTGGTGGTGTGGGTGGTGGCCGGCGCCGTCCGGGTCAGCCCGTTCCCCACCCTGTCGCGCGTCGTGGCCGACTCACGCGTCGTCGGAGCCGTCGACGAGGTGGTCCCCGAGCCGCTCGCCGGGGCCCTGGACGACTGGTACGGCTCGGTCAGCGGCGAGCTGTTCCCGACCGTGTTCGCCGGGGCGGAGCCGGTCCTGCCGGTCGAGGACCCGGACCCCGACGTCGCCCAGGACCCCGCCGTCGTGGCCGCCGGGGCCGGCGTGGTGCGGGTCAGCGGCCAGGCCGAGGCGTGCCGTAGGGGTCAGGAGGGTTCGGGCTTCGTGGTGGCCCAGGACCGGGTGCTGACCAACGCCCACGTCGTGGCGGGCATGACCGAGGTGCAGGTGCAGGTGGGCGGGACCGGTGAGCAGCTGGACGGGGCGGTCGTGGTCTTCGACCCGGCCCGCGACCTCGCGGTGGTCGACGTCCCCGGCCTGACGGCCCGGCCGCTGCCCCTCGGCGTGGACCTGGGGCGCGGCGAGGACGTCGTGGTCGCCGGGTTCCCGCTCAACGGCCCGTACGTACTGTCCTCCGGCCGCGTCCGCGACGTGATCACCGCCGTCGGCGAGGACATCTACGGCGAGGCGGAGGTCACCCGCGAGGTCTACTCCCTGCACTCCCAGGTCCGGCCCGGCAACAGCGGGGGTCCGGTGCTGGACGTGTCCGGCCAGGTCGTGGGGGTGGTGTTCGCGCGGAGCCTCGACGACGCCAGCACGGGCTACGCGGTGACCCTGGCCGAGGCCGCCCCGGTGCTCGACGTGGCGGCGGCGGCGTCCGGGGCCGTGGGCACGGGCGACTGCGCGCCGGCCTGAGGGCATCCGCCCCGGCCGGACCCGGCCGGTCGTGTCAGCCCGCCGGCCCCGACGCGCCGGGCAACCACGCCAGCAGGTGCTCGAGCACCGCGTCGGGCGCCTCCTCGGGCAGCAGGTGCCCGGCGTCGGGGACGACGACCCTCGCGCTGCCCGGGCCGCCCGGGGCGGGACCGTCCGGACCAGGGGCGTCCGGCTCGTCCCGGACCCAGGGGTCCCGCCCGCCGTCCACCCGCAGCACGGGCACGGCGACGGGATCGCGGACCGAGCGCCACCAGCGGAGCCCGTCGGGGCGCAACGACGCCCGCGCCAGCCAGCGCCACGGCTCCAGGCAGGTGTGCGCCACCGAGGGGACCCGGACCGCGGCCAGGTAGTACTCCACGTCCGCGCGAGGCGCCGGGGTGGCCCGGGCGGCGTCCAGGTGGGAGCGGATCCCGCTGCCGTGCAGCAGGACGTGCTCGGGCCAGCTGGGGGCCTGGGCGGACAGCACCGCCCGCAGCACCCCGCCGGTCAGCCGCGACGGCCGTGGCTGCGGGGCGGCGACGGCCACCAGGGCGCTGACCCGCCCCGGGTGGCGGGCGGCCAGCGTCCAGCCCACCCAGCCGCCCAGGTCGTGCCCGACGACCACGGCCTGCTGCGCGCCGAGCGACCGCACCAGGGCGTCGACGTCGTCGGCCAGGCCGGGCAGGTCGTAGCCGCGAGGGGTGGCGTCGGACGCACCGTGACCGCGCAGGTCGGCGGCCACCGCCCGGTAGCCGGCCGCGGCCAGGCCCGGCAGCACGCCGCGCCAGGCGTACCAGTTCTGCAGCGCGCCGTGCAGCAGGAGCACCAGCGGTGCCTCCGCGGCCCCGTCGCCCGGCTCGCAGACCGCCACGTGGAACCGGCTGCCGTGGGCGCCCACGAAGCGGTGCTGCCACGGCCCCGGGACGCCGACGACCGAGGCGTCGGTCAGGTGGGCCGGGAACGGCGGCCGGCGGCGGGGGCTCAGCGGCTCCTGCCCTCGCTCAGGCCGTGCGCCCCGCCGCGTGGCTGCCGGTCGACGCGGCGGTCGACCGTGCGGCACCCGGACCGGCCGCCTCGTCGTCGCTGCTGAACGCGTGCTTGACGTCCTCGACGGTGCCCTTGCCCTGCTCGACGGCCTTCTGCGGGGCCTTCACCTTCTTGAGCAGCACGGCACCGATGATGCCGAGCAGGATCGCGAGCAGCAGCAGCGCCCCGCCGACCACCAGGAACCCGCCCCAGCGCGTCATGCCGGCGGCCACGAGCGCCTCGGCGGCTGTGATGAGCAGGAACACCAGGGCCAGGCTCAGGGTGCCGAGCGCGGCGACCACCAGGCCGGCCCCGACCCCGCCGGCCTTGGCGGCGCGGCTGACCTCGGCCTTGAGCAGGGCCTTCTCGTGCTGGACGATCGAGCGGACGTCCTCGAGGGCGTCCGACACGAGCTGGCCGATCGAGCGGTCGGTACGGGGCGCTGTCATGGGATGAGGCTATAGGCGTGAGGGGTCGTCGCCACCTGCGCCGCCGTCCTGGGCGCTGTGTCGTCCGCCCAGCTCGTCGTAGGACGAGCCGGGCGACAGCGGGCTGCCCGAGCGGTAGGCGGCCCGGCCGAGGGCGAACCCGCCCACCGGGGAGGTGACGAACTGCAGCGCGACGGCCAGCAGGACCTTGACGGCGTTGGCCCACGACGGCTCGAGCACGAGCACCCCGAGCAGGGTCAGGCACAACCCCAGGGTCGCGGCCTTGGTGACGGCGCTGAGCCGGGAGTACGCGTCGGGGAACCTGATCAGCCCCAGGGCGGCGACGGCGAGCAGGCCCACGCCCAGCCCCACGAGGCCGTAGCCCCCAGCGGCCTGGACGATCTCCGGCGCGCTCACGACGGACCCCGGTCGACCAGGCGCGCCAGGGTGATGGTGGCCAGGAACCCGACCAGGGTCCCCACCAGCACGACGTCCAGGAACACCGAGTCCTGCAGCCGGACCGACAGCAGTCCGGCCACGGCGAGGAAGACGAAGAAGACGTGGTCCGCCGACAGCGCGCGGTCGGCGTCGCTGGGCCCGACCGCGATGCGCCAGACGGCCGGCAGCAGCGCCAGCGCCAGCACCACCAGGGCGACGTCGACGACGATCACGGGCCGACCTCCTGTCGGTCGTCCAGGCGGACCGCGTGCAGCATGCGGCGCTCCAGGTCCTTCAGCTCGGCGCGGAACTCGTCGGCGTCCGGGGCGTACATCCCGTGCACGTACATCACGTCCAGGTCGTCGGACACGTCGATGGTGAGCGTGCCCGGGGTCAGGGTGATCAGGTCGGACAGCAGGGTGATCTCCCCGGCGCTGCGGCACCGCAGCGGCAGGGCCACGATGCCGGGCCGGAGCCGGCTGCCGGGGGTCAGCAGGTCGGTGACGACCTCCCAGTTGGCCAGCAGCAGCAGCTTGGCGAAGTACCCGCCGAACCTCAGCAGTCGCCCGAGGCGTCGCAGCTGCGCGCTCATCGGTCGGTCACCGCGATCACGTAGGCGGAGGGGTCGACCAGGCCCTGGGCCGCGGTCCCGGTCAGGCCCAGCAGCACGTCGGCGCCCAGGCCGAGCACCAGCGACAGCACCGCCAGCGCCAGGCCCGGCAGGATCAGGCCCCGGGGCATGCCGCCGGGCGGTCCCTCGGTGATGGCGACCTTGGCCCGGCGCAGCAGCGTCGAGCTCATCGGGTCGGTGTGGTCCGGGACCGCGCCCGAGGCGCCCGGGGCGAACGAGTGGTCGGCCTCGTCGGGGTCGGCGCCCCAGAAGACGCCGTTCCAGATCTTCATCATCGCCAGCAGCGTCAGCAGGCTGACCGCGACGACGAGCGCCACCGCGATCCACTCGCCCTCGATCGCCGCCGCCCGCGCCACGGAGAACTTGGCCACGAAGCCGGAGAACGGCGGGATGCCGACCAGCGACAGCGCCGCGGCGATGAACGCCAGGGCCAGCAGCGGCTCCCGCCGCGCCACCCCGCCCAGCCGGGACAGCTCGCCGGTGCCCTCCTCGTGCTCGACCGCTCCGCAGGTCAGGAACAGCGCCCCCTTGGCGATGATGTTGTGCACCAGGTAGAAGATCCCCGCCTGCAACCCGAGCTCGCCGAAGAACCCGATGCCCAGCAGGACGTACCCGACCTGGCTGCTCATGCCGAAGACCAGGATGGGCCGCATCGCCGACTCGCCCAGCGCGCCGAGGCCACCGACCACCATGGTGACGAGCAGGATGACCAGCCACGGGGTCTGGAGCCGCTCGTCGCCGGAGAACATCACCGCGTAGACCCGGAAGATCCCGTAGACGCCGATCTTGGTCAGCAGGCCCGACAGCAGCGCGGTGGTGGCCACCGAGGCGAACGGGTAGGTCCGCGGCAGCCAGGAGTGCACCGGGACGAGGGCAGCCTTGGCGCCCAGCGCGACCAGCACCACCCCGCCGGCCAGGGCCGCCCCGACCGACTCCGTGGCCGCACCCGCGAGCTCGCCGAGGTTGACGGTTCCGGTGGTGCCGTAGACGAGGCCGACCCCGGCCAGCAGCACGGTCGACACCAGCAGGTTGACCGTCAGGTAGATCCGGCCGGCGCCCATCTCCGACGCGGAACCTCGGCGGGTGATCAGGACGTAGGACGGGATGAGGGCGACCTCGATCATGACGAACAGGTTGAACAGGTCCGCGGTGACGAAGGCGCCGTAGACACCGCCGGACAGCACCAGCACCAGCGGCAGGAAGTAGCGGTCCTCGTCGTCGCCGGTGAACACCGCGAACGCGGTGGAGGCCAGCACCAGGAGGGCAGCCACCGTGATCATGAGGGCGCTCAGGGTGTCCACGGCGAACGGGATCGCGATGCCGCCGGGCCAGCCGGCCACCTGCTCCACGACGACGGAGCCGTCGCTGGTCAGGGTGAGCATCGTGATGCCGTAGGCCAGGACCAGGGCGGACACGGTGAAGCTGATGGCACGCTGCAGCCGGACCCGTTCACCGGCGGCCAGGGTCAGGGCCGCGCCCAGCAGGGGCAGCCACAGCAGGAACGGGATGAGGTCGTTCACAGCTCGACCCCCTGCTCGGTCATGCGGGCCGGCGACGGATCGGCCTCGGCGTCGGCGGCGTCGTCGTCGCCGCCGTTGCCGGCCACGGCCAGCAGGTAGACGCTGACGCCGAACGTGATGACGATCGCGGTCAGCGCGAAGGCCTGCGGCAACGGGTCGGCGGCCACGGCGGGGTCGGTGGTGCTCAGCAGCGGCGGCTCCCGACGGCTCATGCCGCCGGCGGCGAGGAGCAGCACGTTCGCGGCGTGCCCGAGCAGGACGAACCCGAAGGTCACCCGCACCAGGCCCCGCTGCAGCAGCAGGTACACGCCGCCCGCCACGAGGACGGCGACCAGGACGGCGGCGCTCATCGCCGCACCACCGCCCGCTCGCCCGTGGGTTCCTCCATCGAAGCCAGGTCCGCCGCGCTCGGCGGGACCTGGGTGGCCTCGGCCGCCGCGACGACCCGGCCGTTCGCGAGACGGTCGACGGCGGCGACGACGAGCCCGACGACGACGAGGTAGACCCCGATGTCGAAGATCAGCGAGGTCGTGAACGACTGCGAGAACGAACCGATGACGAGGTCTCCCTTGAGCGGTTGCAGGAACGAGTCGCGGAGCAGCCCGAGCAGGCCGGCGAGGACGGCGATGGTGATGCCGGCCGACAGCAGCGGCACCGCCTTCAGCCGGCTCCTCGCGCCTGCGCCGCGGGGGATCTGGACCAGGGCGACGCCCAGCCCACCGACCAGGGCGGCGATGAAGCCGCCGCCGGGCTCGTTGTGGCCGCGCCACAGCAGGAGCACCGAGATGACCACGATGACGGGGACGAGGACCCGGCTGGCGACGGCGAGGATGGTCCGGTCGCCGGCCGCGGTGTCCGCGACGGCGTCGGGGGCGGTGGCGTCGGGGGAGCTGGCGTCGGCCGGGGCGTCGCGGCGCAGCAGGGCCAGCAGGCCGATCGCGGCGACGGCCAGGACGAGGATCTCGCCGAACGTGTCCAGGCCGCGGAAGTCGACCAGGATCGTGTTGACGACGTTGGTGCCGCCGGTGAGCTCCTCGCCCTGGTTGAGCAGGACCTCCGAGGCGGGCGAGGGCTCGCGCCGCCCGGTCAGGGCCAGCACCGCCAGCCCGGCGGCCAGACCGGCGCCCACGGCCAGGGCGGCGGCGGGGACGACCCGGCGGCGGGGTGCGGGCGCGAACCGGCGCGGCAGGCGCCGCAGGACGAGCACGGCCACCACCACGGTGAGCACCTCGACCAGGGTCTGGGTCAGCGCCAGGTCCACCCCGCCGGAGATGAGGAACCAGACGGCGACCAGGAACCCGACGACCCCGAGCATCGACACCGCGCCCAACCGGTTGCGCGTCACGACCGTGCCCAGCACGCCGACGGCGACCAGGGCGACCACGAGCCAGTCGCCGGTGCGGGTGAGCGGGGCGACGGGCACGGGCAGCTCGCCCACGAAGAGGACGCCGACCACCGCCAGCGCCCCGACGGACAGCACGGGCCACACCAGGTGCGGCGCGAGGGCGCCGGAACGGGTGCTGCGCCCTACCAGGTCACCCAGGCGCTGCACCCCGGCGTAGGACGCCTCGTAGACCTGCACCCCGGTGAACGGCAGCAGCGGCCGGTCCAGCGCCCGCCCGACCGGGGCGCGCAGCAGGAACAGCGTCACGCCGAGCGCGATGGTCACCATCGACAGGTACAGGGCGGGCTCGAAGCCGTGCCACAGCGCCAGGTCGGCGTCGGTCTCGACCATCAGGGTGTCCTGCACCGTGCGGGACACCAACGGGTTGAGGCTGCCGACCGCGAGGCCGAAGACCAGGCCCGCGACGGCGGGGACGGCGGCGGGCAGCAGGAACGACCAGTGGGGCTCGTACAGGCTGGCCTGCGCCTTCCCGCCGCCGAAGGCGCCGTGGAGGATCCGGAACGAGTAGGCGAAGGTCACCGCGGCGGAGACCACGGCGATCCCGGCCACCACCCAGCCCCACGGCCCGGGCAGCTCGAGGAAGGCCGAGTAGGCCTCCTCCTTGCTGACGAAGCCCAGGAACGGCGGCATCCCCGCCATGGACAGCGCCGCCAGGGCGGTCAGTGTCGCCGTCACCGGCATCACCTTGTACAGCCCCTGCAGCTCGCGGATGTCCCGGCTGCCGGCCTCGCGGTCGATGATCCCGACCAGCATGAACAGGGTGGCCTTGAACAGGGCGTGGGCGAAGGTGTGCAGCGCCGCGACGGCCAGGGCGGCGGTGGTGCCCACCCCGATCAGGGCGACGATCCAGCCGAGCTGGCTCACGGTGGAGTAGGCGAGCAGGGCCTTGAGGTCGTGCTGCTGCAGCGCGAAGACGGCCCCGACCAGAGACGTGGCCAGGCCGACCGAGACCAGCACGATCGTCCAGCCGGGCATCCCCGCGAACGGCGGCGAGAACCGCAGCAGCACGTAGATCCCGGCCTTGACCAGGGTCGCGGCGTGCAGGTAGGCGCTGACCGGGGTGAGGGCGACCATGGCGTCCGGCAGCCAGAAGTGGAACGGCAGCTGGGCGGACTTGGTGAACGCGGCCAGGATCAGCAGCCCGGCGATCCACGGCCCCTGCGGCGAGGCGGCGATCTCCTCGGAGCGCTCCAGCGCCTCGGTCAGGTCGGTCGTGCCGACGACCGACACGATCAGCGCGACGGCCGCGAGCAGGCTCAGGCCCCCGGTGGCGGTGATGACGAAGGCGCGGGTGGCCGGCTTGGCCGAGCCCAGCCCCTGCCCGCCGATCAGGAAGAACGAGGCCAGCGTGGTGAGCTCGAAGAACACGAACAGCAGGACCATGTCCGCGGCCAGGACGAGGCCGAGCATCGCCGTGGCGAACGCCCCGAGCAGCAGGTACAGCCGGCCGTGGTCGTACTCGACGCTCAGGTAGCGGGCGCAGTAGCTCATGATCAGGGCCCCCACGCCCAGGACCAGGATCGCGAACAGCAGGCTCAGCCCGTCCAGGTGCAGCCGGAACGCGACGTCGAGGGCGGGGATCCACTGCCGCTCGAACTCGACCGCGCCGCCGTCCAGGACCGTCGGGGCGTCGAACGCGATGAGGCCCAGCGACACCAGGAACAGGGCGCCCAGCGGGTACCCCGCGTCACGACCGAGCCGGTTGGACAGCGGGTGAGCCAGCACCGCCGTCGACGCGAGGACGAGCAGGGCGATCGCCAGGGCCACGGGCGAGGTTCCTTCCGGTGGTCAGCGGGGAGCGGGCACGCCGGAGGACCGGGCGGGGTCCGGGACGTCCCCACACCCTACCGACGGACCGGTGACCGCCCGCGCGGTGCGGGGACCGACCTCAGCCGAGGACCTCGCGGCAGGCGTGGCAGAACGTCGACAGACCGACGTGGCGGAACGCGGGCCACAGCACGTCCCAGTCGTCGGTCGGGCCCCGGCAGAGCATCACGGTGGTGCCCTGCTCCTCGTTGGGCACGCCCAGCCCGTTGTCCAGGGCGTCGACGCGCTCGCAGGACTCGAACGCGTAGGACAGCGCGGGCCCGGTGGCCGTGGCGCGACGGTCCCGGTCCTGCTCCTGGAGCAGCACCACGGCCGTGGTCGTGCCCGCCGCCGGTCCGCCCGCCTCGTGCAGGGCGTTGTGCCCGCTGTGCACCGGGGGCAGCCCGAGGTCGGGGCCGTAGCGGTCCAGGGCCCCGGCCTGGCCGTAGTTGTCGGCCAGCAGGACCGTGCTCCGCTGCTCGGCCGGGGTGAGCCCGTCGTAGACGTCGGCGGCCTGGCGGACGTAGCTGGGCCAGCCCACCTGGTCGCCGACGGCCGGGCTGAGCAACGGCACCGGCGTCCAGCGCAGCACCGGGGCCGGCAGCAGCGGCAGGGCGACCAGGGCCGAGGTCAGGACGTTGACGACGACCAGGCGCCCCAGCCGACCGACGCGGACCCGGTCGGCGGGCGAGCCCAGCCACTCCACGGCCACCACCGAGCCGACCGCGTGCAGCAGCAGCAGGAAGCCCGTCGTGTAGTAGAACTGCCCGGCCACGGCCAGCAGGAGCAGGGCCGCGACCAGGTAGGCGACGCCGACGCTGCGCAGCCGGGCCCAGCGCGGGTCCACCAGCAGGGCGACCAGCCCGGCCCCCCACACCAGCGCGGCGGGCGGGCCCAGGTTGAGCAGCTGCCCGGGCAGGAACAGCACCCGGGCCGCGTCGCCGGTCAGGGCGCCGGCCATCTGCAGCTGGGGCAGGTCGTTGGCCAGCTGGTAGGCCAGGTTGGGCGCGCCGACCACGGTCGCCGTGGCGGCGCCGAGCCACGGCCCAGGGGTACCCAGCGTCCGGCGGTCGGCCAGGACCAGCGCCACGACCAGCGACAGCAGCAGCATCCCGATGAGCAGCTTGTTGTACGTCGCCAGGCCGGCCAGGGTCCCGGCCGCCAACCACCAGCGGGTGCCGCCGAGCCGCAGGGCACGCACCAGGAGCCAGCCCGTCGCCACCCACAGCGGCCAGTCCAGGCTCGCGGTCAGCAGCAGGTGACCGCTGATGAGCGGGGTCGCGCCGAGGGACCCGGTCGCCGCCAGCAGCTGTGCGGTGCGCCCGCCGCCGACCTCGCGGGCCAGCAGGGCCAGCAGCAGGGCGAGGGCGCCGAGCAGCAGCGCGGCCGGCACCCGCAGCGCCCACAGCTCGTCACCGAGCAGGTCGGTGCTCCAGCGCGCGAGCAGCGGGGTGAAGGGCGGCTGGTCGACGTAGCCCCAGGCGGGCTGGTCGGCCAGCGCCCGGAAGTACAGCTCGTCCCGGTGGTAGCCGTACCGGCCGGACAGCGCCAGGAGCACCAGCACCACCGCGCCCGCCAGGGCCCCGACCGGCCGCCACGCCAGGGCCGGGAGCTCCGCCGTGGGGCGCAGGGTGCCGGACGGTGCGGCGGCCAGGGTCACACGGGTGGGGGTACCCCGATCCGCCCGTCTCACCCCTGACGCGCCGGACCCGCCCGTCGCGGTGGCGACGAGCGGGTCCTGGTGCTCCTGCTGGTGGTGCTGAGGGTGCGGCTCGCTCAGTCCTCGGAGCTGCTGGCCTTGTCGGCCAGGCCGGTCTGGATCAGGCCCATGACGGCGCTGTCGGTCAGGGTCGACACGTCACCGAGCTCGCGGTTCTCGGCCACGTCGCGCAGCAGCCGGCGCATGATCTTGCCGGAGCGGGTCTTGGGCAGCTCCTGCACCACGAGGACGCGCTTGGGCTTGGCGATGGCGCCGATCTGCTTGGCCACGTGCGCCCGCAGCGCCTCCTGCGGGTCGGTGTCGCCGATGATGTCGCTCGCGTGGCCGACCAGGATGACGAAGGCCACGGGGATCTGGCCCGTGGTCTCGTCGGTGGCGCCGACCACGGCCGCCTCGGCCACCGCGGGGTGGCTGACCAGGGCGGACTCGATCTCGGTGGTCGACAGCCGGTGCCCGGACACGTTCATCACGTCGTCGACGCGGCCCAGCAGCCAGATGTCGCCGTCGTCGTCGTACTTGGCGCCGTCGCCGGCGAAGTACTTGCCGGGGAACCGCGACCAGTAGGTGTCCTTGAACCGCTGGTCGTCGCCGTAGATCGTGCGCAGCATCGACGGCCACGGCTCGGTGAGGACCAGGTAGCCCGCGGCGCCGTGCTCGACGGGGTTGCCCTCGTCGTCCACGACCGCGGCGCTGATGCCGGGCAGCGGTCGCTGGGCCGAGCCGGGCTTGAGGCTGGTGACGCCCGGCAGCGGGCTGATCATCAGCGCCCCGGTCTCGGTCTGCCACCAGGTGTCGACGATCGGGACGGAGTCGTGGCCGATGGTGCGGCGGTACCAGGTCCAGGCGGCCGGGTTGATGGACTCCCCGACGCTGCCGAGCAGGCGGATGCTGCTCAGGTCGCGCGAGGCCGGGATGTCGTCGCCCCACTTCATGCAGGTCCGGATCGCGGTGGGGGCGGTGTAGAAGATCGTGACGCCGTACTTCGCGACGATGTCCCACCAGCGGCCCTTGTCCGGGGTGTCGGGGGTGCCCTCGTAGACGACCTGGGTCGCGCCGTTGGCCAGCGGGCCGTAGACGATGTAGCTGTGCCCGGTCACCCAGCCCACGTCGGCGGTGCACCAGAACACGTCGGTCTCCGGGCGCAGGTCGAACACCGTGGCGTGGGTGTACGACGTCTGCGTCAGGTACCCGCCCGTGGTGTGCAGGATGCCCTTGGGCTTGCCGGTGGTGCCGGAGGTGTAGAGCACGAACAGCGGGTTCTCGCTGTCGAACGCCTCGGGGGTGTGCTGGTCGGACGCGCTGTCGACGACGTCGTGCCACCACAGGTCGCGGCCCTCGGTCCACTCGACGTCCTGGCCGGTGCGGCGCACCACGACGACGTGGTCGACCCCGGACTCCCCGTCGGCCAGGGCGCCGTCCACGGCGGGCTTGAGCGCGCTGGCGGACCCGCGGCGGTAGCCGCCGTCGGCGGTGACGACCAGCGTGGCCTTCGCGTCGTCGATCCGGCTGCGCAGCGCGTCGGCGCTGAACCCGCCGAACACCACGCTGTGCGCGGCGCCCAGGCGCGCGCAGGCCAGCATCGTGACGATCGCCTCGGGGATCATCGGCAGGTAGACCGCGACCCGGTCGCCCTGCGTCACGCCGAGCGAGGCGAACGCGTTGGCGGCCTTGGACACCTCGCGCTGCAGGTCGGCGTAGGTGATGGTCCGGGTGTCGCCCGGCTCGCCCTCGAAGTGGATGGCGACGCGCTCGCCGTGGCCGGCCTCGACGTGGCGGTCGACGCAGTTGTAGGCCGCGTTGAGCTTGCCGCCCACGAACCACCTGGCGAACGGCGGGTTCGTCCAGTCCAGGGTGTCGGTGAAG
Source organism: Actinomycetales bacterium (assembly GCA_038258055.1). GTDB lineage: Bacteria > Actinomycetota > Actinomycetes > Actinomycetales > JBBAYJ01 > Aquipuribacter. The sequence continues at coordinate 33,495 of JBBSQH010000007.1, forward strand.
TCGGTGTCCCAGCTGATGCGCTCGCGGGCCTGCCGGGCCCAGAAGGCGAGCCGGTCCGCGTCGGCCTCGGCGTAGAGGTCGTCGCCGGCGACGGCGTCGCGGGCGAACTCCGCCGACGGCGGGTAGCGCCGGCTCTCGTCGTTCTGCGGGTCCGGGGTCCCCGTGGTCGGCGTGTCCGTGGTCATCGGTGCTCCTTCGCAGCGGTGGGGCGTGGCGTGCGGTCCGGGGGCCGGGACCCGCGGGGCTGACGTGGTACCGCCGGGGCCACCGTATCGACGGTGACCCCGGCGGGGTACTGGTGCGTCCTGGCCGTGGTCGGGCTCAGCGGACGGTCAGTGGACGGTGGCCTTCTCGGCCCCCGCGCCGGTGAGCGAGCGGACCTCCATCTCGGCCTGCTTGCGGTCGTGGTTCTCGTCCGGCTTGCTGGTGATGGTGCCGACCCAGCCGAGCAGGAACGCCAGCGGGATGCTGACGATGCCGGGGTTGGCCAGCGGGAACACGTCGAAGTCCGCGCCGGGGATCATCGACGTCTCCGCCCCCGACACCGTCGGGCTCAGCGCGATCAGGACGATGCAGCTGATCAGGCCGCCCCACATGCTGAACAGGGCGCCCCGGGTGTTGAAGCGCTTCCAGAACAGCGAGTACAGGATGGTCGGCAGGTTGGCGCTCGCCGCGATGGCGAAGGCCAGGGCGACCAGGAAGGCGATGTTCTGCCCGTTGGCCGCGATGCCGCCCAGGATGGACACGACGCCGATGACGATCACCGTGCGGCGGGCGATCTTGACCTCGGCCTCGGGGTCGCCGACGCCCTTCTTGATGACGCTGGCGTAGATGTCGTGCGCGAAGCTCGCGGCCGCGGTGATGGTCAGGCCGGCGACCACCGCGAGGATGGTCGCGAACGCCACCGCCGAGATGACGCCCAGCAGCAGCACGCCACCGAGCTCGAAGGCCAGCAGCGGGGCCGCGGAGTTCACCCCGCCGGGGGCGGCGAGGATGGTCTCCTGGCCGACGTAGGCCATGGCGCCGAAACCCAGGACCAGCGTGAACAGGTAGAACAGGCCGATCAGCGAGATGGCCCAGACCACGCTGCGCCGGGCCTCCTTGGCGGTGGGCACCGTGTAGAAGCGCATGAGCACGTGGGGCAGGCCCGCCGTGCCGAGGACGAGCGCCAGCGCGAGCGAGATGAAGTTCAGCTTGGTCAGGTTGCTCGCGCCGTACTGCTGCATCGGCTCGAGCAGCTGGGGGTTGCCGGCGGCCTCGACCGCGTCGCCCAGCAGGGTCGACAGGTTGAAGTCGGCCAGGGCGAGCACCCAGACCGTCATCACGCCGGCGCCGGCGATGAGCAGCGTCGCCTTGATGATCTGCACCCAGGTGGTGCCCTTCATGCCACCGACGAGCACGTAGACGATCATCAGCGCGCCGACGACGGCGATGACCAGCGACTGGCCGGCCTGGGACTGGATGTTCAGCAGCAGGGCGACGAGGCCGCCCGCGCCGGCCATCTGCGCCAGCAGGTAGAAGAACGACACCGCGAGGGTGGTCGTCGCCGCGGCCACGCGCACCGGACCCTGGCGCAGCCGGAACGACAGCACGTCGGCCATCGTGAACTTGCCGGTGTTGCGCAGCTGCTCGGCGACCAGCAGCAGGGCGACGAGCCAGGCCACCAGGAAGCCGATCGAGTACAGGAAGCCGTCGTAGCCGTTGACGGCGATGGCCCCGGCGATGCCGAGGAAGCTGGCGGCGGACAGGTAGTCGCCCGCGATGGCGGTGCCGTTCTGCGGCCCGGTGAACGAGCGGCCGGCCGCGTAGTAGTCCGCCGCGGTCTTGGTGTTGCGGGAGGCGCGGATGACCACCACGAGGGTGACCGCGACGAAGAGCAGGAAGATCGAGATGTTGACCAGCGGGCTGCCGACCTGCCCGGAGGCGGCGGCGGTCATCGGGAGCGCGTTCACCGGTGGCCCTCCTCGGTGAGGCGGACCTTGGCGCCGATCTCGGCCGCCTTCGCGTCCATGCTGCGGTTGGCCCAGCGCACGTAGGCGATGGTGATGGCGGCGGTGGACACGAACTGGCCCAGCCCGAACAGGATGCCGACGTTGACGTTGCCGAACACGGGGGTGGCGAAGAAGTCCGTCGCGTACGCCGCGAGCAGGACGTAGAGGAAGTACCAGACCAGGAAGGCGACGGTCATGGGGAAGACGAACCGGCGGAACGACCGGCGCATGGCCTGGAACTCGCCGCTGGACTGCACCTCCTCCCACGTGGTCTGGCCGGCAGGCGCTGCCGCCGGCTCTCGGTACGGGTCGTGTGTCGTGCTCACGGGACCTCCTCGTCACGCACGGCCGCGTCGGTGCAGGCGTCTGGCGCTCACGATGGAGGTGAAGATCACGTCGAGGGGTCGCCCACCACGCGGTCAGCGACGAGCGGTAGGCGAGCGGCGACGAGCGGTCCCGGAGACGACGGCGGGGACAGGGCGGTCCGACACGGGTTCGGGACGGTGGAGCAGGGCCGGCTGCACCGGGGGTGCCGGGAGGGGGGTGTCTGTGAACCGCTCCCGCCGCGACTGCAGCAGCGAGCCGACGACCATGACCGCGACCGCCAGGGGCACCGACCAGGCGGCGGGCTGCTCCAGCGCCTCGGCCAGGCCCGGGTGCGCCCGGGCCGTCACCCCGGTCAGCGTCAGGACCGCGGCGACGGCGGCCGCGGCGCCGCCCGTGGCCATCCCGGCCAGTGCCGGTCCGCTCCGCAGCCCGTCCCACCAGATGCCGAGCAGCAGCAGCGGGGCGAAGGTCGAGGCCGCGAGGGCGAAGGCCAGCCCCACGGTCGCGGCCAGCGGGACGTCCACGCCCAGCAGGGCCACCCCCACCGGGACGACCAGCGCCACCAGCGTCGCGAGCCGGAACCGGGTGACGGCCCGCCGGTCGCCCGTCGTGACCCCGACGCCCCCGGTCCCCGCCGCGCCCGCCGCGGCCCCGGTCGTCCCGCCGGGGGTGAGGTCCCGGGCCAGCACGCCGGACACCGCGACGGTCAGGCCCGAGGCGGTGGACAGGAACGCGGCGAACGCCCCGCCCAGGGTGATCGCCCCCAGGACCACGCCGAGCGTGCCCGGGGCGGCGAGCGCCGGCAGGTCGACCACCAGCGTGTCCGCCCGACCCGCCTCGGCCAGCTGCGGGGCGTACCGCCAGGCCAGCACGGCGTAGACGGGTGGCCAGACGTAGAACAGGCCGAGCAGGCCGATCACCGTGCGGGTGGTGCGACGGGCGTCGGTGCCGTCCGGGTTCGTGTAGAAGCGGGTCAGCACGTGGGGCAGGCCCATGGTCCCGAGCAGCAGGGCCAGCAGCAGCGAGTAGGTGCCGTACAGGTCCGTCGGCTCGCTGCTGGGCAGCGCCCAGTCCGCGGGCGCCTGCGAATCCGGCGCCCCGTTGATGCCCCACAGGGCCAGCAGGACGCACGCCGGGACGGCGATCGCGGTCAGCTTGAGCCAGTACTGGACGGCCTGGACGATCGTGATCGACCGCATCCCGCCGCCGGCGACCGCGCCGCAGACGACCACCGCGACGAGCATCGTCCCCATCCAGCGCGGCAGCCCCGTGGCCGCGGACCAGACCAGGCCCGACGCCGTGAACTGCGGCAGCAGGTACAGCCACCCGACCACCACGACGACCAGGGCCGACGCGGTCCGGGCCCGGGCCGAGCCGAGCCGCAGCTCGGCGAAGTCCGGCAGCGTGTAGGCACCCGAGCGGCGCAGCGGGGCCGCCACGAAGGTGAGCAGCAGCAGGTAGCCGACGGTGTACCCGATGGGGAACCACAGTGCGTCGGCCCCCTCCAGCAGGACGAGCCCAGCCACCCCGAGGAAGCTGGCGGCCGACAGGTACTCCCCGCCGATGGCGCTGGCGTTCCACCACGGCCGGACCGCCCGGCTCGCGACGTAGAAGTCCCCTGTGGTCCGTGACACCCGGGTGCCGTAGGCGGCGACGAGGACCGTGACCGCGACCACGACGGCGATCGCCGCCAGCGCCGGGGCGTGGGTCACCGCTCGGACCGGCTCACGGTCGGTGCCCGGTCACGGTCGGGCCAGGTCACGGCAGGTCCCGCGCGGGGTCCTCGACGAGCTCGCGGTAGTCCTGCTCGGTGCGTTCCGCCCCGGTGACGTGGCGCCGAGCGGCCAGCCAGATCACGGGGTAGACGGCCGCGGCCAGCAGCCACCAGGCCAGTGGCACCCCGAGGACGGGCAGCGCGGCGACGCCCGGGGCCAGCACCCCCAGCAGCGGCAGCAGGAGCAGGGGGACGACCACGACCAGGACCGAGGCCACCGACCAGCGCAGCTGGGCCCGGCGCAGCGAGCGGTCGTAGACGCTGACGACGTCCTCGCTGCGGGGCGGCGAGGTGACGCGCCCGCGCAGCGGCACGGTGCGGGTGACCCGGACCCGCGCGGGCCGGCGTCGCCCGGGCTCCGTCACGGCGGCGGGCCCCCGGCCCCGGCGGCGTCGACCAGACGCTCCCGGACCTCGCGCGCGTGGCGGCGCGCGACGGGCAGCTCGCGCCGGGTCTGACCCTGCTCGACCACCACGGTGTGCCGACCGTCGTCGGAGCGGAGCTCGCGGACCGCGGCCACCGCCACCAGCAGGCTCCGGTGCAGCCGCACGAACCCCGCCGGCGCCCAGCGCTCCTCCAGCTGCGACAGCGTCGAGCGGAGCAGGTGGGAGTCGGTGGCGGTGTGCAGGCGGACGTAGTCGCCCTGCGCCTCCGCCCAGAGCACGGAGCTGCGCTGGACGAACCGGGTGACCCCGCCCAGCTCGACGCTGAGGGTCTCGTCGGCTGTCGTCGGCCCACGACCGGTGTCGGTGGCCGCGGTGGCCGCGGTGGCCCGTCGCAGCGCGGCGGCCAGCCGGGCGGCCCGGACGGGCTTGAGGACGTAGTCGGCGACCTGCAGGTCGAAGGCCTGGACGGCGTGCTCGTCGTGGGCGGTGACGAACACGACCGCGGGCGGGGACGCCAGCCGGCCGACCGCACGGGTGAGGTCGAGGCCGTCCAGGCCGGGCATGTGCACGTCGGACAGGACGACGTCGATGTCACCGGCCCCCAGCCGGCGCAGCGCGTCCTCGGCCCGGGCCACCGTCACGACCTCCGCCACGAGGTCGTCCCGTTGCAGCAGGAACGCCAGCTCCTCACGAGCGGGCGCCTCGTCGTCGACCACGAGGACCCTCAGTCCCCGCCCCGGTGCGGTCATGCCCGCAGGCTAGGCCCTCCGTCGGTGGCACCGGCGGAGTCGCGCGGCTCAGGTCTGCCAGGAGCGCCACAGCGAGGCGTACGAGCCGTCGCGCGCCATCAGCTCCTCGTGGCTGCCCAGCTCGCTGATCCGGCCGTCCTCGACCACCGCGACCCGGTCGGCGTCGTGCGCGGTGTGCAGCCGGTGGGCGATCGCGACGACGGTGCGGCCGGTCAGCACAGCCGACAGGGAACGCTCCAGGTGGCGGGCGGCCCGCGGGTCCAGCAGCGACGTCGCCTCGTCCAGCACCAGCGTGTGGGGGTCCACCAGGACCAGCCGGGCGAGCGCGAGCTGCTGCGCCTGGCCCTGGTCGAGCGCGACCGCGCCCGACCCGACCTCGGTCTGCAGGCCGTCGGGCAGCGCGTGCGCCCAGCCGAGGGCGTCCACCGCACCCAGCGCCGACTCGAGCTCGGCGGTGGTGGCGTCCGGACGCGCGAGCAGCAGGTTCTGCTCCAGCGTCCCGACGAAGACGTGGTGCTCCTGGGTGACCAGGGCGACGCGACGGCGCAGCTCGTCCAGGGGCAGGTCGACCAGAGGCACCCCGCCCACGGTCACGCTCCCCGTGCGCGGCGGGTGCACCCCTGCCAGCAGCCGCCCCAGGGTCGACTTGCCCGCGCCGGAGGGCCCGACGACGGCCAGCCGCTCGCCCGGCACCAGCTCCAGGTCCACGCCGTGGAGCACGTCCAGGGGCGCCAGGTCGCCGACCGCGCTGCGGTAGGCGTAGCGGACGTCGTCCACCACGAGCTCCGTGCCGCAGGGCCGGGCGTCGGTCGCGACCCGGTCGTCGGGGACCAGGCCGATGCCGACCACGCGGGCGTAGCAGGCCGCCCCCACCTGCAGCTGGTCGATCCAGGCCAGCAGCTCGTCGAGGGGGTCGACGAGCAGCCGCAGGTACAGCGTGACGGCGGTGACCTGGCCCAGGGTCGCCAGGTCCTGGCTCACCAGGAACCCGCCCCAGACCAGCGCCACCGCGATGGGCAGCTGGTAGCCGGTGTCGATGAGCGGGAACAACCGGGTCCGCAGCGCCAGCGTGTAGCGCTCGACCGCCCAGCAGCGACGCAGGTCGGCGTCGGTCCGGGCGACCCGGACCCGCCCCAGCCCAAGGTGCTCCACGGTGGTCGCGGCCTCCACCGTCTCGGTGATCGAGCCGTTGACGCGGGCGTAGGCGTCCCGCTCGGCCAGGTAGCCGCGCCGGGACCGCCGCAGGTACCAGCGCGTGACGGGCAGGATGAGCGGCACCCCGACCAGCAGGGCCAGCGCGACCAGCGGTCCCGCCGCGATGGTCGCGGCCAGGGTGAGCAGGCTCGCGGTGCCGGCGACGAACACGGTCGGCACGGCCAGGCGGACCGTCCACGACAGGGTCTCGACGTCGTTGGTGGTCCGCGAGACCAGGTCCCCGGTCCCGGCCGTCTCGACGGTGGACAGGGGCAGGTCGACCGCTCGGTCGACGAAGTCCTCGCGCAGCTCGGCGAAGATCCGCTCGCCCAGCACGCCGGACGTGCGCCGGGACAGGTAGGCGAAGCCGCCCTGCAGCAGGACCGCCACCACCAGCACCAGGCCGACCCGGTCCACGTCCGCGGTGGTCAGCGTGCCGGCGGTAACTCCGTCCACCAGGCGACCGAGCAGGAACGGGGCGGCCAGGGCGGCCACCGAGACGACCGCGTACAGCGCGACCACCTCGATGAAGCCGCGGCGATGCCGGCGCAGCAGGCGGCCGGCCTCCGCGCGGGTCGTGGCGGCGTCCGCGACCGGGAGGGTGCGCGACGTGGCCCCGGGGGCGTCGGTCACCGGGCTGCTCATCCGTCCTCCCCCCGGGTCACGGTCCGGCGGTAGTCCGGGTGGTTGGCGAGGAGGTCGTGGTGGGTCCCCTCGGCCAGCACCCGGCCGTCGACCAGGAACACCACCCGGTCGGCGCGCTCCAGCAGCAGCGGGCTCGCGGTGGCCACGGCGGTGGTCCGACCGTCACGGCTGCGGTGCAGTCGCTCGGCCACCCGGGCCTCGGTGTGCGCGTCGACGGCGCTGGTGGGCTCGACGAGCAGCAGCACGTCGGGGTCGCGGAGCAGCGCGCGCGCCAGCCCCAGCCGCTGCCGCTGACCGCCGGACAGCGACCGGCCCCGCTCGGGCAGCCGGCCACCGAGGCCGCCGGGGACGGAGTCGACCGCGTCGTGGGCCGAGGCGTCGTCCACGGCCTGCATGACCTCCTCGGCGGTGTGGGTGCGCCACGGGTCGAGGGTGTCCCGCAGCGGGCCGCTGAACAGCGACGGCTCCGCCTCGCTGAGCAGGACCCGGCGGCGCAGCTCCCGCAACGGCAGGTCGACGACGGGGACGCCGTCGAGCAGGGCCCGGCTGTCGTCGTCGTCGCGCCCCAGCCGCGCCGCCACCCGGGCGGAGTCGGCGGGGTCGGCCGCCACCAGCGCCGTGAGCCGGCCGGGGTGCAGCGTGGTGCCGGAGTCGGGGTCGACGAGGGAGGCTCCGGGGCGAGCCGTCGCGGCCGGCGGGTGGTCTTCCGGGCGGCCCTGCTCCGGGCGGTCCTGGTCCGGGCGGTCCAGCACCGGCGGCGCGACCCGGAGCACCGCCAGCACCTTGCGCGCGCCGACCAGGGCCCGGGCCCACTTCTCGATGGCCTCCACCCCGGTGCGCAGCGGCATCACCAGGAACGCCGACAACCCGTAGAACGCCACCAGCTCACCGGCGCTGATCCGGCCGTCCACGGCGTAGCGCGCGCCCAGCCAGACGACCACGGCGGTGAGCAGCCCGGGCAGCAGCACCTGGAGGCCCTCGAGCACCGCCTGCACCCGGGCGACGTCCTCCCCGGCCCGGCGCACGGTCTGCGAGCGCTCGCGGTACCGGTCGGAGAACACCCGCTCGCCGCCCAGCCCGCGCAGCACCCGGAGGCCGGCGACCGTGTCCGCACCCAGGGTGGTCAGCCGACCGGCGACCTCGCGCTGGGCGCGCTGACGGCTGTGCAGGGGCCGGACCACCAGCACCAGGCCGGCCACGCAGACCGGGACACCGACCAGCACGACCAGGCCGAGCGTGGGCGAGGTCGCCAGCAGGACGGCGGCGATCACGGAGCTCGCCACCACGGCGCCGGCGACGCGGGGGACCACGTCCAGCGCCCCGCCGATCCGGTCGGCGTCGGAGGCGACGGTCGACACGACCTCGCCCGTGGGCACCTGCCGGGTGACTGACGTCCCGGCCCGGCGCAGGTGGCGGGACACGTGCTGCGTGACCCGGTACATCGCCTGGAGCCAGCAGCTGACCGCGGCGCGGTGCCGCAGGGTGCCGACGACCGCGGCGAGCAGGACGAGCCCGGTCAGGACACCGCCCCAGGTCAGGAGCTCGGGCCAGCGGACCGTGGTGGTCCCGTCGGTCGCGGTCGCGAAGCCGTCGTCGATGCCCCGGCCCAGCGCCACGGGGAGCAGGGCGAGCGACGTCATCCAGACGATCCCCAGCAGGCAGCCCCAGGCCAGGGTCCGCCACTGCCACCGCGCGATGCCGAGCAGGTACCGCCACGGGGAGCGGAGGTCGGGCGGGCCGGGGTCGGACACGGGGAGGTCGAGCACGACGGGCCACGCTATGGGCCCGGACCGTCATCGCCCTACCGGTTTACGCCCCGCGTCACCGCTGCCGCTGGCCCCGGCTCAGCCGGGACGGACCCCGACCGCGAACTTGGGGACGCGGAAGGTGACCCGGGTGCCCGCGCCGGGGGCCGTGTCGACCACCAGGCCGGCGGAGTCCCCGAACACCTGCCGCAGCCGCAGGTCGACGTTGCCCAGCCCGATCGAGTCCTTCGACCCCCGGCCCTCGACGGCGGCCAGGACGGTCTCCGGGTCCGCCCCGGTCCCGTCGTCGTCCACGCTGATCAGGGCCCCGTCGCCGTCGTCCTCGGCGGTCACGACCACCCGCACCGACCCGCGACCGGACTCCAGGCCGTGCCGGACGGCGTTCTCGACCAGGGGCTGCACCGACAGGAACGGGACCGTGACCCCCAGCACCTCCTGCGCCACCCTCAGGTCCACCGCGAGCCGGTCACCGAAGCGGGCCTGCTCCAGCACCAGGTAGCGCTCGACGTTGCGGAGCTCGTCGGCCAGGGTCGTGAACTGGGCCTCGCGCCGGAACGCGTACCGGGTGAAGTCGGCGAAGTCGAGCAGCAGCTCGCGGGCACGGTCGGGGTCGGTGCGCACGAACACCGCGATAGCCGCCAGGCAGTTGTAGACGAAGTGCGGGCTGATCTGGGCCCGCAGCGCCCGCAGCTCGGCCTCGGCCGTGCGGCTTCGCTGGTCGTCCAGCTCGGCCAGCTCGACCTGGCTGGCGACCCAGCGCGCGACCTCCTCGGTGGCGCGGACCAGCTGCGCGGTCGGGCGGGTGGGGGAGTACGCGATGAGCGCCCCCAGCACCCGGTCCTCGATGCCGACGACCGCCACGACCGCGCCGCGCAGCGGGCAGCCGGGTCGTCCGCAGGTCACCTCGCCCGCGGCCAGGACCCGGGTCCGGCTCTCGCGCACGGCCCGCTCGGCGTGGGCCACGGCGCCGGCGGCGTGACCGCCGCTGTCGTCGTCGGTGCCCTCCCAGGCCAGCAGCTCCGTGGTGGACACCATGGCCAGGCCGGGCGTGCCCAGCAGCTGGCGCAGGTGCCGCGCCGCGGGGCGGGCCCCGGCCACGGACAGCCCCTGGCGCAGGCTCGGTGCGGCCAGGGCGGTCAGGTGCAGCGTGTCGAACCGGGCGCGGTCGGCGTCGTTGGTCAGCCGCCGACCCATGCCGCCCCGGGTCAGCCCGTAGCCCAGTGCGACCACGAGCAGGGCCGTGGCGACGGTGAGCAGCACGAGCAGGACGCCGTCACCGGTGGGCGGGCTCATCGCGGCAGCATCACACAGCGGCCGGAGGTGGGCCGCTGCTCTCGCGCACCACCAGCTCGGTCGCCAGCTCGACGAGCCGCGGTTCCGCGGGCTCGGGACCCAGGTGGGACAGCAGCAGCTCGGTGGCGACCCGCCCGATCGACGCCAGCGGCTGTCGGACCGTCGTCAGCCTGGGGCTGGTCAGCCGGGCCGATGTGACGTCGTCGAAACCCACCACGGACACGTCCTCCGGCACCCGCAGGCCGAGGGCGCGGGCCGCGGACAGCACCCCGAGCGCGGCGGCGTCGTTCGCGGCCACCACCGCGGTGGGCCGCAGGTCGGCGGGTACGTCGAGCACGGCGAGGGCCGCGGGGTGGCCGACGAGCTCGTTGAAGCCGCCGGGGGCCACGGTCGCCCGGACGCCCAGGCGCTCGCACTCCGACCGGAACGCCGCCTCTCGGATCCGGGTCGTGTCCTGACCCTCGTCGCCGCGCAGGTGCGTGATCGCGGTGTGGCCCAGCCCGGCGAGGTGGCGCACCGCGTCGCGGACGCCCTGCTCGTTGGTGGCCCGGACGACGCTGGAACCCCCGGACGCGCCGTGGTGGTCGATGAGGACGTGGGGGAACCCGCTGGTCCGCAGCACCTGCAGGTACCGGTCGTTGTCCTGCGGGACCAGGATCATCAGCCCGTCGACCAGACCGGGGGCAAGGCGGCGCACGTAGTCGCCGGGGTCGCCGGTGCGGGAGGGGGTGGTGCAGAGCATCAGGTCGTAGCCGGAGCGGGACACCTCGTCGTCGACGGCCCGGACGATCTCGGCCATGTAGTCGGAGTTGATGTCCAGCAGCAGCAGGCCGAGGATCTTCGTGCTCCCGCCCGCGAGCGAGCGGGCGCGCAGGTCGGCGACGTAGCCCAGCTCGGCCATCGCCCGCTCGACTCGGGCCCGGGTGGCCTCGGCGATGTGCCGCTGGCCGTTGACCACGCGGGACACCGTGGAGTACGAGACGCCCGCAGCGACGGCCACGTCGAAGATCGTCACCCGGGAGCCCCGGCGCCCCGGCGGTGGCGCGGACGTGGTCACCGGAGGATCGTACGGAGGCGCTGCGGCCTCCCGGGCTCGACATGATTTGGTTTGGTGGGTAGCGTAATGAGACGTGCCGGAGACACACCGGTCACGCCTGACCTGAGCATCCGGACGAAGGAGTCCCCCGTGAGCGTTCCTGTTCCCACCCCCGCCGACCACTTCAGCTTCGGCCTCTGGACCGTCGGCTGGCAGGCCCGTGACCAGTTCGGTGACGCGACCCGCGGCGTCCTCGACCCGGTCGAGGCCGTCCACAAGCTGCACGAGCTCGGAGCCTGGGGCATCACGTTCCACGACGACGACCTCATCCCCCACGGCACCTCCGACTCCGAGCGCGACAGCATCATCGGCAGCTTCAAGGCGGCGCTGGCCGAGACCGGGATGGTCGTGCCGATGGCGACGACCAACACGTTCAGCCACCCGGTGTTCGCGGACGGCGCGTTCACCAGCTCCGACGTCGACATCCGCCGCTACGCGCTGCGCAAGATCATGCGCAACATGGACCTGGCCGCCGAGCTGGGCGCCGAGACCTACGTGATGTGGGGCGGGCGCGAGGGCTCGGAGTCCGACTCCTCCAAGGACGTCCGCGTGGCGCTGCAGCGCTACAAGGAGGGCGTCGACCTGCTCTGCGAGTACGTCACCGACAAGGGCTACGGCCTGCGGCTGGCCATCGAGCCCAAGCCCAACGAGCCCCGCGGCAACATCCTCCTGCCGACCATCGGCCACGCCCTCGGCTTCATCCAGATGCTCGAGCGCCCCGAGATGGTCGGCCTCAACCCCGAGACCGGTCACGAGCAGATGGCCGGGCTGAACTACGTCCACGGCATCGCCCAGGCGCTGTGGCAGGACAAGCTCTTCCACATCGACCTCAACGGCCAGCACGGCCCGATGTTCGACCAGGACCTGGTGTTCGGCCACGGCGACCTGATCAACGCGTTCTTCCTGGTCGACCTGCTCGAGAACGGCGGCCCCGACGGCGGCCCCGCGTTCACCGGTCCCCGCCACTTCGACTACAAGCCCTTCCGCACCGAGGACGCGGCCGACGTGTGGGACTCCGCGACGGCCAACATGGTCACCTACCTGATGCTCAAGGAGCGGGCCGCGTCCTACCGCGCGGACCCCGAGGTCAAGGAGGCCCAGGAGGCCGTCGGCGCGCTCGAGCTCGCCAAGCCCGCCCTCGCCGAGGGCGAGACCTGGCAGGACCTGCTGGCCGACCGTGCGTCCTTCGAGGACTTCGACGTGGAGGCCGCCGGCGCCCGCGGCAAGCACTACGGCCGCCTGGACCAGCTGGCCATCGAGCACCTCACGGGCGCTCGGAGCTGATCGACGACATGGCTCTCGTCGCGGGCATCGACTCCTCCACCCAGTCCTGCAAGGTCGTCGTCCGCGACGCCGCGACCGGTGCGCTCGTCCGCACCGGTCGCGCCGCCCACCCCGACGGCACCGAGGTCCACCCCGACCGCTGGTGGGACGCCCTGCAGGCGGCCGTCGCCGACGCGGGCGGCCTGGACGACGTCGACGCGGTGTCGGTCGGCGGGCAGCAGCACGGCATGGTCGCCCTCGGCGAGGCCGGCCAGGTGCTGCGGCCGGCCCTGCTGTGGAACGACACCCGGTCCGCCGCGGCGGCCGCCGACCTGACCCGTGAGCGCGGGGCCGAGGCCTGGGCGGACGACGTCGGCCTGGTCCCGGTGGCCTCGTTCACGGTGTCCAAGCTGCGCTGGCTCCGCGACCACGAGCCGGACGTCGCCGCGAAGGTGGCGGCGGTCTGCCTGCCGCACGACTGGCTGACCTGGCGCCTGGCCGGCGGCGGACCGGGCGGGTCCGTGGGGCTCGACGCCCTGGTCACCGACCGCGGGGACGCGTCCGGGACGGGCTACTTCTCGGCCGCCACCGGCGAGTACCGCCGCGACCTGCTCGAGGCCGGCCTCGGCCACGACGCCATCCTGCCGCGGGTGCTCGGTCCCGCCGAGTCCGGCGGTGCCGCCGGGGTGGACCTGGTCCGTTCCGGTGCCCTGCTCGGGCCCGGCAGCGGGGACAACGCCGCCGCGGCGCTCGGCGTCGGGGCGCGCCCCGGGGACGTCGTGGTGTCCATCGGGACCTCGGGCGTGGTGTCCGGGATCAGCGACGTCGCGGCCAACGACCCCTCGGGCGTCGTGGCGGGCTTCGCCGACGCCACCGGACGGTTCCTGCCGCTGGTGTGCACGCTGAACGCGGCGCGCGTCCTCGACGCGACGGCCCGCCTGCTGGGCGTCGACCACGACGGGCTGGCCCGGCTCGCGCTGCAGGCCCCGGCCGGCGCCGACGGCCTGGTCCTCGTCCCCTACCTCGAGGGCGAGCGCACCCCCAACCTGCCCGACGCCACGGGCTCGCTGCACGGGCTCACCCTCACCAGCACCACGCCCGCCCACCTGGCGCGCGCGGCGTTCGAGGGCCTGTTCTGCGGTCTCGCGGCCGGGATCGACGCGCTGGTCGAGCAGGGCGTGGACGTGCGTCGGGTCGTCCTGGTCGGAGGCGCCGCGGCGTCCCCGGCCACCCACGCGATCGCCCCGGCCGTGCTCGGCTGCCCGGTCGTCGTCCCGCCGCCGTCGGAGTACGTCGCCGACGGCGCGGCCCGGCAGGCCGCCTGGGTGCTGGGCGGTGGCGCCGAGCCGCCGCAGTGGCAGCTGCAGGGCGAGCAGACCGTCACGGCCGACGCGACTCCGCAGGTGCGGGAGCGCTACGCCGTCGCGGCCGACAAGGTCGTCGACCGCCTCTGACGGGCCCTGGAGGGCGCTGTCCGGCTCCGCCGGGCGCGCGAGGTGGACCCGTGACGACGGCGGCGGGGGCCGGTGGATGAACTTCGTGTGACCACTCGACGAAGGCGGGCCGACTGAGGCCCCACCGGCCACCGCGGCCAGCACGATGTGCTCGTGAACCCGGTGCGGTACACCGACGAGGGTCCTCTGGCGGTCGCGCACCGCGGGGGGGCCGGCCTGCATCCCGAGAACACCCTGACCGCCTTCAGCCACGCGTACGGCCTGGGGGTGCGGTGGCTGGAGACCGACGTCCGGTCCTCGGCCGACGGTGTCGCCGTGCTCCACCACGACCGCACCCTGCAGCGGCTGTTCGGCCTGGACGCGGCCGTCGCCGACCTGACCTGGGACCGGCTGCGGTCGCTGCGCACGCCCGCCGGTGACCGGCTGGTGCGTCCGATCGACGTCCTCGACGCGTTCCCGGACGCCCGGCTGGCGGTGGACCTCAAGGACCCCGCGGTGGTGCCCGGGCTGCTGGCCGACGTCCGCCGGGCCGGGGCCGCCGAACGGGTCTGCCTGGCGGGGGCGCCGGACCGGCTGCTCACCGCGGCCGCCGACGCCGAGCCGGGTCTGACCACGGCGCTCGGCTGGCGCACCCTCGTCCACCTGATCGCCGCGGCGCGCCTGGGCGCCCCGGCCCCCGGCCTGGCCCGTCGACCGGCGCACGCCCGCTGGGCCCACGTGCCCGACCGCCTGGTGGGTGCAGGGGTGCTGACGGCCGGCGTGGTCGCCCGCGCCGATGCGCTGGGCCTGCACGTGATGGCCTGGACGGTGGACGAGCCCGCCCGGATGCACCAGCTCCTGGACATCGGGGTCCGGGGCGTCATCACCGACCGTCCCGACCTGCTGCGCGAGGTGCTGCTGGCCCGGGGCCAGTGGCGCCCGCCCCGCGCCACGGCGGTGGCGCCCGCCGCCCCGAGCCCTGGACCGCCTCGGGTTGACGCGGGTCCGCCCTGATCGGTGGGTCGGTGGGTCGGTGGGCCGGTGGGCCGGTGGGTCGGTGGGCCGGTGGGTCGGTGGGTCGGTGGGCTCGCCGAGCTGGCCGCGCGGCTCGACCCGGCGCCGTCCGTGGAGCGGGCGTCCTGGTTCTAGCTCGCCCGTCCGACTCGAACAGCCGGTCGAGATGCGGTGCGTGCCTGCCGGGGCGACGCACCTAGTCTCGGCCGGTGCCCTCGCCCGACGACCCGCTCGCCGCCCTGTCGTCCCGACCCGCGGTCGTGGCGGCGGTCGAGCAGGCCCGGCAGGCCTGCGGCGACCTGCGCTGGCACCCCGCCCTGCGCCGCCGCACGGCGGAGGTCCGGACGGAGGCCTGCGTGCGAGCGGCGGCCGCGTCGGCCGAGGTCGAGGGCGTCCGGCTGCCGCTGGCCCAGGTCCGCGCCATGGTCGGCCCCGGTCCCGGGGGCCACCTGGTGCGCGGGATCGGGGCGGACGACGCCGGCTCGCCGGCGCAGGACGCTGTGGACGCCCTCGTCCGGGGCTCGCTGCGAGCCACCCTCGACGCCTACGACCTCGCCCGTGGCCTGTCCCGGGCCCCGGCGCAGGTGCTCGCCCGGCTGCACACCCTGGCCGCCGCCGACCTGGTCCGGCTGCGCGCCGGTGGTTCCGACGCGCCCCCGGAGGTGGGCCCGGACACCCTCGGTCGACCCCGCCCGGAGGCGGCGGCGCGGGTCGACGCCCTGGTGAGGCTGCTCACGGCCGGCGCCACCCAGGCCCCGGGGCTCGTCCTTGCGGCCGTCGCCGACGCGGAGTGCACCACCACCGATGCGTTCGTGCCCGGCGCCGGGGTCGTCGGCCGTGCCCTGGCCCGGACGGTGGTCGTCGCCAGCGGCCTGGACCCGGCCGGGGTCAGCCTCCCCGAGCGGTCCGCGCTGCTCGACGGGCCGGGGCGCCTCGAGGCCCTGGCCGGCTGGAGCAGCGGGACGGTCGAGGGCGTAGAGGCCTGGGTCCTGTGGTGGGGGCGCGCGATGCTGGTCGGCGCGGACCACGGCCGTCAGGTCGCCGACGAGGTCCTGGCCGGCCGGCTGGCCTGATCAGCGGCGGCGTCGGCGGGCCAGGTACAGACCCATGCCCACCGCGCCCACCGCACCCACGGCCCCCACGGCTCCGACGGCGGTCGCCGACGGCACCGGCACGGAGTTGAGGTTGCGACCCGCGGCGGGCGGCGGGGCGAAGTGCAGGATGGGCCACCCGTGCATCTCGGCGTGGGCGACGAGCTGGCGGTCCGGGTTGACCGCGTGCGGCCGACCCACGGCGGACAGCATGGGCAGGTCCGTCGCGGAGTCGCTGTAGGCGTAGGAGCCGGTCAGGTCGAAGCCGTGCTCCTCGGCCAGGGCGCGCACCGAGTCGGCCTTGTGCGCCCCGTAGGCGTAGTACTCGATGACGCCGGTGTAGCGGCCGTCGACCATCTCCATGCTGGTGCCGACGACGTGGTCGACGCCGAGCCGCTCGCCGATCGGGCGCACCACCTCCAGGGCAGCGGAGGACACGATGACCACCGGCCGGCCGAACTGCTGGTGCCAGCGGATCAGCTCGGAGGCCTCCGGGTACACCAGGGGGACGAGCACGTCCTCGAGGGCCTCGGCCACCACCTCGCCGACGACCTCGACGTCCCAGCCGGCGACCAGGTCGCTCAGCAGCTCCCTCATCCGCTCCATCTGCACGTGGTCCGCGCCGCGCATCATGTACGAGGCGTGGGCGTAGACGCTGCGGGCGGCGGTGCGCGGCGGGAGCATGCCCCGACGGCGCAGACCACGGCCCAGGGCGAACGTGCTCGAGGCCGCCATGATGGTCTTGTCGAGGTCGAAGAACGCCGCGACTCTCGGCTCGTCGGACGTCTCCGGGGACATGCCCCCACCCTACGGAGCGCGGTCCGGGGCCGCCGACGGGATCCGTTGTGATCTTTGTTCCCGGACGAGTTGCTTGAACGCCGGATTACCGTCACACTCCTACGTAGGGCTTCCCCCAGCCCTGTGGACTCGGTTTCGTCCCCCCCGGCGATCCGAGTCCGGCGGCCCCTGCGTCCCCCCGGCAGGGGCCGCCCCTATTTCTGGCCGCGGTCTTTCGACGGCCGTTCGACTGCTCCCTCGGTGCACGGCGCCGGTGTGTCCACAACCACCGGGCCCCCGTCCGGGTCCACAGCCCGGGCTCCTCGGGTTGTCCGGCGGCCGTCGTCGGTGGCTCGATGGGCGTCGAGCCCGGTGGTCGGGCCGGGCGGGAGCGGGATGCGGCAGGGACTGGCGTCCGAGGGGTCGAGGGGTGGGTCGGTGCTGTGCCTGGGTGGCGACCCCGACCTGCGGGCCGCGATGGCTGCGGCCTGCACCGAGGCGGGGGTGCGGGCGGACGCCGTCACGGGCCGACCGGCTCTGACGACCTGGGCGTGCGCGTCGGCCGTGCTGGTGCCGGCGACCGAGCCCGACCTGGTGGTGGACCTGCCGCGACGTGCCGGGGTGGTCCTGGTGCACCACGACCCACGGGGCCTGGCCGACGAGCCGGGTCCGGACGTGTGGCGGGCCGCGGTCGCGGTGGGTGCGGAGCAGGTCGTCGTCCTGCCCCTGGCCCGGGAGTGGCTGGTGCAGGCCGTCCGCCGGGCCTGCCGGCCCACCGGTTCGTGCGTGGCGGTGGTCGGGGCTCGGGGCGGGGCCGGCGCGACCACCGTGTCGGTCGCGCTCGCGACCGTGGCAGCAGCGGCCGGGCACCGCGTGCTGCTCGTCGACGCCGACCCCCTGGGTGGCGGGACGGACCTGGCGCTGGGGGCCGAGGACCTGCCAGGCCTGCGGTGGCCGGACCTGCGCGACGTCTCCGCGCCCCTGCCCCCGGGCGGGCTGGCGGCGTCCCTGCCGGTCGCCGACGGGGTGGCGGTGCTGTCGCACGGTCGTGGGGTCACGCGCGTGGACCCGGCGGCGGCCAGGGCGGTCCTGCGGTCAGGGGTGGACGAGCACGACCTGGTGGTGGTCGACCTGCCTCGCGCCGGCGACGACGCCGCCCAGGCGATGGCGGTCGCCGCCGACGTGCTGCTGTGCGTCTGCCCCACCGAGGTCCGCGCGGTGGCGGCCGCGCCCGCGGTTCTCGGCGGCTGGCCCGGGGCGCCGTCGACGCACCTGCTGCTCCGTGGGCCTGCACCGGGAGGGTTGCGGCCGGCCGACGCGGCCGCGGCGGTCGAGGCCGGGATGGCGGCGCTGGTGCGGGAAGGCGGCCGGCCGGCGACTTCTGAGCGGCCGGGGGGTCTCGAGCGGCCAGGGGGTTCGGGCCGGCCAGGGGGTGCGGGGCCACGGGTGGTCGGCGGTGGTCGCGGGTCGGGTCGTGAGGCAGGTGCGCGCCTGTCCCGGGTGGACGTGTGCCGACCCGAGCCCGGTCTGGCGGCCGCCCTGGAACGGGGTGAGCCGTTCGCGGTCGGGGCGCGGAGCCCGCTGCGGCGGTGGGCCGCCGCGTGGCTGGAGGACCGTCTCGGCGGTAGTGGTCGTGCGGTCGCCTGAACCGGGCCCCGATGCGGTCACGGCGGGCGTCTTGGGTCCGCTGCTCGCCGGCGAGGGGGTCACCGACGTGCTGGTCAACGGGGCCGGGCGGGTCTGGGTGGACGGGGCCGGTGGGTTGCGGCGCGCCACGGTGCCCGGGTTGGACACCGAGGAGCAGGTCAGGTCGCTGGCGGTCAGGCTCGCGGCCGCGGGCGGTCGCCGGCTGGACGACGCCTCGCCCTGGGTCGACGCACGGCTGCCGGGCGGTACCCGTCTGCACGCCGTGCTGCCGGCGCTCTGCCGCTCCGGCACCCACATCAGCCTGCGCGTCCCGCCGGCGACCGCGCTCGGCCTGGCCGACCTGGTGGCCCGTGGGTCGGTGTCGCCGGCCTTGGCGCACGTGCTGTCGGACGTCGTCGGGCGACGGCGCGGCTTGCTGGTCACCGGCGCCACCGGGGCCGGCAAGACGACGCTGCTGGGTGCCCTGCTGTCCTGCGTGCCGGCCCACGAGCGGCTGGTCGTGGTCGAGGACGCGGCGGAGCTGACCCCCGCCCACCCGCACGTGGTCTCGCTCGAGGCCCGCCCGGGGAACGTCGAGGGTGCGGGTGCCGTGGGTCTCGACGTGCTGGTCAGGCAGGCCCTGCGGATGCGGCCGGACCGGCTGGTGGTCGGCGAGTGCCGCGGGGCCGAGGTGCGGGAGCTGTTGCTCGCGATGGGTGCCGGGCACGCCGGGGCCGCCACCCTCCACGCCGCCCGGCCCGAGGATGTCCCGGTCCGGGTGGTGGCGCTCGCGGGCTCGGCGGGCATCGACCCGGCGACGGCGCTGCTGCAGCTGCGGGCGGCCGTGGACGTGGTGGTTCCTGTGGCCCGGGGAGCGGACGGCCGACGACTCGTGCAGGGGGTCTGGACCTGGGCGGCCGACCAGCCGGGTGGCGGTGGCGGTGTGCTTGGCGATGGCGGTAGCGGTCTGAGTGGCGGTAGCGGCGCCGACGGCGGTGGCGGTCGAGCGGGCGGGCCGGTCGGAGGGCTCCCGCGGCTGGTGATGGCGGTCGACGCGGACGGCCGCTCGGGCGCCGCGGCCCGGCACCTGGCGCGCGCCCCCGCGGCATGACCGGCCCCGGTGGTCGGGGCACGGCGTGAGGCGACGTCGGAGCGGCCCGGCGGCAGCGCGCGCGCCGGCGGGACGCCGGCTGGAGGTGGACGAGCTCGTCCGGGTCGCCGAGCGGCTGGCCGTCTGCCTGCACGCCGGCCTGTCCTGGCGGGCCGCGGTGGAGGAATCCGGTGCCGCCGTCCTCCGGGCCGGTCAGCCGGTGGCCCCTCGGGCCCGGGCCGGACGCAACGCGGTGCTGGTGGCGTTCCACGTGGTCGAGCGGCTCGGCGCCCCGGCCGCGGACGTGCTGCGACGCTGCGCCGGGTCGGTCCGGGAGACGGTGGCCGCCGACGGTCGGCGGGCCACTGCGGTGGCCGGGCCCGCGATGTCGGCCCGGATCGTCGGCGGGCTGCCCCTGGCGGGTCCGCTCGTCGCTGGGCTCCTGGGGGTAGACGCGGCCGCCGTGCTCCTGGGGACGTCGTGGGGTCGGGTGTGCGGGGTGCTGGGACTCGGCCTGCTGGCGCTGTCCTGGTGGTGGTCGTCCCGCCTGGTGCGTGGGGCGACGGCGGTGGCCTCGCCCGACGGCGTGGACGAGGCCGTGGTGTGCGACCTGGTGGCCGCCGCGCTGGAGTCAGGGGCGGCCACGTCGACGGCGCTGGCGCAGGTGGCCCACGCGCTGGCCGCGGTGCCGGGGGCGGACCCGAGGGGGTTGGGGACCGACCTGCGACGGTGCGCCGTCGGGCTGGACACCGGGGACCTGCGGTTGGTCGTCGTCGACGACGCGCTGCTGCCGCTGCTGGACGCCGTGGAGTTCTCGCTGCGCACCGGGGCCCCGGCGGGTCGGCCGTTGCAGCTGGCCGCGGACGAGGTGCGGCGCGCCCAGGAGCAGCGGACGGCGACGGCCACCGCACGGCTCGCCGCGATGCTCGTGCTGCCTCTCGGGCTCGCAGCCCTGCCCGGGTTCCTGCTCCTGGGAGTCGCCCCCGTCGTCGTCCAGCTGCTGGGCACCGGCCTCTCGTGATCCGACCGGTGGTGTGTCCACAGCGCGCGAGGGGCCCAGTCGTCCACCGGCGGCCACTCGCCGCCCCCGCGTCGTACGGCGCCGGCGCCAGCGTTGAGGTCGGGCCCGGGCGGGCCCCACCGCGAGGAGCGGGGACGAGAGGAGCGACATGGACGAGGACGAGCGCACGACGAGCGGGGCCGGCGCGGGCGAAGGGACCGGGGGGCACGGGGACGCGGGGGCCGCGGCGACGGGACCGCAGGCACAGACCGGCCTCGCGTCCCGGTCGGCAACGGTCGGCGGGGACCTGGGCATGGCCACCGCGGAGTACGCGGTGGCCACGCTGGCGGCGGTCGGGTTCGCCGGGCTGCTGTTCGCGGTCCTGCGCAGCGGTGAGGTGCAGGAGCTGCTGCTCGAGCTGGTCAGGCGTGCGCTCTCGACGGTCTGACCGTCGCGCGCGGGTCCTGCGGGACGACGCCGGGAGCGTGACCGCGGAGGTCGCGGTCACGTTCCCGGTGGTCCTGCTCGCGCTGGCCGTGGTCCTGCTCGCGGGGTCGGTGGCTCGCTCGGGGGTGGCCTGCGTGGACGGCGCGCGGGCGGCGGCACGGGCGGTCAGCGCGGGTGAACCCGTCGAGACGGCGGTGCGGCAGGCCCAGGGCGTCCTGGACCGGCCGGCACGCGTGGACGTCGGGGTGCCGGGTCCGGCCGGGGTGTCGGGGCCGGGACTGGTGCAGGTGGCGGTGAGCCTCGACGTCGTCCCGTCGTTCGTGCCGTCGTGGACCGACCGCTCGTCGTGGCGGGTCCCCGTCACGTGCCGGGCCGCGGCCTGGCCGGAGCCGGCGGCGTGAGCGGGCTGACCCTCACCGCCACGGCGCTGGCCGGGATGGTGCTGGGCTGCGCCGTCGTGGGCGGCGTGGGGCAGGTCGCCGTGGTCAGGGCGAGGGTGGACGCCACCGCCGACCTGGCCGCGCTGGCCGCAGCGGCTCAGCTGGCCCGCGGTGACCCGGAAGCCTCGGCCTGCGCCACGGCCACGCGGGTGGCCGCCGGCCAAGGGGCAGAGGCGGGACCGCTGCGAGTCCTCGAGTGCCTCACGGCTGGGCCCGAGGTCACGGTCCGGGTCGCCGCGACGGTCGCCGTGCCCGGCGTGAGTGCCCCGGTCGAGGGCCGGGCCCGGGCGGGACCCGTCCCGCCCGGCTGACGGCGCCGGTGTGCCCCGTGGAGCCGGCGGTCGACTCTCCGGATCGTGCCGGGCCGGTCAGGGGCGGTCGGTGCTGCTCGACCCGTCGGTGCGCGGCTGGGAGGCGGTGTCCCCGAGGGGGGCAGTGGTGCTGCTGCTGTCCTCGGGAGGCCGGGTCGAGGCCGGTGCGGTCGGGTGGGTCTGGTCGCCCGAGGTGGCGGCGTGGTCCGAGCCGTCGGTCGAGGCGCCGGTGGGCCGGCTCGTGGTCGCCGGCCGGCCCGCGGTGTCGGACGGACCGGTGCTCGGGCGGGCCGAGGGGTCGGGGTCACGACGGGCGAACGGGGCGGGGGCGGCCGAGGGGGCAGCCGACGCGGGCGTCGCGTTGCGCTGGGACTCCGCCGCCTGCCGGGACTGCACCTCGGCCTCGACCCGACGCAGACGCTGCAGCTCGGCGCGGCGCTTGGAGGACTTGCGGGCACCCGAGCGCAGGGCGATGACGCCCAGCTCCAGCAGCAGCAGCGTCAGCGCGCCCAGGGCGAAGACCACGACGACCGAGGTCTCGACCGTCAGCCCGAACAGGCTGAAGGACACGTCGGTGCCGGTGTCTCCCGGCAGCGAGCCGGCGACGACGAACCCGCCCAGGGCGAGCCCCAGCAGGACCAGGATGATTCCGATGACGATCATGTCGAGCTCCTCCACTGCGCAGGCGGGTGCTCGGTGAGCTGATGCCTGTCCGACCTGTCCCGAGCACGCTAGCGACCCGGGCCCTGGGAGTCGTCATGGCGCGCGGGTCAGCCCACGGCGAGCCCGAGCAGGTCCACGGCGCCCGACTTGTCCAACGGCTGGTTGCCGGACCCGCACCCGCCCCTCACCACGCAGGCCGGGCAGCCGGCGAGGCACGGGCAGCCCGAGACGGTCTCCAGGGCCGCGCGGGCCCACACCTCGGCCGTCTCGTAGACCCGCCCGGCGTACCCGGCCCCACCGGGCCAGGTGTCGTGCACCAGCAGCAACGGCCCCCCCGCGTCGGGGTGGTGCACCTCGTGCGACCCGGCCACGTCGAACGTGTCGCAGGTGGCCACCAGAGGGACCAGGGCCACCCCGGCGTGCTCGGCGGCGTGCAGGGCGCCGAGGGCCCGCACCGGGTCCGCCACGAGGGACGCCGCCGCGTCGTGGTCCGGGGCCCACCAGGTACCCCGGGTCCGGAAGGAGCGTTCGGGCAGGTCCAGGTCCTCGTGGCCGAGCGCCGCCCCGGTCGTGTTGTCCACCCGCACGAAGCCGGTGGTCCGGGACACGACGTCGACGGCTCCGTGCTGCAGCCGCCCGCGTCCCAGCAGGCGCTCGTGGTCGACCTGCACCAGCCGGGTCCGGGTCATGGTCCGCGCGTAGGTGGACCACCCCGGGTCACCGGCCCGCAGCAGGGCGACCCCGGCGTCCAGGTCCAGCTCGAGCACCACGTAGCTGCGCAGCAGGTGCTGGTAGACCGCACCCGGGTGCACCACCTGCTCGGCGCGGGACGCCTCCACCGTCCCCAGCACCCGCCCGGTCTCGTCCTCGCCCAGCTGGACCTGACCGCGCCCGCTGCCCCGCAGGTCGGCACGCGGCCGGTCCGGCCGGGCCCAGAACCAGCCGCCCGGCCGGCGTCGCAGGTCGCCCCGCCCGACCAGCACGTCGACGACCTCGCGGGAGCTCGGTCCGAAGGCGGGCAGGTCCGCCTCCGTCAGGGGCAGCTCCGCGGCCGCCGCGGCCAGGTGGGGCAGCAGGACGTAGGGGTTGTCGGTGTCGCTGACCACGGCCTCCACCGGGGCGTCCAGCACCTGGTCGGGGTGGGCCAGGACGTAGGCGTCCAAGGGGTCGTCCCTGGCCACCAGGACGGCGGTACCCGGGAGGTCCCCCCGTCCGGCCCGCCCCGCCCGTTGCCGTAGCGACGCGACCGACCCCGGCCAACCCGCCATGACCACCGCGTCGAGCCCGGCCACGTCGACGCCCAGCTCCAGCGCGGAGGTGGCCGCGACGGCCAGCAGGTCCCCCTCGCGCAGCGCTCGGTCCGTGGCGCGGCGCTCCTCGGGCAGGTGGCCGCCGCGGTAGGGCACCACGGTCTGCGCCAGCCGGCCCCCCAGGTCGGGGCCGTGCCGGGTGACCAGGGCGTCCCGGGTTCGCCCGGCGAGCGTCTCGGTCGCCCGCCGGGACGGAACGAACGCGACGGTGGTCACCCGTCGGGTCACGAGCTCGGCCACCAGGTCCGCCGACTCGGCCACGACCCCGCGACGGCGGGCGCGCCCCGGCCCGCCCGGGGCACCTGGTCGATCCGGCGCGCCGGTCCCGTCCTCGTCCACCACCGGGTCCCACAGCAGCAGCGTGGCGCCCGGGTCGGGTGAGCCGTCCTGGTCCACGGCGTGCACCGGCAGCCCGACCAGGCGCGACGCGGTCCGCGCCGGCTCCGCGACGGTGGCGCTGCACAGCACGAACGTCGGGGACGCCCCGTAGGCGGCGGCGACCCGCCGTAGCCGGCGCAGCACCGCGCCGACGTGGGCGCCGAACACCCCCCGGTAGACGTGGCACTCGTCGACGACGACGTAGGACAGCCGCCGCAGCAGCCGGCCCCACCGGGCGTGGTCGGGCAGCAGGGTGTGAGCCAGCAGGTCGGGGTTCGACAGCACGAGGTGGGCGTGGTCCCGCACCCAGGTGCGCTGCTCGGCCGTGGCGTCGCCGTCGACCGTCCCGGTCCGCAGCCCCGGCACGGCGAGCTCGGCCAGACGACGCTCCTGGTCCGCGGCCAGCGCCTTGGTGGGCGACAGGTACAAGGTGGTCGGCGCCGTCCGCGCCCCGCCGTCCGTCCCGCCGTCCAGCGCGGCGCTCGCGGCGGGCAGCAGGTACGCCAGCGTCTTGCCGGACGCGGTCCCGGTGGACACGACGACGTGCCGCCCCCCGCGAGCCGCCTCGGCCGCCTCGAGCTGGTGCGACCACAGCTCCTCGATCCCTGCGTCGGCCAGGGACCGGACCAGCGCGGGGTGGACCCACCCGGGCAGGGGAGCGGTGCTCGCGGCCCGGGGCGGCCGGGTGCGGACGCCCCGCAGCCGGGACGCCGCCGCGGGCAGCGCGACGACGGCAGCCGCCGCAGCGGGCAGTCGGGTCGTCGTCGCGGTCGGGTCCACCCCTCCAGACTGCCCCGAGGGGGCGACACAGGTGGTGCCGGGTTCGCATGGAGAGGACGCCGGGCCCGCTCAGATGCTTGACTGTCGCCGGATCAGTCGAGCCGGGAGACCCCCCCGGCGAATGAGGAGGTACCCGTGGACCTGACCCTGGCCACGCGCCCGGAGGGCGACCGCACGGTCGTCGAGGTCGGCGGCGAGATCGACGTCTACACCGCCCCGCAGCTGCGCAGCGCGCTCAACGACGCCGTGGCGGCCGGTGCCCGGCACCTGGTCGTCGACATGTCCGGGACGGAGTTCCTGGACTCGACCGGCCTCGGCGTCCTGGTGGGCGGGCTCAAGCGGGTCCGCACCATGGACGGCGACCTGGAGCTCGTCTGCGCCAGCGAGAAGATCCTCAAGGTGTTCCGGATCACCGGCCTCACCAAGGTCTTCACCATCCACCCGAGCATCGAGGACGCGCTCGCCGGCAGCGGCCCCGCGTGAGCGCCGCCGCCCGAGCCCACCGGTGAGCAGCTCGTGAGCCGGCCGTGAGCGTCCTGCCCGGCGCCGACGACGTCGTCCTGCGCGTCGGCGGCTCGCCCGAGAACGTCCGGACGGCCCGCCTGGTGGCGGCGGCCGTCGCCCGGCGCGAGGGTCTGCCCGAGGACCGGGTGGACGAGGTCCGCATCGCGGTAGGCGAGGCCGTCACCTGGGCCATGCACACCGTGACCGACCACGTCGTCGAGCTGGTGCTCGGCCCGGGCGAGGAGGGCACGGGGGAGTTCGTCGTCCGCGTCGGCGGTGGCCTGTCCCCCGTGGGCGGGGCCGAGGAGGCCGCGGTCGTCGACCCCGGCGCCGCGGACGGGCTGGCGCTGGCCCTCCTGCGAGGCCTGGCGGACCACGTGACGATCGAGGGCGACACCACCGTGCTGACGTGGAGCGACGTCCCCTGACGTGACGCAGCACACACACCGGGCTCAGGTCTGGTGTCCCTGTGTGACACACCCCCTAGACTCCGAGCCCTCACCCGCCGTGTGCGGACCGCATCGACGACGACCGCGACGACGGGGTCGACGACGATGGGGACCGGTCCGCTCCTGGGTCTGTCCATGCTTCGGCTCTAGGAGGACCTCCTATGCACCACCACGTACTCGCGGCGGCCACCACCGGTGAGGCGGTGAGCTTCGGCACGGGGTCGACGTTCATCGTCGCGCTGGTCGCCGCCGTCGCCGTCGGGTCCATGGGCATCGCCTGGATGTTCCGCAAGGAGGTGCTGGCGGCCGGAGAGGGCACCAGCGCGATGCAGGTCATCGCCACGGCCATCCAGGAGGGCGCCTCGGCGTACCTGCGGCGGCAGTTCCGGACGCTGGGGATCTTCGTCGTCCTCGTCTTCGCCCTGCTGTTCCTGCTGCCCGGCGACCTGGACATCAAGATCGGGCGGAGCGTCGCGTTCGTGTTCGGGGCCGGCTTCTCGGCCGGGATCGGCTACCTGGGGATGTGGCTGGCCACCCGGGCCAACCTGCGCGTGGCCGCGGCGGCCCGCGAGGCCGACGGCCGCGACAAGGGCATGCGGATCGCCATCCGGACCGGCGGGACCGTCGGCATGGCCACCGTGGGCCTCGGCCTGTTCGGTGCGGCCGTGGTGGTCCTGGTGTACCGCTCCGACGCGCCCACGGTCCTCGAGGGCTTCGGCTTCGGCGCCGCCCTGCTGGCGATGTTCATGCGTGTCGGCGGCGGCATCTTCACCAAGGGCGCCGACGTCGGTGCCGACCTGGTCGGCAAGGTCGAGCAGAACATCCCCGAGGACGACCCGCGCAACGCGGCCACCATCGCCGACAACGTGGGCGACAACGTGGGCGACTGCGCCGGCATGGCCGCGGACCTGTTCGAGTCCTACGCCGTCGTCCTGGTCGCCGCGCTGATCCTGGGCAAGGCCGCGTTCGGCGAGGCCGGGCTGGTCTTCCCGCTCATCGTCCCGGCGCTGGGGGCGCTCACCGCCGTCCTGGGCGTCTACCTGATCAAGCCCCGCGCGGGCGAGTCCGGGCTGACGGCCATCAACCGCGGCTTCTACCTGTCCGCGGTCATCTCGGCCGTGCTGTCGGCCGGCGCGGCGTACGCCTACCTGCCGTCGACGTTCGCCGACTTCACCCAGGTCTCCGACGAGGACATCCTGTCCCTGCCGGGTGATCCCAGGTTCGTGGCCTCTGTCGCGGTCCTGGTCGGCATCCTGCTGGCCGGTGCGATCCTGTGGCTCACGGGCTACTTCACCGACACCAACAAGCCCCCCACGGCCAACGTCGCCGAGACGTCCCTCACCGGTCCGGCCACGGTCATCCTGTCCGGCATCGGCCTGGGCCTGGAGTCCGCGGTCTACACCGTCGGCGTGCTCGCGGCCGCGGTGTTCGGGCTGTTCCTGCTGGGCGGCGGCTCGGTCATCTTGTCGCTGTTCCTCATCGCCCTGGCCGGCTGCGGCCTGCTGACCACGGTCGGCGTCATCGTCGCGATGGACACCTTCGGCCCGGTCAGCGACAACGCCCAGGGCATCGCGGAGATGTCCGGCGACGTCGACGAGGCCGGCGCCCGGATCCTCACCGACCTGGACGCGGTGGGCAACACCACCAAGGCCATCACCAAGGGCATCGCGATCGCCACGGCCGTCCTGGCCGCCACCGCGCTGTTCGGCTCCTACACCGACGCCATCCGCTCGGCCCTGATCGAGGCGGGCGAGGCGGTCGACACCGTCGACTACGGCATCGTCAGCCCGGCCACCCTGGTCGGCGTCCTGCTGGGCGGGGCGGTCGTGTTCCTGTTCTCCGGCCTGGCCATCAACGCCGTGGGTCGTGCGGCGGGGGCGGTCGTGTTCGAGGTCCGCCGCCAGTTCCGGGACATCCCCGGGATCATGGAGGGCACCACGCGCCCGGAGTACGGCAGGGTCGTCGACATCGTCACCCGCGACTCGCTGCGCGAGCTGGCGACCCCCGGCCTGCTCGCCGCGTTCGCCCCGATCGCCGTCGGCTTCGGCCTCGGCGTCGGCCCGCTGGCCGGGTACCTGGCCGGTGCGATCGGAACCGGCGCCCTCATGGCCGTCTTCCTGGCCAACTCCGGCGGCTCGTGGGACAACGCCAAGAAGCTCGTCGAGGACGGCGCCCACGGCGGCAAGGGCTCGCTGGCCCACGAGGCCACGATCATCGGCGACACGGTCGGCGACCCGTTCAAGGACACCGCCGGCCCGGCCATCAACCCGCTGCTCAAGGTGATGAACCTGGTGGCGGTCCTCATCGCGCCCGCCGTGGTCGCGCTGAGCTTCGGCGACACGCAGAACGACCCCCTCCGGTACGCCATCGCCGGGGTCTCGTTCGCGATCATCGTCATCGCGGTCGTGGTGGCCAAGCGCCGCAAGGTCACGATGACCGACGACGTCCCGGTGGCCCGCGCCACCTGAGCCCCGTTTCGACGCAACGGCACCCTGCATCGGTCTACCCGACGCAGGGTGCCGTTGTGTCGGCCGGGTTCCGACGCAGGGTGCCGTTTCGTCGCAGCCCGTGGGGCGGTGACCCCGACGGGGCGGCCGTGACCACAGCAGCACAAGGGACGGGTGCGTGGGCCGTCCGAGGGTGCCCAGGGCCCGACCCATTGTGCTGGGGTGGCTTGGCTGGGGGTCCGGCGGCGCGGGCCCGGCGCGCCGCCCGGGGAGGAAATCACCCGCGGGGGTGGAGCGAGGTGGGTCGAGAACCGGCGGGGCCTCAGCCCGCGAAGCGCTCCACGGCGCGCAGCTTGTTCGACACGTCCAGCGCCGCCACCTTGTACGCCTCCGACAGCGTCGGGTAGTTGATGACGGTGTCCACGAGGTAGTCCACGGTCCCGCCGCAGCCCATGATCGCCTGGCCGATGTGGACCAGGTCGGTGGCTCCCGTGCCGAACAGGTGCACCCCGAGCAGCTCGCGGGTCCCGGTGTGGACCAGCAGCTTGAGCATCCCGTAGGAGTCGCCCACGATCTGCCCGCGCGCCAGCTCGCGGTAGCGCGACACCCCGGTCTCGTAGGGGATCGACTCCGCAGTCAGCTCGGCCTCGGTCCGGCCGCAGTAGCTGATCTCCGGGATCGTGTAGATCCCGATCGGCTGCAGCGCGGTCAGGTCGCGGACGGGCTCGCCGAACGCCTCGTTCGCCGCGATCCGGCCCTGGTCCATGCTGGTGGCGGCCAGGGCGGGGAACCCGATGACGTCCCCGACGGCGAAGATGTGGGGCACCTCGGTGCGGTAGTGGTGACCGACGGCGATCCGGCCGCGGGAGTCCGCGCTCAGGCCCGCCGCCTCCAGGTCCAGGTGCTGGGTCTGGCCCTGCCGGCCGGCGGAGTACATCACGGTCTCGGCCGGGATCCGCTTGCCCGAGGACAGCGTCGTGATGGTGCCGGACCCGTTGGCCTCGACCGAGGCGACCTCCTCGCCCAGGCGGAAGGACACGGCCAGGTCGCGCAGGTGGAACTTGAGCGACTCGACCACCTCGGGGTCGCAGAACTCCAGCAGGGCCGGCCGCTTGTCCACCACGGTGACCCGGGTGCCCAGGGCCGCGAACATCGACGCGTACTCGATCCCGATCACCCCGGCGCCGGCGACCACCATCGAGCTCGGCACCCGCTCCAGGTCGATGACGCCGTCGGAGTCCACCACCCGCGGCCCGAACTCGACCGCGTCCGGGCGAGCGGGGCTCGTGCCGGTGGCGATCACGAACGACCCGGCGGTGATCAGGGACGCCCCGCCCCCGGTGTCGGAGTGCACCGACACGGTGTGCGGGTCGGTGAACCGCGCCGACCCGCTGACCAGGTCGACGTGGTTGCGCAGCAGCTGGGCCCGGACGACCTCGACCTCGCGGCCGATGACGTGCTGGGTACGGGCCAGCAGGTCCTGCACCGTGATGTCGGCCTTGACCCGGTAGCTGGCGCCGTAGACGTCGCGCTGCGCCATGCCGGTCAGGTACATGACCGCCTCGCGCAACGTCTTGGACGGGATGGTGCCGGTGTTGACGCACACCCCGCCCACCATGTGCTTGCGCTCGACGACGCAGACCCGCTTGCCGAGCTTGGCGGCCGCGATGGCCGCCTTCTGCCCGCCGGGGCCGGAGCCGATGACGAGCAGGTCGTAGTCGTAGGACGCCGTGCTGTCGTCGCTCACCCGGGGGAGTCTGCCGAGAGCGGGGCCCGGTGACCAGGGCCCGGGCCGATCAGCTGTTGTGGTCGCGCCACTGCGCGAGGCGTTCCTGGCTGCGGACCAGGCGCAGGAGGGTGGTCAGCAGCAGGCCGCCGACCATGTTCCCGAGCACGGCCCAGGCGAAGAACGGGAGCCACTCGCCGAACCCGACCCCCGGCTCGCCGTGGTGGTAGGCGACGAAGACGATGATCGAGTCGAGGATCGAGTGGAACAGGCCGCCGCCGACGATGACGAACGCGATGCCGACCGCGGCGAGGATCTTCGCCACGTCGTCGTCCGTCCCGCTCTGCATCCGCGTGAGCAGCGTGATCGCGGCTCCGGCCAGCACGGCCAGGCAGAACGTCTCCAGGTCGAACGGCGCCTCGGTGAACTCCCGGGCGCTGGTCCCGGCCACCTCGCCCAGGTCCGGCAGGCCGGTCGCGATGAGCCACGCGACGAGGAACCCTCCGGCCAGGTTGCCGACCAGGGTCCCGCCCCACAGGCGCAGCAGCTGCGCCACGGTCGCCTCCTTGGCGGCCACGACCATCACGGGGATGTGGAACCCCTCGGTGAACAGCTCGCTGTGCCCCAGGCGCAGGGCGATGAAGGCGATGGAGAACGCCAGCGCGCCCAGCAGCCGGCTGCCGGTGGCGTCCTCGACCAGGAACAGCGCGAGCACGCCGATGCCCACCTCGATGCCGGCCACGACCCCGGTGGCCAGCAGGTCGTACCAGGACCGGTGCAGCCGGGGCGTGCCCTCGACGATGGTCCGGTCGAGGGCCTTGTCCTTCTCCTCGGTGCTCGCGTCGTCGTCCGTGCGCTCGGAGGGGTTGCTGCGGTCGCTGGGTGGGGTCACTGCCCGAGAGTGGGGCACCGTGGCCTGCGAGGCGAATGCGCGCCGGTCCGCTCAGACCGGCGCAGGCTGCTCCCGGCGCAGGACGCGGGCCACGCCCAGCAGGGGCAGCGCGGCAGCCGCGGTCAGGGCGCCGGACAGGAGGAACGCCGCCGCCGTCCCGGCGCCCTCGGCCACCAGCCCGAGCAGCACCGCTCCGGCCGCGACGGACAGGTTGGCCACCACCGACTCGAAGCTGAGCATCGTGGCCCGGCGGCTGCCCGGGACCCGGGCGTGCAGGAACGGACCGTTGAGCGCGTTCACCGGCCCGATCACCAGGTGCGCGACCACGAGCGCCAGCACCAGGCCCAGCAGGCCGCCCAGACCCGCGAGGGTGAAGGCCACCCCGGCGCCGACGGTCGCCAGGCCCGCGGCCAGCAGACCGCCGACCCGACGGCGCAGCAGCGGGGCCAGCTCCGCCGTGAGGCCCTGGCTCACGAAGCACACCGCCACCAGCGGGCCCAGCACCGCGGCGGCCGTGGCCGGGTCGCGCAGCAGCTCGCCCAGCCGGATCGGGGTGACCACCTCGAACGCGAGGAACCCGGCCGGGATCAGCAGCCAGCGCAGCCCGAACCAGCGCAGCACCCCGTCGCCGACCACGAGTCGGGCGCTGTCGCCGATGGCCGGGCCGACCCCGCGAATGACCGGCCCCAGGCCCTGATGGGGGAAGGGGTGGGCGTCCATCAGCCGCAGCAGCGCGACGACCCGCACGACCACGAGCGCCGCGGCGATGAGCAGCGGCACCGACAGGGCCACGACGACCCGGTCCCCGTCCGCGGGCAGCCCGCCGCGGCGGGCGAGCTCGGCCAGCAGCCCGCCGGCCACGGCGCCGACGGCCAGGGACAGCCCGGTGGCCGCCCCCGCCCGCCCGAGCCCGCGCGTCAGGACCGCGTCGCGGGTCCCGCCCGCCGGGTGGATGTCGTTGACCGCGTCGACGAACCAGGACTCGAGCGGCCCGGACTCCAGGGCCTTGCCCACGGCGAACGTCGCGCCCGCGGCCACGAACAGCCAGAACCCGGTGGCCGTCGCGAACAGCACGAGCGACAGCAGGGTGACGACCGACCCGGCCACCAGCACCGCCCGCCGGCCGACGACGTCGGCGAGGCCGCCGGTGGGCAGCTCCAGCAGGGCGGTGCTCAGACCGATCACGGCGATGACGGCGCCGATCTGCCCGCCGCTGAGCCCGCGGGCCTGCATGACGAGGATCTCGACCGGGACGACCAGGCCCAGGGGCAGGTACTGCAGCGCGGTCAGGACGGCGTAGGACCGGACGTACCGCTGCTCGTTCACCACTCGCTCCCGTCGTCGGTCATCGGCACCGCGCCCAGGTAGACGCTCACCCGCCGCGCGTCCGGGTCGTCCTCGGCCAGGGCGTCGCCCTTGTCCGTCCACTCGGCCACCAGCCGCAGCAGGTCGTCCCGCATCTCGGTGAGCATCTGCGGCGTCAGGCGCGTGCTCGCGTCGCTGGAGGCCATGGCCGGGCCCCACACCGCCAGCTCGTCCGAGGGCAGCTGGGTCGCGGCGGCGGCGTGCCGGCCGAACCGTTCGACCTGCATCTGGACGAGGCGGCCCAGGGCCGCCCGGCCGGCGGGGTCGTCCTCGAGGCTCGCGACGTCGATGTCGGTCGCGTCGTGCACCGACCGCCACAGCTTGTCGCGACGGTTCGGCTGGGCCGGGTCGAGCTCGACCAGGCCGTAGCGGGCTAGCTGTCGCAGGTGGTAGCTGGTCGACCCGCTGGACTCGCCGACCTCGCGGCCCAGCCGGCTCGCGGTCGACGGGCCGTGCCGGCGGAGCAGGGTGATGAGACGCATCCGCAGCGGGTGGGCGATCGCCCGCAGCGCGTCGGACGTGCTGACCACCGTGGCCGGGTTGCCGGTGACTCGGGTGTAGGGCGTGTCCACGGTCTCACGGTACGACCGCAAAGTTGCTTTGCAAAGAACCTTTGTGAAAGTGGTCCCGGGTGGGCGCCTACCGTGACGGGGTGACCGCTCCGACTGCCCCGACCGTCCCCACCGCGCCTCCGGCACCGCTCGTCGCGACCGACCTCGTCCTGCTCCGCGACGACCTCGAGGCGGCGGGCTACACCGTCGACGGGGTGACGACGCGGCTGGGCGACGTGGCCGCCCGGGCGTTGTCCCGGGACCAGGCGGTCCCGGCCCGGCGGGAGCTGGCGGACGGGGACGACCCCGTCGCGGTCCTGATCCGCCTGTTCACCCTGGGCGACGCCGTGCCGGTGGCCGCCGCGGCCGGCGCGATGCCCACGCTGGGGGTGGACCGGGCCGTGGGTCTGGGGCTGCTGGAGCGGGTCGCCTCGGGCCAGGTGCGCGCCTGCGTCGACCTGCAGCCGCACGCCGTGGTGGACGACCTCGGCGAGTCGGCGTGGTGGGTCTGCTCGGACCTGGGCGAGCGCGCCCACGGCGGCGGGGTGCTGCCGACTGAGCACGTCCTGGGCGTCGGGGCCGCGTCCACGACGCTCGTCGAGGCCGTCGTGCCGCCGCTGCGGGGCCAGCGCTGCCTGGACGTGGGAGCGGGGTCCGGCGTGCAGTCGCTGCACCTGTCCCGCACGGGCCCGCGGCTGGTCGCCACCGACGTGTCGAGCCGGGCGTCGGCGTTCGCCCGGGTCACGGCCGCGCTGAACGGGGTCCAGCTGGACGTCAGGACCGGCAGCCTGTTCGACGCCGTGCCCGGGGAGCGGTTCGACCGGGTGGTCGCCAACCTGCCCTTCGTCGTCACCCCCCGACGGACCGACGTGCCCACCTACACCTACCGCGACGCCGGCCTGGCCGGGGACGACGTGGTCCGTCGCATGCTGCTGGAGTCGCCGCTGCACCTGCGCGACGGCGGGCTGGCGCAGTTCCTGGGCAACTGGGAGGACCGGGCCGACGAGCCGTGGACCGACCGGCTCGCGGGATGGGTCGAGCAGGCGGCGGAAGCGCTGCGCGAGGCCGGCGACGGCAGCGACGTCCTGGACGTCTGGGTGGTGCAGCGCGAGCTGGCCGACCCGGCGCTGTACGCCGAGGCCTGGATCTCCGACGGGGGTCGCCCCGACCGGGACGAGGCCGACTCCTGGTACCGGGCGTGGTTGGACGACTTCGCCGAGCGCGGCGTCGAGGCGGTCGGGTTCGGCATGGTCACGCTGCGCCGACGGGCCGCGGACCCGGCGACGCCCCCGCTGCGGCGCTTCGACGAGGAGCGCGCGGTCGTCCCCGGCGCCTGGCGCGACGTCATCGCCGCCGGGCTCACCGGTCACGACGCCCTGGGCCGGGTCGGGGCGCACACCGACCTCGAGGCGCTCCTGCCGACCCGCCCGGTCGTGGCGGCGGGGGTCGTGGAGCGCCGTGAGCTGGACCCGGGTCAGGCGGACCCGCGCATCCTGCACCTGGTCGACACCCGGCGTCGGGGCCGGGTGGTGGAGGCCTCCACCGCCCTCGCCGGGCTGGTGGGCGCCTGCGACGGCGAGCTGACGGTCGGGCAGGTCGTCGGGGCCCTCGCCTCGCTGCTGGACACCGACGAGGCGGAGCTGCGCGGTGCGCTCCTGCCGGCGGTCAGGGACCTGGTCGCGGAGGGGTTGCTGGTGCTGCCGTGACCACGACCCCGGCCTGGCCGCCGCTCTCGCCGCCTTCGCCGCCGGCGGCGCGGTCGCCGCGCGCCCGGCTGCGCCGTGAGGGCTGACGCCCGGGACGGCTGACCCCTGGTTTCGCCGAGCTCCAGGACGCCGCCCGCTCGCCCGTGCGAGCCTGTCTGCTTGCCGAGTCCCCGTGCCCGCCGTGCCGCCTGGTTGCTGCTGGTCGTCCTGCTGGCCGTCGTCGCCCGCATCACGCTGTGGCCCTCGCGCGTGGACGAGGCCGGCGGGCCGGCCCTGCTGGCGGTCCTGGAGCGCCTGCACGACCGTGGCGTGCCGGGGTGGTTGGACTACGCGTTCGTCGAGCGGGCCGCCAACGTGGTCATGTTCGTGCCGTTCGGGGTGCTGCTGGCCGTCGTCCTCGCGCCCAGGTGGTGGCCGGCGGTCGCGTTGCCCGCCCTGCTGTCGGCCACGGTGGAGCTCGTCCAGCACGCGGCCCTGCCCCAGCGGGTCGCCGGGGTGCAGGACGTCCTGGCGAACACCGCGGGAGCGGCCCTGGGGGCGTCGGCCGCGGTCGGCGTGCTGACGCTGCTGCGACGGCGCGAACGGACGGCCGCCGTCGTGGCCCGCACCGGCGGGCCCTGACCGGTGGCGTCGGTGTCCCCGGACGTCAGCCGACCACCGCGTCCTCGTGGGCGGCGAGGACGGCGTCCTGGTAGCGCTCGCCGCTCACGGCCAGGACCGCGGCCGCCGCGGCCGGCGCGGCGACCAGCACGGCCGTGATCACCCACGTCGTGACGTCCGGCGCGACGACCGACTGCCCACGCTGCGCCTGCAGGAACAGCGTCACCATCAGCCCCAGGTAGGACGCGGCCGCCAGGGCGACGACCTGCCGCTGCCGCCGCTCGTCGAGGTGGAGGGCCCCCCGCCCGACCAGCCAGACCAGCAGAAGGGCGAGCGCAGGGAGCAGCTGCAGGGCGTGCAGCCCGACGAAGTGCGCGACCCGGGCGTCGCCGGCCACGGTCGACCAGTCGAGCAGCGGCAGCCCGGGACCGCCGTCGGTGCCGCCGACGGTGTGCCCGCCCACGACGGTGGCCCCGGCCTCGATCTGACCCGGACGAGGTCCCGTCATCACGTAGCCGCTCACCGCGCCCAGCAGCATGAGCGGGACCGCGAGGGTCATCGCCAGTCCCAGGGCGCCGTCCAGGCGGCGCCGGGCGAGCACGACGCCGGCCACCGCGACGACCACGCTGAACGTCCCGACCCCGGCGGCCATCACCCCCCACAGCGCCGTGTCGAGCGGGGTGCTGACGTTGAAGTGCGAGGCGCTGCCGCGCACGGCCTGCAGCGTGATGACGCCGACCTCGACCACCATCGACCAGCCCGCGACCTCGAGCGCGACGCGGACCGCGCGGGTGCGTCGGACGTGGGAGTAGATCCAGAGCATGGCCGGGGCGAAGGCCAGGAACGACAGACCGAACTTGAGCGGCTTGTTCCAGGCGGGGGCGCCGGCGGTGACGGTGTCGTCGACCAGGCCCATCACCAGGGCCACGGGGACCAGGACCACGTTGACGGCCAGCAGCACGGTCAGGCCGGGACTGACCGACCACGCCGCGCGCCCGGCGCGCGCCACGGTGCTCATCGGTCCAGCCCCACCGCTGCGGCCGACCGGGGCAGGGCGTCGGGGTCCTGCGCGCGGCGCAGGTGGACCTGACGCCAGGCCAGGAACGCCGGGAAGGTGAACGCCACCGCGACCGTGAAGGTCAGCGGGACCAGCACCCAGGCCCAGCGGGACATGCCGAGGCGCCGGGCCTCCAGGACGACGAAGACGCAGACCACGACGGCGACGACGATCACGTCGACCGCGGCCGAGGACGACGCCGGCGTGGCGAACCACTCGCCCAGGTAGTCCTCGCCCCGGCCGATGGAGACGAGGTTGAACCACCAGGTGCCGACGAGCCCGACCAGGGCGAGGAGCGAGTAGACGATGACCACGAGGACCTCCAGGGGGGGTGAACGGTGTTAACGGAGGCTAGGGTTAACACCGTTCACCGACAAGGGGGGATACCCCCCGACCGGATAGGGGGCCTGCCGTGGCGCGGGAACCGCTGACCACCGAGCGGATCGTGGGGACCAGCCGGGGCCTGCTGGTCGAGGGCGGGCCGGAGGCGGTCGTGGTGCGCGAGGTCGCCCGACGGCTGGGCGTGACGGCGCCGGCGTTGTACCGCCATGTCAGCGGGCGCGACGACCTGCTGACGCTGCTCATCGCCGCCTGCCAGGACGAGGTCGCCGACGTCTGCCAGGCCGCGGTGGACGACTGCGACCCGCAGGACCACGACACCAGGCTGCGCCGGGCCACGTGGGCGTTCCGTACCTGGGCGCTGACGAACCGGCCCGAGTTCGGGCTGGTCTACGGCACCCCGATCGTCGGGTACGAGGCGCCGAAGGGCGGTCCGACCGTCGTGAGCGGCCGGCGCTTCGGCCAGCTGTTCGGTGCGCTGTTCGTGGACCTGCTGCGGGCGGGACGGCTGCGAACGCTGGCCGACGACGATCTCGACCCGTCGCTGCGCGCCGACCTGCAGCACGCCGCCGACGCCATGGGTCTGCCCATGCGACCGGGTGAGGTCTACCCGTTCGTCATGGGGTTCCAGCGGATGCTGGGGATCGTCTCGGTGGAGGTCTCCGGGCACCTGCGCTGGGCGTTCGCCGACAGCGAGGCGTTCACCCGTCGTCAGCTGGACGACCTGGCTGCGGACCTGGAGCGGCCGGGCTCGACCCCGACGGGTCCGAC
The DNA here is from genome assembly GCA_038258055.1 of Actinomycetales bacterium. Lineage (GTDB taxonomy): Bacteria > Actinomycetota > Actinomycetes > Actinomycetales > JBBAYJ01 > Aquipuribacter. The sequence goes on from JBBSQH010000007.1 coordinate 70,746, forward strand.
GGCCACGACGTAGGGCCGCGAGCTACCAGCGCAGGCCCGCGGCGGTCAGGTCGATGCTGACCTGGAAGCGCTCGTCGCTGGTGAAGGGCGCCTTCTCGTGCGGGAGCGGCACCTCCAGGGCGCGGGCCGCATCCATCAGCACCAGGTCGAACGCGATCCGCAGGGCGATGAGCCGCTGCCCGCGCCCCAGCACGCTCGCATCGCCCAGCAGCCGTTCGGCCTCGGTCTCCAGCCGTTGCAGGTCCGCGACCAGCCGCTGCAGGGGAGGGGCCGTGGGCTCGGTCGGGCGCACGAAAGGCCGCCGCCACCACGGGACCATGACGCGCGGTGGCGGGACCGGCTGCCCCGTTGCGAGCCCCACCTGGACAGGATGCGCCTGATCGGCGGTTTTGTCAGCAGGGGGACGGGGTCACGAGTGATGCCATCAGCAACCGTCGAGCTCATCGGGCCCTGGCGGCCCACAGGTCCCAGGGGAACGCCTCCGTCAGCGCGTCGAGGTCGGCGTCGGCCGGGTCCTCCCCGCCCATGCGGATCGCGGTGTCGACGTCCGGGGCGGACTCGAAACCGTCGCGCCCGGACCCGCGGTAGTAGTCCTCGTACTTGAACGGCGGCTCGACGCCAGGAGTCACGAGGCGCGCCGGGATGCCCAGGGCCTCCGCCACCACGATGCCGTGCAGCGACGACCCGACCACGAGGTCGCTGCACGCGATCGCACGAAGGCAGCGGGTCAGGCCGCTCCGGGGGTCGATGGCGCGGGTGTCACCGCTGAAGGCGGCGAAGTCGTGCAGGTTGGGGACCACGGTGACGGGCCGGCGGCGGCCGTCGCCGGCCAGCTCGTCCCGGCTCCACAACCGTCCGACCAGCAGGCCAGGGTCGCCGTAGACCTCGGGCACGTCCACCCCCGCCGCCAGCAGGACCGCACGGGTGAGGGGACCACGGACCGCTCGTACGTCCAGCCTGACCGTCGTGAGCGGCAGGTCCAGACTCTTGCCGTTGACCCCGGTGCCCCACACCACGTCGTCGTCCAGGGCGAGACGCATGACGGAACCGACGGTGAGCAGACGTGCGCCCTGCCGGCTGCCGGCCGAGGCGGCCACACCACGTGTGCGCAACAGGCGACCGACCACCTCGGGTCCCAGCAGGTCCCCGAAGTTGTTGACGCGGGGCCGGAGGGCCCGGGGCAGTCGCCGTCGCCCCGTCGCCGTTCGTCGGGGGTTCCAGTGGACGAGCTCGACGGAGTTCATCAGGTCCTCGCGTGGTCTGCGTGGTCTGCGTGGTCTGGGTTGTCCGGTCGCAGGTGCGGCCCGCGGACGGTGGCACCGGCGCGCAGCAGCCGAACGGTTGACATCACGTCCCGGACCTCGCGTCGCAGGGGCGGGACGAGGCGCAGCAGCAGGGCGGACGTCGCCAGGAAGACGGACGCGGAGAGCACCGTGGCGAGCCAGCCGGGGCCGCCCAGCACCGTCCCGGCCGCCCACCCGGTGATCCCGGCCGTCACGTAGCAGCCGACGGCCAGCAGGCCGTTCGCGAGCATCCGGAGAACCGGTGCGCTGCTGACCCGTCCGACCCACCACAGTCCCAGCGGCCAGATCAGCAGGACGCCCAGCGAGTACGCCGCGGCGACACCGGTCAGGCCCCAGTTGGCTCCCAGCAGCACCAGCGCGACGAGCGCCGGACGGGTGACGAGCGAGAACAGCAGGTTGGAGCGGGTGAGCCCGTTGGACAGGAAGACCCAGTACACGACGTAGCCGAGCGTCTGGAACACGCCGGCGACCACCAGGACCTGGAACAGGGGGACGGCCTCGGACCACTGACGGCCCAGCAGCAGCGGTATCAGCGGGTCGGCCGTGATGCAGGCGAGCACGAAGAACGGGATCATGGTGTGACTCATCAGCGCCTGCCCCCGCAGGACGTAGGCGCCGAAACGGACGTGGTCGTCCTGCAGCCGCGACAGGACCGGGAGGGCCACCCGGGCGGCCGGTGCTGCGATCTGGTTCAGGGGCATCACCAGGAGCTGGTAGGCCCTGCTGTAGACGCCCAGCGAGACGGCACCGAACAGGCGACCGATGACGACCGTGTCCACGTTCCGGCTCGCGTAGCCGAGAAGCTGGGTCGCAGTGAGCTGCCACCCGAAACGCAGGAGACCCCGGGTCCCGGCTCCGGCCCGTGGTCGGCCGGGGAGCCACCGGGTCATGCCCAGGGCCAGGAGGGACGTCAACGCGACCTGGGTGAGCTGCTGGTGGACGAGAGCCCAGTACCCGTTGCCCAGGACTGCGCTGGTCACCCCGACGGCGAGGCTCCCGCCCTGGGCCACCACGTCGGAGACGGCCAGGGACCGGAACCCCATGTCGCGGAGCAGACCCGCCCGGTGCTGGGCGGCGAGCCCGGAGACGAGGAACGACACGGCGAGGACCTGGGTCACGAGCACCAGACGGCCGTCGCCGTAGAAGGAGGCGATCACCCCGGCCGCGCCGAAGACCGCGACCGAGAGGAGAAGACCCAGGGTGGTGCTGCACCAGAACAGGTTGTCCCGCTGCTGGTCCGACAAGGTGCGGGCCTGCACGGCGGCGGCGGACAGCCCCGCGTCCCGGACCAGCTCTCCCAGGCCGATGACGACCACGACCATCGCCATGAGGCCGTAGTCCTCGGGCGTGAGCAGCCGGGCCATCACGAGCACGCCGCCCACCTGGATGCCGACTCGCAGGAGCTGCCCGGCGAGGGTGGTCGCTGCGCCCCTCGCCGCGCGCTGACCCATGGAAGCGGTCAAGACCTCACCCCTGCCGGGGACCTTTGCGCGGAGCGCCGCCGGGGCTCGGTCGTCCCGACCGGCGACGCGACCCCTCCGACGCGCGTGCCGGAGCGCGCAGCCTGGTCGTCGACCTGGGGGCGAGCCCTCCAGAACTGCGCGGCGAGGAAGGCCGTCACGAAGAACCAGAGCGGCAGCGACGGAGCCTTGAGCAACCCCCAGCCGGTCAGCCCGACGACCAGCACGGCGGGTGCCAGCGCGAGGACCGCCACCGCGAAGTCACCGGGTGCTCCCGGGATGCGTCGGGCCCGGAGGGCCACGACCAGCACCCACACCAACGGCAGGAAGAGGACTGCCGCCATCGGGATGCCCAGCTCGGCCGCCGCCAGCAGGAAGGTGTTGTGGACGGGTAGCCCCACCGCCGTCCGGTCGTCGAACTGGCCGACGACGGTGACGTAGGAGTTGGGTCCGGTCCCGGTCCACGGTGTCTGCGAGATCTGGAACAGACCGGCTCGGAGCAGCTCGGGTCGCGAGCCCCCGTCGGGGTCCGCGGCGAAACGAGCGATGTAGGTGGCCGCGAACGGGATCGAGACCAGGCCCAGGGTCAGCGGCAGCACGAGACGTCCGCCCGAGAACAGCACCGACGGTCGACGCAGCAGGGTCCAGACCCCGATCATCAGGAACAGGCCCAGGAAGTTGGCCCGGGACGCGGTCAGCCCGATGAGCACCGCCGAGCTCGCCACAGCGAGGAACGCGATGCGCGACGTGGTGCGGTCGGAGGACCGGGTCAGGGGCAGCGTCAGTGCCGTGATCATGAGCAGGACCTTGCCCAGGTCCCCGGGGTGGCCGAGCAACCCCTCGACGCGGACGCCGCCCTGCTCGGTCAGCAGGGCGAAGGACGACGGCCTGACGACCTGGAGGGCCGAGGCGGCCAGGTTGATCCCCACCACACCGAGGGCGGCGACGGCCAGGAAGCGCCCGCTCGCCTGGTCGCGGTCGAGGCCCGCCGCCAGTGCGTTCCCGACGAACCAGGCGATCACGGCCAGGGACAGGTGCAGAGCCCCGGCCCACTGCTCGTCCGTCCGGTCCCAGAGCAGGGACATGCACAGCCACAGCAGCGTGAGGAAGACCCACGGCAGTCGGTTCAGACCACCGCTGCGGGGCGGGCACCAGGTCAGCAGCAGCAGCACCACTGTGAACGTGTACGTGGTCGGGACGGCCTCGGCGATCCCGGCGTGGTAGATGCTGTCGGGCTGGTGCACGACCCACGGCGCGACGGCCAGCGTCACCAGCACGGCTGCGACCGCGGCCGGGCGCCATCCGAGCACCCTGGCCGTGACCAGGGCGGCGGCCAGACCCAGCACCACGAGAACGATCTCACGCACGAGCGGCCTCCTCGAGGTCCTCGGTGGCACCGGGGCCCCTGACGGCCGCCAGTGCGTCCAGGTAGGCCTGGTGGTGCTGCCTGCCGACCAGGGACCAGTCCCTTCCCTCCAGCCGAGGGGACGTCGTCGGCTGCGGCTGCGCCACCGCCGCGGCCAGGACGTCGCTGGTGAGCGGTCCGTCGAACATGACCACCCAGCCCTCGCCCACCTCCGTGGCGATGGACCGGTTGACGGCAGTGGTGGGGACCAGCACCCGGCGGCCGAGCGACAGCGCGACGAGGACGACACCGGAGTTGTGCATCTCCTCGTAGGGCAGCGCCACGATGTCGGCGCGCGTGACCTCGTCGACCATCTGCGCGTCGGTCACGAACTCCAGCCTCAGCCGGATCCGCTCGTCGAGCGCGGCCGCGGCCTCCAGCCTGGCCCGCAGGGCGTGGTCGGTGACCCGTCCGACCACGCGCAGGCGAAGGGCCGCCCGGTCGCACCCTTGCACCGACCTGACGAGCTGGTCCACCCCCTTGTAGCGCTCGACCCGACCGAAGAACAGGACAGCTCCTGGCTCGCGGGCGCACCGCGGGTGCGCGGCGAGGCGGTCCTCGTAGTGACCGTGCAGGATCACGCGCGAGGGCGTTCCCGGGACGTCGGGGGTCCAGGTGTTCAGGTGGACGAAGAGGTCGGTCCGACGGTCGCAGAACGCCAGCAGCCGGCGCTCGAGCCACGAGGCCGGGTCATGGGGCTCCAGGTTGTGAACGGTGCGCACCACGGCCACCCGGTGACGGCTCGACCGCAACAGGGTCAGGACGAACAGGAGCTGCGCCAGCGGACGCCGCCACCGCGCCGTCGACCGGAGCAGGTGCTCGGGCCAGTGCAGGTGGAGCACGTCGTGGTCACCCGTGAGGGCCTGGTGCCAGCTGAACAGCCGGACCGTCACCTGGGGCGGCGCGCTGCTCAGGATCTGGGTGACGTACGTGGTGTCCGCCGTGGGTGGGCGCAGCGTGTGCAGGACCGTGACGTGCGCCGACGTCGTGCCGCGCGCGTTCACCGCGCGCCGCCTGCGGCCGAGACGATCCGTGCGTCCACGCGGCGGACCCGGGTCCGGGCCGCCTGAAGCTGGGCCTGCGCCTCGGTCCGGCGTGAGTGTGCGACGTCCAGGGCGGTGACGATGTCCGCCGTGGTCACGTCCGCCACCTCGGTCGACACCCCAGGGAGGCAGATCTCGTCGAAGTGCCGGCCGACCTTGACCTCCGGGTTCGAGGTCACGCACACCGGCGTAGCCCCCTCGGTCAGGGCCACGATGAGGACGTGCAGGCGGTCGCTCAGCACCATCTCGGACCGTCGGTAGACGTCGCGCAGGTGCAGCTCCTGATCGCGATGGGTCTCGGAGCTCCAGGCCACCAGGTCGGCGTGCAGCAGGCGCGCCAGGTCCCTGCTCCGTGCACCGTCCCGATGCACCTGGGTGACCACCACGGGCCGCAACGACCGGTCGGTGCAGAACGCTCTGACCGCCTCGACCCACTCGGGCGGCGGGGCGGGTCGGTCACCTCGCATCGACACGGCGAGGACGCCGCGGCGTTGCTGGGGCACGTCGGTGGCCGGTGGCCCGGTGAGCGGGGCGTGGGTCGCGTCCACGTCGGGGCCGAGGTCGTCGAACGCCCAGTCGGGCATCGTGCCGCCGCCGCGCAGGGAGCTCCGGGTGTCCTCGTCGCGCCAGGCGAGGACGTCGGCGTGGGTCATCAGCGGCTTCAGGAGCCGGGAGAACAGGGGGTGGTGGGAGCGGGCGCCCAGCCCCGCGCGCACGACGGTGCCGCCGTGGCGCCGTACGTGCCTGGCCATCGGCACGAGGCGGAGCTGCTGCCAGACGTAGTACCGCTGCATCTGGAACTCACCCGGTTGGTCCGCGAGGACCATCGACCCGCGCCGGCGCTCGAGGCAGCTACGACGCCAGTCCGCCTCCTGGCGGTAGATGGTGTCGGAGGGGGACAAGGACAAGGCCTCGAGCAAGCCGTCGGAGGCCGGGCCGACGAACACGTGCAGCCGACCTGCAGCACGGAGCGAACGCAGCGCACGTCGACGCAGGACGACGTCACCCAGGTTGTCGTCCTGTGCCGTGCAGCGCACGTAGACGTGCACCTCCCCATCGCCGTCGCGACCCTCGGCAGATGTCCGGCGCTCGCCGGGCAGGCGCTCCACGCGCTCCCTCAGCCGGACGGTCGCACGGTAGACGGCGGGGTAGGCCGGACCTGCGCCCTTCACCAACGCGGCCCTCAGCCCGCGTGACCGGTCAGCGGCCACCAGCCCAGGCAAGGCGCGCCAGGTGATGGTCCGCCGTGCCTCGGACAACGGTGCGGAGTGGAAGCTGCTCCCGCTGCCCAGGCGCAGCGCGGTGTTGGCCAGGGCGAGGGCGAAGAACAGGGATTCCCAGCGCAGGTAGGCCGCCAGCAGGTCAGGGGGATCCCCGAGCTGGTGCACCGCGGCGCGGACCTCGTCGCGGCAGCGGCGGAGGTTCTGCAGGTCGGGGTCTCGGGAGTTCGTGATCGAGCCGTCCCGGGCGATATGGCGGTAGAGGACGTCGGGGACGAAGGCGGTGGACCGCAGCCGCGGCAGCAGTGGGACCAGGCCGGCCAGGTCGGACTGCGAGGTCATGGCCGGGAACATGCCGGGGGGGACCACGGACCGGCGGAACAGCTTGTTCCACAGGTAGCCGCGGACGCGACCGGCGAGCAGCGCGGCCACGGTCTGCCGGGCGTCCAGGACGCGGGCCTGCGAGAACCCGTCCAGCATCTCGCGCACCCGACCCTCCGCGGTGGTCCGGACCGCCCTGCAGACGACGAGGTCGGCGTTCGTGCGCTCGGCCTCGGTGACCAGGACCCGGAGGATCTGCGGGTCCCAGCTGTCGTCGTGGTCCAGGAACCAGACGTAGCGCCTGCTCGCGTAGGTCAGGGCCAGGTTGCGCGCGGCGGCCACCCCCCTGTTGACGGGCTGCGCGAGCACGACCACGTCGTCACGCTTCTCGGCCCACGCCCGGACGAGGGCAAGGGTGCCGTCGCTGGAACCGTCGTCCACCACGAGCACCTCGTGACCGGTCAGGTCCATCGCGTCCAGCGCGGCGAGGCACCCGGGGAGCGCGTCGGCGCAGTCGTGCACCGGGAGGACGATCGACACGGTGCTCATCGGGCCACCGCCGCGGGGGCACCGGAGGATGCATCGGTGGGGTCGGCGGCGGCAGGCGCCACCGCCTCGACCCAGGCTGCGAGCACGGCCTCCGCAGAGAACCGGGCGTCTCGGCGTCGCTGGGCGTCGACGAAGGCGTCGCGAGGGGGCAGTTCGGTCACCGTGGCCAGGACCGCGGCGGCGAGGCCCTCCGGGGTCGGCGCGCCGAGACGTCCCACGATCAGGTCCGGGACCAGGTCCCGGGCGTGCGGGAAGTCGACGGCGACCAACGGCTTGTCGTTCGAGGCGGCCTCGAACATGACGAACCCGAACGTCTCGCTCAGGGAGGGTTGGACGACGACGTCGCAGCCGGCGTAGTACGGCACCGGGTCGGCCACGTAGCCCCGGAAGGTCACCCTCTCGGTGACGCCCAGGTCGCCGGCCAGCGCCCGGAGGGCGGCGTCCATGTTCCCGTCGCCGAGGACGTCGAGCACGTAGTGCTCGGGGAGCAGGCTGAGGGCGCGCAGGAGCAGCGGGTAGTTCTTCACGCTCGTCAGGCTGCCGACCGAGAGCAGCCGCACGGCGTGCGCCCCTGACAGGTCGCCGGCCCTCGGAGCGGGAACCACGTGCGGTCGTGCCGGCAGGTGGTTGGGGATGGTGGTCGACGGGACGCCACGGAGCCAGCCGTCCACCTGACGGCGGAGGTCGTCGCTCACGCAGACCACCAGGTCAGCACGTCGGTAGAGGACGGCCGCGGCCCTCCGCAGCAGCGCGAGCCGTCGGCTCGTCCCTGTCCTCTCCTCGGTCAGGGTGTGCTCCCAGGCGACGATCCTGAACGGGAGGGCACGACGGGAGGCGAGCAGGGGCAGCACCGCCCAGACCCCGGCGGCGACGACCGTGCCGCTCTGCTGTGCGCTCCATCGTCGAAGCCGCACTATCGAGGCCAGGCGGCTCCATCCGGTGAGTCGGCTCCCCAGTGACGTCACCTGGACGTCGGGCAGGAGCCCCGGCGCCCGCGGGTCACCGATGCACACCACGGTGACGTCGGGCCCGAGGTCCTCGGCCAGCCGCAGGACGCTCTTCTCCAGGCCGAACGTCGGGGTGAGGTGAGAGACCAGGATGGTGGTGCTCATGTCGGTGCCTTCCGTGCTCGATGACCCGGCGCCGCTCGATGTGAGCAGTCGCTCGATCGTGGTTCGGGGGAGGACCGCCGCAGCGGCGAACACCGCCGGTCCCGGACCCGGCAGGCACCCGTTGGCGAGGCCGGCGCGCAGGCAGGCGGCGACCCCCGGCAGGGACCTGGCCTGGATGGCGTATCGCAGCGGCTGGGCGCAGACGAAGTCGGCGTAGGTGCGGCGGGACCACCGGTGACGCCAGCTCCTGGCCCAGGCCAACGACTCCGACCAGGCGGCCCCGGAGGAGATCGACCCCACGGAGCCCATGTCGTAGACGACGGTGACGTCCGGGTGGTGGACCAGGCGCACGCCGTGGTCCTGCTGGGCGCTCAGCAGCCAGTCCCAGTCCTGGTGCCGTCGGAGCCCAGGGCGCCACTGGACGGAGCGGGCGGTGGTCGTGCGCATCAGCAGCGTCGACGTCTGCAGGGTGGGCCGGGCGACGCCGGGGCGGCGGCCGCGGAACAGGTAGTCCTCCACGCGCTGCTCCTCGGCGAGGAGGTCGCGGGGGACGGGTCCGCTGGTCCGTCCCGTCACCGAGTGCCGCTGCACCAACCGGGAGCCGACCACGACCTGGCCCTCGGACTCCTGCTGCAGCAGGAGCGGCACCTGTGCGGTCAGCTTGCCCGGCAGCCACGCGTCGTCGTCGTCGAGGAAGGCCAGGAGCGGTGACGTCGCCCGCGCCGCTCCGAGGTTCCGGGCGGCCCCGGCCAGGCGGCCACCTCCCGTGAACACCGTGACGTCGACGCCGGCCAGGAGCGAGAGCTCCTCGACCGAGCACTCGGCGCGGTCCCGGTCCACGACGACCACCAGCTCGAGCCGGCCGGCGTAGTCCTGGCCGCGCACGCTCCTGACCGCTCGGGCCAGGGAGGGCCGCAGCACGGTGGGGACGACGACGGTCACCGCGGGGGTCGTCATCACCGAGCTCCCGACCTGCTGCCGCGGAGCACGACCATGACCGTGCGCAGCAGCAGCACCGTGTCCAGGCCCAGGGACCAGTTCTCCACGTAGTAGAGGTCGAGCTCCGCGGCCTCCTCCCAGGCGATCTCGTTGCGTCCGCTCACCTGCCACAGGCCCGTCATGCCCGGCTTGGCCAGCAGGCGGCGTCGGTGGGTGTGGGTGTACAGCGCCACCTCCGCGTCGCGCTGGGGGCGCGGCCCGACCAGGCTCATGTCGCCCAGCAGGACGTTCACCAGCTGGGGGAACTCGTCCAGGCTGTACTCGCGCAGCACCTTGCCGACGCGGGTGACGCGGGGGTCGTGGTCGACCTTGAACAGCGGCTGCTCGCTGCTGCCCTGCGCGGCGAGCAGCTGCTGGAGCTCGGCGTCGGCCCCTGCGCTCATGGTGCGGAACTTCCAGATGGAGAACGGGGAGCCGTCGTAGCCGACCCGCTCCTGGCGGTAGATCGCCGGGCCGGGGCTGGTCGCGCGCACCAGAACGGCGATCAGCAGCAGGACGGGTGCGAGCAGGAGCAGCCCGACCGAGGAGCCGACCAGGTCGACCGCCCGCTTGAGGATGGCGCCCCCCCGGGAGAAGCTCGGCTCCTCCAGGTGCAGCAGGGCCAGGCCGGCGACGGGGCGGACATGGATCCGGGGCCCCGCCACGTCGACCACGGAGGGGGCGACGGCGATCCCGGTCCCGCTGCCGCGCAGCGCCCAGCCGAGCTCTCGCAGGCCGCCCGGGGGCAGGCTCTCGCCCCCGGCGACGATGATGGTGTCCGCGTGGTGGTCGCGAGCGACGGCCAGGACGTCCGCGACGTCGAGGACGGCGCGGTCCCCGGCGCGCCGGGAAGGTCCGACGAGTACCGGTTGGTCCACCCGGGCCGCGATACGCCAGACGGGGTCCGCCTGCCGTGACAGCCGTCGCTCCACGTCAGCCACCTGGTCGGCGGTACCGACGACGACGGCCGTCTGCAGGTCGGTGCCGCGGCGACGGTCGTGGACCAGTCGCCTGCGCCAGGCCCACCGGTTGGCCAGCAGGGCCAGCAACCCGACGGGGATGACCAGCAGCAGGTAGCCGCGGCCGACCGGCGTCTGGGTCAGGTACGACACCACGGCCACCAGTGCGACCAGGCGGAACGTGGCGCCGACGACGCGCCGGTACTCCTCCGAGCCGGCGCCGAGGATCACGGGTCGGCGGGTGTCGCTCAGCCAGAGCAGCGCGACCCAGGCCAGCCCGACCGCCACGGACGCGAGGACGAAGCGGGGGTCCAGGCGACGGACGACGGAGTCCTCCCCGTCGGCCAGCCAGCCGTGGACGGTCAGGTGAGCTCCCGTGACCGCCCAGGTCACGGCCACGACGTCACCCACGAGGAGCCTCCTGCGGAGCGTCTCGAGCTCTGCGCCACCCATCGAGATGAACCCCTTATGTCGGTGCCGGGTTGTGCCGAGAGAGATCTAGAACGACACCAACGGGTGCCTTTCGAACACGTTACGTATCGGCACGATTACACAGAGCCTTAGTGCTCCGGACAGAACGAGGAGGCACCCACGGTGTCGCTCCAGTCACTCCTCCAGCTGGCTCGCCGCCGGTGGCACGTCCTGCTCGTCGTCCCCGTCCTGACGGTCTGCGCCGCCCTCGGCGTCTCCGCCCTGATGACCCCCGAGTACGAGTCGCGGACGACGCTGTTCGTGTCGGCCACGCCGACCGCGAGCGGGGCCAGCGACCTGCTGCAGGGCAACAACTTCACGCAGGCGCGTGTCCGCTCCTACGTGGACCTGGTCACCACCGACGCCGTCCTGGGGCCTGTCATCGCGGCGCAGCAGCTCGACACGTCGGTCGGCTCGCTCTCCTCCCGGGTCAGCAGCAGCTCCCCGCTGGACACCGTCCTCATCGACGTCCGGGTCGTCGACGCCTCGCCGGAGCAGGCGGCCGTCCTCGCGGACGCCGTGGCGGCGTCGCTGGTCGACGTGGTCACCGAGCTCGAGAGCCCGGCCGACGGGCAGCCCTCGTCGGTGCGGCTCAGCGTGGTCGAAGGCGCACAGGTCACCGCCGACCCCGTCTCACCCCAGCCCGTCGTCAACGCGCTGCTCGGGCTCGCGCTGGGGCTCGGCCTCGCCGTCGGCCTCGTCGTCGCCTGGGACGCCCTGGACACCAAGATCCGCACCGCCGAGCAGGCCTCGGTCGCCCTGGACGCGCCGGTCCTGTCCGCCATGCACGCCAGCCCCGAGATGGACCGGCGGTGGATGGTGACCCAGGACAAGGGCTTCAGCTCGCAGGCCGAGGCGCTGCGCCGGCTGCGGACCAACCTGCAGTTCCTCGACGTGGAGTCCCACCGTCGCAGCTTCGTCATCACGTCCTCGGTCGCCGGCGAGGGCAAGACGACCGTGTCGGTCAACCTGGCCCTCACCGTCGCGGCCGCCGGGATGCGCGTGGTGCTGGTCGACGCCGACCTCCGTCGGCCTCGGGTGGCGGACTACCTGCAGACCGAGGGGTCCGTCGGGCTCACCACCGTCCTCATCGGGCGTGCCGACGTCCGGGACGTGCTGCAGGTCTGGGGCCCCAACGGCTCGGTCGACTTCATCGCCTCCGGCGAGATCCCGCCCAACCCGAGCGAGCTGCTCGGCTCGGCCGAGATGGAACGGCTGATCCGCAAGCTGGAGTCCGAGTACGACGTGGTGATCATCGACAGCCCGCCGTCGTTGCCCGTCACCGACCCCTCGATCCTGGCCGCCATGTGCGCCGGGGCGATCGTGGTGGTCAGCGCCGGGATCTCCCGCCGGGACCAGCTCGGCGTCGTCCGTCAGTCGCTGGACGCGGCCGGGGCGACCCTGCTCGGCGTGGTGGCCAACCGGCTCAAGGCCTCCAGCGCCGGTTACGGCGGGTACGGCGCCTACGCCCAGGAGTACGGTGCGGTGCCGGCCGTCCCGCACCAGCGCGGGTTCGGCCGCCTGGTGCCCGCCCTCAGGCGCGGGTGACCGGGCCCGTGGGTGCGAGCAGCGAGGCCTTCAGGCGGTCGACGGCGGACAGCACGTCGTGGACCATCCGATGGTGAGCCTCGGGGCCCGCGTCCACGGGGTCGGCCAGGTCGCCCGACGTCGTCGGGTGCCTGCCCCGTTCGGCCAGGACCGACCGCAGCGCCTCGTCGGCCCGGCCGTCGGTCCGCTGGGGCCGGACGGCCTCGGCCAGCGAGACCAGCTCGTCCAGGGTGAACGTCCGACGCAGCAGGTCGGGTCGCAGCGACAGCACGGCCGCCCGGTGGGCCCGCTCGGCCGTCACGACCAGGTCGACCCCCGCCAGGACGGCCACGTCGACGGGCCGCGAGCGGTGCGCCACCTCGCCCAACCCGGCCTCGGCCATCGCCGTCGCCGTCAGCATGTGCACGGGACGGTCGGGCGCGGCCTGGGTCCCGGCGCTGGACACGACAAGGCCGGGCAACCGGTCACGGAGGACCGTCTCGATGACCGGTGACCGGCAGATGTTGCCCGTGCAGACGACCAGCACTCGCATCGTTCGAGCATGGCAGAGCCCGCGTACCCGGTATGCGGCTGTCTGGGTGGTGGTGACCGGCTTCGTCCTGGTCCTGGGGGCGGTGGGCTGGCTCGGGTTCCGCGCCGCGACCGTGCTCGCCAGCGTCGAGCGGGCGCAGGACCACGTGCGAGCGGCCTCCCAGGCCTACGAGCAGCGGGACCTGGCCACGGGCGCCGAGCACGTCGGTGCGGCCACGGCGGAGCTGCGCACCGCCCGGCGCGCCTCGTCCGACCCCGTGTGGGCCGTAGCGGGCACCGCGCCCCTGGTCGGGGACGACGTCGCGGCGGTCGCTGCGGTCGTGTCGGCCTCGGCCGGTCTGCTGGACGCCCTCGACCCCGTGGCGGCGCGCGCCGGGGAGGTCGACCTGACCGCCGGTGGGGCGACCGCGCTCACGGCGCTGCTGCAGGACCCCGCCACGGGCGAGGGCCTACGACTGGGTCACGAGCGCGCGCTGACCGCCGTGGCCACGGCCGAGGACCTGCAGCGCTCGTCCCTGCACCCCCGGGTCGCCGAGCAGGTGACGGCCTTCGCGGACCAGCTGTCCCGGGTCGAGCCCGCCCTCGGTGCCGGTGCGTCCGCGTCCCGGCTGCTGCCCGTGGTGCGGGGGTCGGGCGAGGCCCGTGAGCTCCTCGTCGTGGTGCAGACCCCGGCCGAGGTCCGCAGCCTGGGAGGGCTCGCCGGTCTCGTCCTCGTGGTGCGCGCCGAGGACGGCGTCCTGCAGGTGCAGGAGTCCTACGCCGGGTCGTCGGTCGACGTCCTGGACGCGCCGGCGCTGTCCTCGCCCGACCTGGAGGACTCCTACGCCCTGGTGGGTGACCGGGCCGGTCGCTACCTGGTCAACGCCACCATGGTGCCCGACGTCGCCCAGGCCTCGAGCCTGCTCGCTGCCGGTCACGTCGCCCGCGGCGGCGCCCAGCCCGACGCGGTCGTCCTGACCGACCTGGGGGTCCTCTCGGGCCTGCTGACGGTCACCGGACCCGTCGTCACCACCGACGGGACGGAGCTCACCGCCGCCAACAGCGACGACCTGCTGCAGAACGGCGTCTACGTCGCGGTCGACGACCCGGAGCAGCAGGACGAGTTCTTCGCCGCCGCCGCGACCGCGGTCGTCGACCGTCTCCTGGCCCCCGGCGTCGACCCCGTGGCGCTGGTCGCCGCGCTCGCGGACGACGCCCGGGCCGGCCGCCTGACGTTGTGGAGCCCCGACGTGACCACCCAGGCGGACATCGCCACCGCGGGACTGGCCGGCGACCGCCTCGCGGACCCGACCGCCGTCGGGTTGTTCCTCAACGACGCGACCGGCGCGAAGATGCAGTACTTCCTCCGCTCGGACGCCGCGCTCGTGAACGCCCCGGACGGGGGCACCACCCTCCGGCTGTCGCTGACGTCCACGGTCACCGACCCGGACCGGCTGCCGGACTACGTGACCGGCGGCTACGAGCGCCTCGGGCTCGAGCGGGGGGACCAGCAGGTCCAGGTGATGGTCCAGGGGCCGGTCGGGGGCGGGGCAGCCCGGTGGCGGCTGGACGGGGAGCCGGTCGCGGTCGGCTCCGCCGTGCTCGACGGGCGCGGGGTCGGCGTGCTCAGCGTCGACGTCCCGGCAGGCGGTGCCGTGACGCTGGAGGTCGACCTGACCGGCGACGCCACGGGCGGCCTGGTCGCGACCCCGTCGGTCGTCGTCGCCGCCCCCGAAGCCGGCTGACCCGTCCACGGGGCCCAGGGCGGCCCGGCCGGTGGCGGCTGGTCCGTACGGGTGGCGCGCCTCATGAGGCACAAAAGGGATGCCGATGGTGGTGGCGAGGGTCGTCCTGCTCAGCGGGGGGACGAGCCCGGAGCGACCGCGACAGCGGTCACCCGTCCAGCGGGGCTCACACCAAGACTTCCCAGCCAAGGAGAACGACATGACCAAGATCCTCGCGGCCGTGCTGGGGCTGTTCCTCGCCCTCGGCCTGGCCAGCACCGCGTCCGCCTACCCGGTCGCACCGCCCGACGCCAGCGTCAGCAACCCGGTGGTGGAGCCCGGCCAGACCTTCACGTTCTTCGCCGAGGGCTTCCGTCCGGGCAGCACCGTCACCATCACCGTCACGCGCGTCGACGGTGAGGCGGCCGGCGCCGGCCTCGACGTCGTCGCCAGCGGCGGCTCGCGGATGGGTGCCGGCGTCGTCGTCGTCCGTGCGTCGGCGGCCACCCAGACCTACACCCGGGTCGCCGACGGCCAGGGCCGGATCTCGCTGCCCCTCCAGCTCGGTGCCACCGGCACCTACGAGATCGTCGCGTCGGGCATCAACCCGGCGGGCGAGCCGTTCAGCGTCTCCTCGACCGTCCAGGTCGTCACCGACGCCTCCGGTTCCGGCTCCGGCTCGGACTCCGCGGGTGCCGGGTCCTCCGGCTCTTCCGGGTCCAACGGGTCCTCCGCCAACGGCTCCTCCGTGGGTGGCTCCCTCGCCCGCACCGGCATCGACAACGCCGCCACCATCGCCTGGGCCGCCTTCGGCGTCCTGGTCCTCGGCGGTCTGCTCGTCGCCGTCGCCTCCGGTCGGGGCCGCACCGACGAGACCGCCTGATCGCCACCTGACCGAAGCCCGACCGCAGGACCCGCCCCCTACTTGCCGGAGGGGGCGGGTCCTCGTCGTGGGGGCGTGGGGGCGCGGCGCCGCAGGCTCCGTCGTCCCGTCGCGCACCACCGGGAAGCGACCCACGTCGCGGTACGGCTACCGTGGCGCGCGTCGGGCGAGCTTCGCCCGCCTTGTAAGGAGGCTGCACGGGCCCCGCCCGGGCAGAGAGGACGCACCACGTGGCTCGTAGCTCATCGCCCACATCCCGGGCCCTCGTCATCGTGGAGTCACCGGCCAAGGCCAAGACCATCGGTGGCTACCTGGGCGACGGCTACGTCGTCGAGGCCTCGGTCGGGCACATCCGCGACCTGCCGCAGCCGTCGGAGCTGCCCCCGGAGATGAAGAAGGGGCCGTACGGCAAGTTCGCCGTCGACGTCTCCAACGGCTTCGAGCCCTACTACGTGGTCGACGCGGACAAGAAGAAGAAGGTCACCGAGCTCAAGCGTGCCCTCAAGGACGTCGACGAGCTCATCCTCGCCACGGACGAGGACCGCGAGGGCGAGGCCATCGCGTGGCACCTGCTCGAGGAGCTCAAGCCCAAGGTCCCCGTCAAGCGGATGGTGTTCCACGAGATCACCCGCGAGGCCATCGCCCGCGCCCTGGAGGCGACGCGCGACATCGACACCTCGCTGGTCGACGCGCAGGAGACCCGGCGCATCCTCGACCGCCTCTACGGCTACGAGGTCAGCCCCGTGCTGTGGCGCAAGGTCCGTCAGGGCCTGTCCGCCGGCCGGGTGCAGTCCGTGGCCACCCGCCTGGTGGTGCAGCGCGAGCGCGAGCGGATGGCGTTCGTCGCCGCCGACTACGCCAGCGTCTCCGCCACGTTCACCGCCCCCGGTGACCGGCAGCAGTTCTCGGCCCGGCTCACCTCGCTCGACGGCTCCCGGGTGGCCACCGGCCGCGACTTCGACGACCTGGGCCGGCTGAAGAACGCCGACGTCGCCGTCCTCGACGCCGCCGGCGCCCGGACCCTGGTCGGCGCGATGGCCGACGCCGAGTTCTCGGTCACCCGGGTCGAGGAGAAGCCCTACACCCGCAAGCCCGCCGCGCCGTTCACGACCTCCACGCTGCAGCAGGAGGCGTCCCGCAAGCTGCGCCTGAGCAGCAAGGACGCCATGCGCGTGGCGCAGTCGCTGTACGAGGGCGGCTACATCACCTACATGCGGACCGACTCGACGTCGCTGTCGGCCACGGCCGTGCAGGCCGCCCGCAGCCAGGCCAAGGACCTGTACGGCGCCGACTCCGTCCCGGCCTCGCCGCGCACCTGGGCCGGCAAGTCCAAGAACGCCCAGGAGGCCCACGAGGCGATCCGCCCCGCCGGGGACTCCTTCCGCACCCCCGCCCAGGTCGCCGGGTCGGTCCGCGGGGCGGAGTTCCGCCTCTACGAGCTGATCTGGCAGCGCACCGTCGCCTCGCAGATGGCCGACGCCCGCGGCACCACCGCCTCGGTCCGCATCGGGGCGCGCACCAGCGACGACCGCACCGTCGAGCTGTCCGCGTCGGGCACGGTCATCACCTTCCGCGGGTTCCTGGCCGCCTACGAGGAGGGCCGCGACGCCGACCGCGACGACGCCCGCACCGACGGCGAGACCGAGAACCGTCTGCCCAGGCTGGAGGAGGGTGGCCGGGTCGACGCCGAGGACATCGCGACGGCCGAGCACAGCACCAGCCCGCCCAGCCGCTACACCGAGGCCAGCCTGGTCAAGGCGCTGGAGGAGCGCGGCATCGGCCGCCCCTCCACCTACGCCGCGACGATCGGGACGATCATCGACCGCGGTTACGTCCGCCACAAGGGCAACGCCCTGGTGCCCGAGTGGCTCGCGTTCGCGGTGACGCGCCTGCTCGAGGAGCACTTCCCCCGGCTGGTCGACTACGACTTCACGGCCGAGATGGAGGCCGACCTGGACCGGGTCGCCGCCGGCGAGGTCGCGGGGTCGGACTGGCTGGCCCGGTTCTACTTCGGCGCCTCCGGCCCGGAGGGCCCGGACGGGGCACCCGCGGGCGGCCTTCCCCCGCTGCCCGGCGGGGCCGGCCAGGGCCTGACCGGCCTGGCCGAGGGGCTCAAGGGCCTGGCCGAGGAGCTGGGCGACATCGACGCCCGCGCCGTCAGCACCATCGAGCTGGGCGAGGGCCTCGTCCTGCGCGTGGGCCGCTACGGGCCGTACCTGCAGGACGAGAACGCCGGGGTCGGCGCCGACGGCAAGGAGGTGCGCGCCGGGGTCCCCGACGACATCGCGCCCGACGAGCTGACGGTCGCCCGGGCCCGCGAGCTCATCGCCGACGCGGCCAAGGGCGACACCGTCCTGGGCCAGGACCCGGACACCGGGTACGACGTCATCGTCAAGTCCGGCCGGTTCGGCCCGTTCGTGGCCGAGGTGCTCCCCGAGGACAGCAAGGCCAAGCCCCGCCGGGCGAGCCTGCTGTCGACGATGACCATCGACACCGTCACCCTGGACGACGCCCTCCGTCTGCTGTCCCTGCCCCGGGTGGTCGGGGTCGACCCCGCCACCGACGAGGTGGTCACCGCCCAGAACGGCCGGTACGGGCCGTACCTGAAGAAGGGCACCGACTCCCGGTCGCTGGACACCGAGGAGCAGATGTTCACGGTGACGCTGGAGGAGGCGCTGGCGATCTACGCCCAGCCCAAGCGCGGCCGAGGCGGTCGTGCGGCCCCGGCCCCGCTCAAGGAGCTGGGCGTCGACCCGGTCAGCGAGAAGCCGATCACGGTGCGGTCGGGCCGGTTCGGGGACTACGTGTCCGACGGCGAGACCAACGCGACCCTTCGCGGCGCCGACTCCACGGAGTCGATCACGTTCGAGCGGGCCGTCGAGCTGCTGTCCGACCGGCGTGCGGCCGGCCCGGCCAAGAAGCGCGGCGCCAAGAAGGCCACCGCCAAGAAGGCCACCGCCAAGAAGGCGACGGCCGCGAAGACGACGGCCAAGAAGGCGACGGCCGCGAAGAAGACCGCCGCGAAGACCACCACGGCGAAGAAGACGACGGCCGCGAAGAAGACGTCGGCGGGGTCGTCCTCCAGCACCTGACCGGGCCCGGCGACGAGGGTCCTTGTTGATCAAGGACCTAGGTCCCGACCCGGGTGGCCACGGCGGCGGGACCCTTGGGGTGCACCGCCGGAGGTGGTGCACCGGCCCGACAGGGCCGGTCGGAACCGCAGGAGGCCATCATGGGCGCCACCACCCGCCGTCCCACCGTCCCCACCCAGAGCGACCGGCTCGAGGTCACCACGGTGACCGGTGCCGGTGAGCGCTCGACCGTCGTGGAGCACGGGGTCCACTCACGTTCGTTCGGCCTGCCCCCGGTCGCCCGCTACCTGATGGCGGGCCTGCGCCTGTCCCTCGGCTGGGTGTTCCTGTGGGCGTTCGTCGACAAGCTGTTCGGCCTCGGTCGGGCCACCCCCGCCGAGGGTGCCTGGATCGACGGTGGCTCGCCCACCGAGGGCTTCCTGGCCAACGCCCCCACCGGTCCGTTCGCCTCGACGTTCAACTCCATCGCCGGCGCAGCGTGGGCCGACTGGTTCTTCATGCTCGGCCTCCTCGCCGTCGGCGTGGCCCTGATGCTCGGCATCGGCATGAGGATCGCGACCGTCGCCGGCAGCCTGATGCTGGTCCTGATGTGGGCGGCCGTCCTGCCCCCGGCCAACAACCCGTTCATGGACGACCACCTCATCTACGCCGGCACGCTGTTCCTGCTGCTGGTCCTCGGTGCGGCCGACACCTTCGGCCTGGGGCGTACCTGGAAGTCCCTGCCGCTCGTGCAGCGCTTCCCCGTCCTGCGCTGACCGCTCGTCCACAGGGGTCCTAAGCCCCTCACCAGCGCCGCTGCCGCCGGTCCCCCCACCGGCGGCAGCGGCTTCGGCGTTCCCGGGGTCCGCGCACGTACCCTGGCGAGGTGACGCAGACCCCCCCGGCCCACCCGGTCCACGAGGCCCCCGAGGCCCCCGAGGTCCCCGACGACCTGGACGGCGGTCCCGACCACAGCCCGGCCGCCGTGCTCCGGTACCCGGCCTTCCGTCAGCTGTGGCTGGTGCTGGGGCTGTCGAGCTTCGGTGACTGGCTCGGGCTGCTGGCCATCACCTTCTTCGCCACCCAGCTGGCGGGCGGCACCGACGACATCGCCGCCGCCGGGCTCGCGGTGTCGGCGGTGTTCATCCTGCGGCTGGCGCCGTCGCTGGTGCTCGGCCCGGTCGCGGGCGTCCTCGCCGACCGGCTCGACCGACGGACGACCCTGGTCGTCGGGGACCTGGTCCGTGGCCTGCTGTTCCTGTCGATCCCGGTGGTCGGCACCCTGGAGTGGCTCTTCGTCGCCACGGTGCTCATCGAGGTCGCGGCCCTGTTCTGGATGCCGGCCAAGGACGCGATGGTGCCCAACCTCGTCCCGCGCCGCCGGCTCGAGGCCGCCAACCAGCTGGGGGTCATCGCCACCTACGGCACCGCCCCACTGGCCGCCCTGGCCTTCGTCCTGCTGACGCTGCTGAGCAACCTGCTGGACGACCTGTCCGGCGGGTTCGCCT
Organism: Actinomycetales bacterium; assembly: GCA_038258055.1. Lineage (GTDB taxonomy): Bacteria > Actinomycetota > Actinomycetes > Actinomycetales > JBBAYJ01 > Aquipuribacter. The sequence goes on from JBBSQH010000007.1 coordinate 90,812, forward strand.
CCGCAGTGGCCAGCGAGGTCGACCTGGCGCTGTACGTCAACGCCGCGACATACCTGGCCGCGGCCGTCGTCATCGCCCGCCTGCCGCTGCCCCCCGCGGCCCGGGGCCCGGCCGTGAAGGCCGTGGTGACCGACCTCGACGGCGTGCCGGCCGCCCGGCCGTCCCTGTGGCGCCAGATCGTCGACGGCTGGTCGTTCATCGCGCGCACCCCGCTCGTGCGCGGGCTGGTGGGCGGCATGATCGGCGCCTTCGCCGCCGGCGGTTTCGTCATCGGGCTCGGCATCGTCTACGCCGCCGGGCTGGGCGCGGGCGCGCCGGGCTACGGCGTCCTGTTCGGCGCGGTGTTCCTGGGCATGGCGCTGGGGGTGTGGCAGGGGCCCCGCACGCTGCGTGACGTCAGCCGGCGACGGCTGTTCGGGGCGTCGATCGGTGCGGCCGGCGTCGTGCTCGTCGTGGTCGGGCTGTCGCCGGACATCGTGCTGTCCGCCGTCGCGGTGCTGGCTCTCGGCTTCTTCGCCGGGATGGCCTGGGTCACGGGCATGACGCTGCTGGGGGCCGAGGTCGACGACGAGATCCGGGGCCGCACGTTCGCCTTCGTCCAGACGGCGGTCCGGGTGGTCCTGATCTCGGTGATGGCCGCCGGACCGTGGCTGGCCACCCAGCTGGTCGGGGACCGCAGCGTCTCGGTCACCGACAGCCTGACCTGGACGTTCAGCGGGGCAGGCATCGTGATGGCCCTGGCCGGTCTGCTGGCCGTGGTCGTCGGTGTCGTCACGTTCCGCCAGCTCGACGACCGTCCGGGCCTGAGCCTGCGCGCCGAGGTCGTCGGCGCCGTCCGCAAGGGCGCCGGGGACCCGCTGGACCTGCCGCGGCCCCACCAGGGCTTCTTCGTGGTCGTCGAGGGCGGCGACGGCAGCGGCAAGTCGACCCTCGCCATCGGCCTGCGGGCCTGGCTGACCGACGAGCTCGGCCACCGGGTCGTGCTGACCCGGGAGCCGGGTGGCACCGCCGTCGGCAACGGGGTGCGGCGGTTGGTGCTGGACTGGGACGACTCGTCCCAGGGGCCCGGACCCGTGCCCCGGGCGGAGGCCCTGCTCTTCGCGGCCGACCGTGCCCAGCACGTCGCCACGGTGGTGGAGCCCGAGCTCGCCGCCGGCGCCGTGGTGGTCAGCGACCGCTACGTGGACTCCTCCGTCGCCTACCAGGGGGCCCGCGGCGACCTGTCGGAGGACGAGGTGGCGCGACTGTCGCGCTGGGCCACCGACGGGCTGCGTCCCGACCTGACGGTCGTGCTGGACCTGGACCCGGCCGCGGCCCGGTCCCGGATGGACGGCCGTGACGGCGTCGGCGTGGCCGACCGGGTGGAGTCTGCCGGCGAGCAGTTCCACGCCGACGTCCGGCAGACCTTCCTGCGCCTGGCCGCGGAGGACGCCCGCCACTACCTGGTCGTGGACGGCACGCTGCCGCGCGAGGAGGTCCTCGACCTCGTCGTCGCCCGGCTGCGGCGCATGCTGCCGCTGTCGGAGCGGCAGCAGGGGATCGCCGCCGCCCGCCTGGAGGCCGAGGCACGCGCCAGGGACGAGCGGGAGGCCGACGCCGTGGCGGTGGCCGAGGCCGAGGAGGTGGAGCGGGCCCGGGTGCGCGAGCTGCTGGCGGCGGCCGAGCGGGAGGCCGAGAAGCTCCGCGCGGAGCAGGCCGCGGCCGAGGCAGCGTTGCGTCGCCACCAGGCCGACCTGGCCCGGTCCGAGGTGCACGACAGCGACACCGCGGTCATCCCGGCGGTGCCGTCCACGCGGGACCGCCGCTACCCGCCGGACCGCTACGCCACCGGCCCGGCCGCCGCGGTCCCGGTCGCGGACCAGTACGCACCGGACCAGTACGCACCGGACCAGTACGCGACGGACCAGTACGGGACCGACCAGTACGCGACCGACCAGTACGGGACCGACCAGTACGCGACGGACCAGTACGCGACGGACCAGTACGCGACCGACCAGTACGGCACCGGCGAGTACGCGACCGACGAGTACGCGACCGACGAGTACACCGAGGGCGAGCAGGGGGAGCTCGCCGACGAGCTCTACGACGCCGAGCCGGACGACCAGACCCTGCCCGGTACCCGTCCGGAGCGCATCGACCTGCCCGACGACGCCGCCACCGGGTCGGCCGGCCCCGGCGGGTGGCGTCGTTCGCGGGGACGGGACGGATGAGCGTCTGGGACGCCGTCGTCGGCCAGGAGCGGGCGGTCGAGGTGCTGCGGCGGGCCGTGGCCCGGCAGCACGAACGGTCGGGGCTGGCCCACGCCTGGCTCGTCACCGGACCGCCCGGGTCCGGTCGCTCGGTGGCGGCCCGCGCCTTCGCGGCCGCCCTGCAGTGCCCCGACGGCGGCTGCGGTCACTGCCACGACTGCCGTGAGGCGCTCGCCGGGTCCCACCCGGACGTCACGGTGCTGGCCACCGACGAGATGCAGCTGCGCAAGGACGTCGTGGTCGACCTGGTCCGCCGGGCCTCGGTCGCGCCCACCCGCGGTCGCTGGGTCGTGGTGGTCGTCGAGGACGCCGACCGGCTCCGCGACGTGGCCGCCAACATGCTGCTCAAGGAGGTCGAGGAGCCGCCCCCGCACACCGTGTGGGTGCTCTGCGCCCCGTTCCCCGAGGACCTGCTGCCAACCATCCGCAGCCGCTGCCGTGTCGTCACCCTGGGCGTGCCCCGGGCGTCGGCCGTGGCCGACGTGCTGGTCGCCCGCCACGGCATCAGCCCCGGCGAGGCGGCGTGGGCCGCTGCGGCCTCGCAGGGGCACATCGGCGTCGCCCGCCGCCTGGCCCTGGACCCGGACGCCCGCCGCCGCCGCCGCGAGGTGCTGCAGACCCCGTCGCGGGCCGTCGGCGTACCGGGTGCGGTCCAGGTCGCCCAGGAGCTCCGCGACATCGCCACCGAGGAGTCCACCGCCGCGGTCGAGTCGGCCCAGGAGGAGGAGAACGCGGAGTGGCTGCGCATGATGGGCGTGGCCACCCCTGAGGAGCTGCCCCGTCAGGTCCGTACCCAGTGGCGCGAGCTGCAGGAGTCGCACAAGCGGCAGGCCCGGCGCAGCGCCACCGACGGCCTCGACCGTGCCCTGCTGGACCTGCTGTCGCTGTACCGCGACGTCCTGATGGTCCAGGCTGGAGCGGCGGTGCCGCTCGTCAACGGCGACATGCGCGCCGACGTCGAGGGTCTCGCCAGGCGGTCCAGCCCGGCGGACGTGCTCCGGGTCTGCGACACCATCACCACGACGCGACGACGGCTGACGCAGAACGCCGCCCTCCCGCTCGCGCTCGAAGGCATGACCGTCCAGCTGGGGGAGTCCTCGTGAGCACCGCACCACCCGTCCACCGTCCCCGTCGGCACGCGGCCGCGCCGGCGCTCGTGGTGGCGCTCGCGCTGGCCGTGAGCGGCTGCAGCCTGGTCGGGGGCGAGCCCGAGGGCGTTGCGGCGTCACCGGCGGACCCGTCGGTCACCGCGCCCCCCGAGCCGGACCTGGGCCCGTACTACTCCCAGACCGTCGACTGGGGCGGTTGCGAGGACGTGGACCCGCCCGAGGGCGTCGTCGCCGACGAGCACGAGTGCGGGACGCTCGACGTGCCCCTCGACTACGACGACCCCGCCGGCGAGCAGGTCCAGCTGGCCCTGACCCGGCTCCCGGCCTCCGGCGAGCGGCTCGGCTCGCTGGTGGTCAACCCCGGCGGGCCGGGCGGGTCCGGCGTCGACTACGCGCTCCAGGCCGAGTTCGTGACCACCGACGACCTGCGGGCCGGTTACGACGTCGTCGGGTTCGACCCCCGCGGGGTCGCCCGCTCCGCCGCCGTGGACTGCCTCGACGACGCCACCTACGACGAGTTCGCCGGGGCCGACCCCAGCCCCGACGACACCGCCGACCTGGTCGAGCTCGAGCGGCTGTCCGCCGAGCTGGCGGACGGCTGCGCCGACGACCCCGTCGCCCCGTACGTGGACACCGTGTCCGCCACCCGCGACATGGACGTGCTCCGCTCGGCGCTGGGGGACAACGAGCTCACCTACCTGGGCAAGTCCTACGGCACGGTGCTGGGGGCGATGTACGCCGAGCTGTTCCCCGACCGGGTCGGCCGGATGGTGCTGGACGGCGCCGTCGACCTGACCCCCCGCGAGGCCTCCGACCCGCAGACGGCCCTGGAGCAGGCGCGGGGCTTCGAGGTGGCGCTGGAGTCGTTCGTCACCGACTGCCTCACCCAGGAGGACTGCCCCCTGACGGGGACCGTCGCCGACGGCGTCGACCAGGTGCGCGGGCTGCTGGCGTCGCTGGACGACGCCCCCCTGCCCACCGCGGACCCCGAGCGCCCGCTGGGCCAGGGTCTGGGCCTGTTCGCCATGATCGGTCCGCTCTACCAGTACGACCTCTGGCCCGCGCTGCGCCAGGGCCTCGGGCTGGCGCTGGCCGGCGACGGGTCGCTGCTGCTGGTGATCAACGACCTGTTCGCCGAGCGCGGGCCGGACGGCGCGTACCGGAACAACGCGGGCGAGGCCATCTACGCGGTCAACTGCATCGACGGCGGCGCCGACCCCGAGGGCCTGCGCGAGATCACCGTCGAGGACTACGACGAGCTGGCGGACGAGCTGGCCGTCGAGGCCCCGACGTTCGGGCCGCAGCTGGCCTACGGCGGTCTGCCCTGCCTCAGCTGGTCCCACGACCCGGTCGCGTGGCCGGAGATCGACGGGTCCGGTGCCCCGGACGTCGTCGTGATCGGCACGACGCGCGACCCGGCCACCCCGGGGGTCTGGGCGGAGCGGCTCGCCGAGCAGCTGGAGTCCGGTGTCCTCGTGACCTTCGACGGTGACGGGCACACCGCCTACGGGCAGACGGGGGCCGGGTGCGTCGACACCGCGGTGGACGCCTACCTGCTGGAGGGCACGGTGCCCGAGGACGGCCTGGTGTGCGTCGCGGAGTACTGATGCGCCGCCCACCCGCCGGCGTCGCCCCGGCCTCCGAGGGGGCGAGTTGGTCCATCCAGGTGGACGGGATCGGGGTCTCGGGCGCAGGCTGGGTGGCCGAGGTGCCCGTAAGGGCCGGACGACCAGGGACGAGGCGCATGCGAGACGGCGGCAGCGGCGGGTCGAGGTGGTCGGCATGACCTCCCCGGCCACGATCGACCTGCCCCCGCAGGCGGTGTCCGCCCGGCAGGCGCGTCGGTGGGTGACCGAGCGCATGTCCGCGTACGGGCTGGAACCGCTGTGCGACGCGGTCGAGCTGCTCACGGCCGAGGTCGTCACCAACGCACTGCTCCACGCCGGCACCTCGGTGAGCCTGCGCGTGCGCCGGCAGGGCGCCGGGGTCCAGGTCGAGGTCATGGACGGGTCGTCGGTCCCGCCGCACCGCCAGCACTTCTCGCGTACGGCGACGACCGGGCGTGGCATCGGCCTGCTGGACGACCTGGCCGACGAGTGGGGGTGGCGTCCGGAGGAGGACGGCAAGACGGTCTGGTTCCGGGTCCTCCGACCCCGCCAGACCTGGTCCGTCGCCGACCTCGAGGGGCTGGGCGACCTCGGTCTCGAGGGCCTGGAGGACGCGTGAGCGGGGCCGGGACGGAGTCCACGCTGGGGCGGTACCTGCCCCGGGGCGACGGGCCGCTGGTCGAGGTCCGGCTGCTCGGGCTGCCCGTCGAGCTGGTCATCGCGTCACGGGAGCACCACGACGGGCTCATCCGCGAGCTACGGCTGCTGGCCCTGGAGGACGACGCCGGTGAGCTCGACGTGCCGGCCCGCCTCGTGGAGCTCGTCGACTCCCTGGGCACGCAGCACGCCACGGCAAGGTCCCGTCGCGACGCCGAGCTCGAGGCGGCCCACGACCGCGGGGAGCGCAGCATCGACCTGGTCGAGCACGTCCCGCCGACCGTCGTCGAGGTCGCCGAGCGGCTCTGGGCCCTGGTCGAGGAGTGCGACCGCTTCTGCCGGCAGGGGCAGCTCATGACGCTGCCGCGCCCGCCCCTGGTCCGAGAGTTCTACGAGTGGTACCTGAGGCAGTTCCGCGACCAGGTCCGGGGTCTGCCGGCGTCCCGGTGGGACGGTCCGCTGGAGCTCACCCAGGAACCGGGCTGAGCCTCTCCTGACGCAGCCGGAGCCGGGTCGCGACCTGGCTGCCGACGGCGAGGCCGAGCAGCACGCCCAGGGCGATCGCCACCATCGACGTCCCCATGGTGACCAGCGAGGAGATGCCCTCGGCGGTGTCCTCGTCCAGGAACCGGGTGACGCCCTCCAGGCCCACCGCACCGGGCACCAGCAGCCAGAACCCGGGCAGGAAGCTCACCAGCGCGGGAGGCCCGGACTCCTGCCGGGCGGCGACCATGGCCACCGGCGTCATGGCCAGCGCGCCGAAGAACGCCGACAGGGTGCTGCCGAACAGCAGCCCGCCCAGCACCTGACCGGCGTAGGCGACGTAGAGGACCACCATAATCCAGGGCAACGACGACCACCGCGCCCCCTTGAACAGCACCACCCCGACCCCGAACACGGCCACGCCGGTCCAGGTCGCGACCACGGTCGCGGCCCCCGTCACCGGGTTGTCGATGGACGCGCCCGGCACGCCCACCAGCTGCGCCCCGGCCAGGATGCCCAGCGCCAGGAGGACCAGCCGCAGCGTCCCGGCCGCCAGCCGTCCCGACCCCGACATGATCTGCCCCGTCGACAGCTCCAGCACGGCCGTGGTCAGCAGCGCCCCCGGCAGGAACGCGACCAGCGCCGCCACCAGCGGGGGGAACACGGCCAGCTCCGGCAGCACCCGGGCCACGCTCAGCACCACCGCTGACGCGCCGAGCGCAGCCACCACCGGCAGGAACGGCTGGTAGGCGCTGGGGAACCGCTCCGAGGCCAGGTGCAGCGCGCCGACGAGCAGCCCGAGGCCGGCGCCGACCAGCAGCTCCAGCCAGCCCCCCTGCAGGATCAGGACCAGGCCGAGGGTGAACAGCACGTAGCCCAGCAGCTGCTGGCCGGGTGAGAACAGCGGGCCGGTGGCGCGGGCACGGGCCAGGGCGACGCGCCCGTCGGACGGGCTCAGCGCGCCGCTGCGGGCCTGGTCGACGAGGCGGAACACCTCGTCGACCTGGTCCAGGCGCAGCGCCGACGCCCCCGCGGCGGACACCTCGGTCTGGACGCCGTCCTGGTGCGGCAGCGAGATGAACAGCGCCGTGGGCATGACGACGATGCCGACGCCGTGGACGCCGTTGACCGCTGCGACCTCCTCCAGCACCTCCTGCACGTGGTTGATGGCGTCGCCCGCGTCGACGAGCGCCTCACCGAGGGCGAGCAGGAAGTCCAGCGTCGCGGGGTCCGGGAGGTCGGCCGGGTCGGTCGGCCCGTCGGCGCGTCCCGCGGACCTGACGGGCGGCAGGGGCGCCGTCACCGCGGCTGCCGCGGCTGCCGCGGCTGGGGTGGCTGGCGTGGTGGTCAGCGGTGCGGTCGCGTCGTCGTCGGTGGTGGTCGGCGATGTCGCCGCGGCGTCGTCCGTGGTGAGCGGTGCCGTCGCGGTGTCGTCGGCGGGGTGCGCACCCGCCGTGGCCTCGTCCGCCTCGGCGTCGGGCTCCTCGTCGCGACGGCGGACGACGGTCCGGACCAGCAGGCCTCCCACCACCAGCACGACCACGGCCAGGGCCACGGAGCCCAGCGGGATGCTCGAGCGGGCAAGAGCGGGCGAGGACGGCGACAACCGGGCGGGCTGGTCGGTGGTGGCCTCGGTGGTCGGCCCCGCGTCCTCCGTCGGCCCGGGGTCGGTGCCCGACGTGGCCGGCGCCCCGGTGGGTGCCACGCCGGTCGGCTCCGGCTCCGCGCTGGGCCCCTCGTCGGCCTCCGACGGCGTGCTGCCCGGTGTCGCGCCCGACGTGCTGGTCGGGGTGCCGGTCGAGCCCGTCGGCTCACCCGGGCCGCCCGGGTCGGCCGGCTGGGGGTCGGAGCCCGGTGGGGCGGGCGCCACATCCGTCGGCCCGGCCGGCTCCGGCTGCTCCTCGTCCGAGCCACCGGCGCCGCCCGAACCTCCTGCGCCGGAGCCGTCAGGGGCCTGGAGCCCCGGTGCCGGGGACGACGCGAGGGCAGGGCCCGCCCCGCCCAGGACCAGCGCCATCAGCAGCGCCATCAGCAGGGGGGCGGCCAGCAGGAGCGCCCGCGCAGGGGACGTGGGGGCACGCACGTCACGAGAGGAGCACCCGGCGCCCCCGGGTGTCAAAGCGTGCGACCCCTACCTGGCCCCCGGGTAGCCTCGTACCAGCTGGCGCCTGCCGACCGCGCCGACGACGGAGGGGTGCTGGTGCGTCGCCCCGTGCTGCTCGACGTCGTCCGCACCGTGGTGCGCGCCGTCCTCCTGACGCTGCTGCCCGCCTTCGCCCTGCCTCTGGTCGCCTGGTCGTCGCCCGCCACCCCGGCGGACCTGACCGCCGCCGACCTGGCCCCGTCGAGCGTCGTGAGCGCCCCACCCGCCGGTGAGTCCGCCGGTGACGGCCTCGTCCTGCCCGGCCACGCCTCGGCCCGGCAGGCCCCGACCGAACGGGTGACCGGGGCCGCACCCCCGCCGCCGGACGGAGCGCCGGTCGAGCGCGGCGTCGTGGCCCCGCCTCGGCCGGCCGCGGCCCCGCGCCACGGGCCGGGACCGGACGCCGCCCCGGCCAGCACCTCCCACCACGAGCCGACCCTCGGTCGGGCACCACCGAGCGTGACGCGCACCTGACGTCCCGCTCGTTGGCGCGACCCCAGCTCCGGGGTCGCTCGTCCCCGGAGGTCCACCCGTGTCCCGCCCCCAGCTGTTCCGACTGCTCGTCGTCTTGGCCGTCCTGGTCACGTCCCTGTCCTACGTCCTCACCACGTCCCCCCGCCTCGGCCTCGACCTGCGCGGGGGCACCCAGATCACCCTCCAGACCCAGGACTCGGCGACCGTGGTCGCCGACGCCGGCACGACCGACCGCACCATGGAGGTGCTCCGTCGGCGCGTCGACGCCCTCGGGGTCAGCGAACCGACGCTGGTCCGCTCCGGCGAGACGCGCATCATCGTCGAGCTCCCCGGGGTCCAGGACCCACGCGAGGCCGCGGAGACGATCGGGCGGACGGCGCAGCTGTCGTTCCACCGTGTCCTGGGCGCCGCCGCCGGCGAGGAGCCCGTGGACGGCGAGCTCGTCCTGCCCGACGAGTCCGGCACCGAGCTGCGGCTGGCCGCGGCCTCGCTGACGGGAGAGGGGGTCGGCGCGGCCGCGGCCGTCCTGGGGCAGCAGGGCGTCGGCTGGGACGTGTCGGTCGACTTCCAGGGGCAGGGACGCGCGGCGTGGCAGGCGCTCACCGCCCAGGCCGCCTGCGCCCCGCCCGGTGATCCGCAGCGCCGGGTCGCCATCGTGCTGGACGACGAGGTGGTGTCCTCGCCCCAGGTCGACCCGAGCGTCGCGTGCGAGGCGGGCATCCCCGGTTTCACGACGTCGATCACGGGCGACTTCACGCAGGAGGAGGCCGAGGACCTGGCCGGGCTCATCGAGGGCGGCGCGCTCCCGGTGCCGGTCGAGATCATCGAGCAGCGGACGGTCGGCGCCACGCTGGGGGCGACCGCCATCAGCGCCAGCGCCCTGGCCGCCGTCATCGGCGTCGCCCTGACGGGTGCGTTCATGACGGCCGTGTACCGGCTGCTGGGCGGTGTCGCCGTGGTCGCGCTGGTCGGCTACGGCCTGATCGCCTACGCCGCGCTGCTGGCCGTCGGGGCGACGTTGACCTTGCCCGGGCTGGCCGGCTTCGTCCTCGCGATCGGCATGGCGGTCGACGCCAACGTTCTGGTCTACGAGCGGGCCCGCGAGGAGTACCAGCGTCGCGGCAAGGGCCTCGCCGACGCGACCCGGCGCGGGTTCTCCGGCGCGTGGACCGCCATCATCGACTCCAACGTCACGACCCTGCTCGCAGCCGGCCTGCTGTTTGTCCTGGCGTCGGGCCCCGTGCGGGGTTTCGGGGTCACGCTCAGCATCGGCGTCCTGGCGTCCATGTTCTCCGCGCTGCTGCTGACCAGGGTCATGGCCGAGTCCGCCGTGGGCACCCGCTGGTTGCAGCGGCGCCCCGGCGCCAGCGGCATCGACCGGCTCGGTCCGGTGCGGGAGTGGCTGACCCGGCGCGACCCCGACCTGATGCGGCACGGCCGTCGCCTGCTCGTCGGGGCCGTGGTGGCCGTGCTGGTGGCCGGGTCCGGGATCGCCGTGCGCGGGTTGGACCTGGGCGTGGAGTTCACCGGCGGGCGGCTGCTGGAGTACCAGAGCGACGCGGCCGCGACCGAGGGCGCCGACGTGGCGGTCGACGTGCGTGCGGCGGTCGCCGAGGCCGGGTTCCCGCAGGCGGTCGTCCAGGCGGGCGGCGACGGGGTGGTGACCGTCCGCACGGGCGTCATCGACAACGACGAGGCCGTCGTGGTCGAGGACGCGGTCGACCAGGCCACCGCGGGTGACCTGGAGAAGGTCCGCGACGAGCTGATCGGACCCAGCCTGGGCTCCGAGCTGCAGCGCAACGCCCTGGTCGCGCTCGCCGTGGCGCTGCTGGCCCAGCTGGTCTACCTGGCCGTGCGGTTCCGGTGGACGTTCGCGGCGAGCTCGGTGCTGGCGATGGTGCACGACGTGGCCGTGGTGGTCGGCGCGTTCGCGTGGCTGGGGCGGCCGATCGACGGGGTGTTCCTGGCCGCGCTGCTGACGGTCATCGGGTACTCCGTCAACGACTCGGTCGTCATATTCGACCGGGTGCGCGAGCTGTGGCGCGACGCCCCGGGAGGCCGGTTCCGGGCGGTCGTCAACCAGGCGGTGGTCCAGACGCTGCCCCGTACGATCAACACCGGCATCGGCGCGGGGGTGATCCTGCTGGCGCTGGCGCTGCTCGGTGGGGACTCCCTCACCGACTTCGCCCTGGCGCTGCTGATCGGCATCGTCGTGGGCTCGTACTCGTCGTTGTTCGTCGGGTCCCCGCTCGCCGTCGCGCTCGAGGGTCGCTGGCCCACACCCCCACCCACCCGCAGGGCGCCCAGGACCGTGCGTGACCCGATGGACAGCGGAGCAGTCGTATGAACGGGCAGGACTCATGAGCGGTCAGGTCGAGGGCGGGATCGCCGGCTGGGCGGTCGGCCTGATGGAGACCCTGGGCGGGCCAGGCGCCGGGCTCGTGGTGGCCATCGAGAACGTGTTCCCGCCGATCCCCAGCGAGGTGATCCTGCCGCTGGCCGGCTTCACGGCCAGCCAGGGCAGCTTCTCGCTGCTGTCGGCGATCCTGTGGACCACGGCGGGGTCCCTGGTCGGGGCGCTGGCGCTGTACTGGATCGGGGCGGCGGTCGGTCGGGACCGGGTCGTCGCGTTCGCCGGTCGGCTCCCGCTGGTCGACCCGAAGGACATCGAGGTCGCCGAGCGCTGGTTCGTCCGGCACGGCTACGCGGCGGTGTTCTTCGGCCGGATGCTGCCGATCATCCGCAGCGCCATCTCCGTCCCGGCGGGGGTGGAGCGGATGCCGCTGGGCCGGTTCGTCCTGTACACGACCGCCGGGAGCGGGATCTGGAACACGATCTTCATCGTCGCCGGGTTCTTCCTGGGCGAGAACTGGTCCGCGGTCGAGCAGTACGCGACGGTCCTGCAGTACGTCGTCATCGCCGCCGCGGTCGTCCTGGTCGCCTGGTTCGTGGTGACCCGGGTCCGTCGTCGTCGCCGGCGGGAGCAGGGGGAGGACGCCTGAGGAGCCCCGCCGGGCCTCCTTGCCGGTCAGTCGGGCTGCTCGACCCAGCGGTCGACCGCCCACAGCACGGCCAGGGCCAGCCCGGGGTCGGTCCCGTCGGCGACGTCCACGGTGTAGGTGTCGCGGACGGTCACCCACTTCTGGGTGATGTCCACCGCCGGGCGCCCGTCCACGGTCACCCGGTAGTTCTTCTCCATGAAGGACCCCTCGAGCTCCCACGTGCCGCCCGCCGCGGTCTGCATCGTCATGCGCGACCTCACGGGCGAGAACAGCTTGGCCCGTAGCGACGCCACCTCCTCGCCGTCGGCGTCCTGGACCGTCATGTGCTTGGGGATCTCCAGCAGGCCGCCCCGGACCCGGTAGACGACCTGGTCCGCCGCGTCACGGACCTCGGCCTTAGGACGGGGCCCGATCTTGCCGTCCACGAAGTAACGCTGCTCCTCGGTGACCGGGTCGAGCGCGGCGAAGTCGCGGCCGACGCCGAATGTCGCCTTGACCAGGAGCCGGGTCCAGCCTGCGGGTGCTGCCGGGATCGCCATGTGACCTCCGTCGGGTCGTGGGGCGCGGACGCCCCCCGGGCCGGGGTCCCCCCGTGGGCCGCCGCGTCCCTCCCCCATGGTCCGTCCACCCGGGCCCGACGTCCAGAGGTCAGGCGTCGGCCTCCTCCGGCGAGAACTGGGCCTCGGCCGCCGCGACGCCGGCCGCCGTCTCCTCGGCGGTGGCGGTGCCGGACGCCTCCACCGCCGCCGTCCACGCGGTGATGGACCCGCGGGAGAACTCCTGCGCCTGCGGCGAGCTCTGGGCGGCGACGGGGTCGGCCTCGACCTGGCCCCCCAGGAACCGGGCCAGCCACATCAGGGCGGCGTCCCAGCCGGGGCCGACGTAGAGCGCCCCGGCGCCGCTGCCCACCAGCTCCAGGGGGACGGTGTGCTCGAGCTCGAGGGACGTCCCCTCGTCCCCGTCGGGGCGGAGCCGGACCTCGACCACGCTGACCGGTCCGCCGAAGGTGACGCGGAGGAGGGTCGGCGGCTCGCAGGCCAGGACGTCGCCCCCGGCGTTGCCCTCCAGCTGGAACGTGCCGCCCTCGCGGAGGTCGCCCGTCAGCGGCAGGAACCACCGGACGACCCGGTCGGGGTCGGTGAGGGCGTCCCACACGTCCGCCGGGGTGGCGTCGTAGCGGCGGCGCAGGACGACGGCGACGGTCTCCCCGCTGCCGCCGGGACGGGTGAGGACGTGACGGTGGATGGCCTGCAGCTGCTGGGCGATGTCGATCATGGGTCCTGCCTCTCTCGGTCGGGTTAGGTCCCCTCGCGACGCGCACGTCGGCCGCGGGCGAGCTCGGTGGCCAGGGCGTCCAGCCGCTGGTCCCACATGGCACGGAAGTGGTCGAGCCACACGTCGACCTCCTCCAGCGGTTCGGGGTCCAGGGCGTACAGCCGCCTCGTCCCCTGTGCGCGCACCCGGGCGAACCCGCTGTCCCGCAGCACCTTGAGGTGCTGGGACACGGCCGGCTGCGAGATGCCGAACTCGTCGCCGATGGCCTCGGCCAGGGCACCCGAGGTCAGCTCCCCGTCGGAGAGCAGCTCCAGCAGCCTGCGCCGGACCGGGTCGCCGAGGACGTCGAAGGCGTGCACGGGTCGAGTTTACGGCGGTACTTATATAAGTCAAGACCGATACAGGCCGGGTTGGCGCGATGCCAGCAGAACGGGTAGCCCGGACCCGTGCGAGGTGACGAGGCGCGTCTGGTGTGCGTGGGGGACTCCTTCACCGAGGGGATGAGCGACCGGCGACGGGCGGACGGCGAGTTCCTCGGGTGGGCCGACCGCACGGCCGCGGCGCTGGCGACCGACCGCCGCCCCGGCGTCGTCCGCTACGCCAACCTGGCGGTGCGCGGCAAGCTCCTCGACCAGGTCGTCGCCGACCAGGTCCCGGCGGCCCTGACGATGCGGCCGACGCTGCTGACCTTCCACGCCGGACCCAACGACGTGCTGCGCCGGGGCACGGACCTGGCCGACCTGACCCGCCGCTACGACCGGGCGGTGGCCGGGGTCGTGGCGTCGGCGCCGCAGGTGCTGCTGTTCACGGCCATCGGCCGTGCCGGCGGGCAGGGCCGCCTGGCGGGGTGGCTGGCCGACCGGTTCGCCCGCTTCAACGACCACGTGCGCCAGGTCGCCGACCGCCACGGCACCGCGCTGGTCGACATGGGGGCCGTCGACGCCCTGACCGACCGGCGCGTGTGGGACCTGGACCGACTCCACCTGAACGCCGACGGTCACACCCGGGTGGCCGCCGCCGTGCTGGAGCAGCTCGGCGTCCGGCAGCCGGCCCTGCTGGGAGGAGCACCCGGGTGGTGGCGCGAGCCCCTGCCGGAGGCCGTGCCCGTGCCGCGCCGGGTGTCCGCCGCGGCCGACGTGGTCTGGGCCCGGCAGCACCTGCTGCCCTGGGTCGGGCGCCGACTGACGGGCCGGTCCAGCGGGGACCTGCGCTCGGCCAAGGACCCGGTCCTGCGCACGGTCGAACCGGGCCGGGCCGCCTGACGGTTCATCCGGCGTGGTGGATGACAGCCCGCCTCGCCCGGTGTACTCACGTCGCATGGACGAGGAGACGTGGGCGCGCACCCCTGAGGCCTCGCACGACCTCGACCTCGCGCTGGCCGCCCTGGAGCAGTCGCAGCAGCGGCCGTACCTGGACGCCGACGCCGACGCGCAGGCCGCGCTCGCCTACTACGGCGACGTCCCGCCCGAGGGCTGGCGGGACCTGGTCACCCGCACGCACGAGCGCCGGCCGCGGTACCGCCCGAGCGTGGAGGTGTACCCGTGGGTGGACCTGCAGCCCGACCTCACCCTGCGGAGCCTCTACACCGGGCAGGTCTTCGACCCGGCCGAGCTGATCCGCGCGGACGCGGACGTGCTGGACCGTCGGTACCGGCGCGCGGCGTCCCTGGAGGGCCTGACCGAGTTGACCGTCGAGCCGCTGGTCGGCCAGCTGGAGGCGGCGCTGCCGGACAACAGCGAGCACGTCGTGCCGCAGAGCTGGGTGGGGCA
>JBBSQH010000008.1:0-88500 GCA_038258055.1 Actinomycetales bacterium
CCGCCCCCGCGACCCCCGGGGCGCCGGCCGGGCCGACGCGGGTGCGACCGCGCACGGGCTCGAGCCGGGCCCCCCGCGAGGGGGGGGGCGGCCCGGGCGACGTGCTGGTCACGGTGGCGCGGGTCACGGTCGTGACGTCTCAGCCGAGCGCGGCCGTGGAGTCGTCGAACGCCCCGCTCGCACCGAGGCTGACCACCACGACCATGATCAGCAGGAACAGGGCCAGGCTCAGCAGCAGTCCCCACAGGGCCCACGTCCTGGCCTTGCGGGAGGCCTCCTGGGCGCCGGCCTGGTCGCCGACGGCCCACCTGGTGCTCACCTGGGTGGCGTTGACGATGCTGACGATGCCCGCCACGAGCCCGATCAGGCCTCCACCGCACAGGCAGATGGTGACGATCCCCCACACCAGGTTGGACGGCGGCGGCTCACCTGTCGTCCGGCCGTACACGGCGGGCTGGTTCGGGCTGGACATCGCTCGCCCCTCTCGGCTGGTTCAGCAGGCGGTCAGGGAGCCGTGGTGGTCTCGGGCAGCGCGAGGACACCGAGGACGATCGCCAGCACGTAGAGGACCAGGCTGACGACACCCGCGATGGCCGCGATGATCGCCCAGCGGCGGGCCTTGCCCGAGGACTCCTGGGCCCCGGCCACGTCGCCCGTGGCCCACTTGCTGTTGACCTGCGCGGCGAACACGATGCTGACGATGCCGAACGGGATGCAGCAGAAGATCGTGGTCAGGATCGCCCAGACCAGGTTGGAGGGGGGCGGCTCGCTGGCGGGCGGGCCCGTGGGGGCGGACTCGTACGGAGTGGACATGCGGTCTCCTCGATCAAGATGCGGACGTTTGCGCCGCAACCTACCGACGTCAGGCGGGCCGTGTGCGCTCTGCGGACGGCGACCGACCGCGTGTCGTCAGCTGACCGACCGGGGACCGCCGGTGGCCTCGCGGTCGTGCGACTTCTCGCCGTAGCCCGCCCGGGCCAGCACGGGGCCGGACAGCGCGGCCAGGACGATGACGACGGCCCCGACCACGATCACGGGCAGCCACATGAAGATCATGGCCAGGCAGACGATGAAGGCTCCGACCGAGACCCCGATGGTGGCCGTCCAGGCGGCGACGGACGTGCCGTGGCCCGGCACGTGCACCTCCTGCTCCTGCTCGAGCGGCTGAGCGCCGGTGCCGGACGTCCTGCTGGTGTCCTCGGGCATGTGCCCTCCTCGGGTCGCGGTCGTGCGTGGGGTGGAGCCTGCGGTCTGGAGCCTGCGGTCGATTGTGCCAGCCGGGTGGCGGGTCAGGCCGGGCCGGTGGGGTCGCGCCCCTCGTCCAGCTCGTGCCAGAGGTCGGAGGGCGTGGGCTCGGGTGGGGTGGGCGGGACCGGGGCCGGCGGGACCGGGGCCGAC
The DNA here is from genome assembly GCA_038258055.1 of Actinomycetales bacterium. Taxonomy (GTDB): domain Bacteria; phylum Actinomycetota; class Actinomycetes; order Actinomycetales; family JBBAYJ01; genus Aquipuribacter. The sequence continues at coordinate 1,399 of JBBSQH010000008.1, forward strand.
GAGTTCGGTGTCGAGGCGGGCGCGGCCCGGGTCGCGGGGCGGCGGGCGTCGCGGACGGCGCCGACCGCGGCCAGCACGGCGCACACGGTCACCACCAGGCAGGCCAGCGCCCCGACCCGCCACCAGCCGCGCAGCAGCAGGGCGACGACGACCACCGCGGTGACGCCCGGGACGAGGGCCGCGACCAGCGGGGCGACCTCCCGACCGGACAGCTGCTCGACCTCGCTCGCGCCGGCATCCCCCAGCGGCCCCTGGACCGTGCGGCTCAGCCAGGTCAGGCCCAGCGTGGACAGCGCCAGCATCGCGGCCGCGGCGCCGACCGCGGCCGGCAGGACCGCGGAGCGGCCGGGTCGGGGCGCCCGCCCCGCGGCCACGGTGCCCGCCACCCGACCGCCGGCAGGACCGCCGGGGGCAGGACCGCCCTGAGCAGGACCGCCGGCAGGACCGCCCGCCGTGGGGGCCCCTCTGTCGGTCACGGGGTGCGCAGCGGTCGCATCCCGGCCGCCCGCTGCTGGGCCGCGAGCACGGCCGCGGCCTTGGTCCGGGACTCCTCGTACTCCCCGTCGGGGGTGGAGTCGGCGACGATCCCGCCGCCGGCCTGCACGTGCAGCCGGCCGTCGACCAGGAGCCCCGTCCGGATCGCGATGGCCAGGTCCAGGTCGCCCGCCAGGTCGAAGTAGCCGACGACCCCGCCGTACACGCCCCGCCGGGTCGGCTCGAGGGAGTCGATCAGCTCGACGGCCCGCACCTTGGGCGCACCGGACAGCGTGCCGGCCGGGAACGTGGCGGTCAGGACGTCGACCGGGTCGGCGTCGTCCCGCAGCCGTCCCGTCACGGTGGACACGATGTGCAGGACGTGGCTGAACCGCTCGATCTGCATGAACTCGACGACGTCGACGCTGCCCGGCTCGCAGACCCGGCCCAGGTCGTTGCGGGCCAGGTCCACCAGCATCAGGTGCTCGGCGCGCTCCTTGGGGTCGGCCAGCAGCTCCTCGGAGCGCTGCGCGTCCACCGCCGGGTCGCCCGAGCGGGGCCGGGTACCGGCGATCGGGTGGGCGATGACCGTGCCGTCCTCGACGGTGACCAGGGCCTCGGGTGAGGAGCCGACCACGTCGAAGCGTCGCCCGTCGGGGCCCTCGAGCCGCACCAGGTACATGTACGGGCTGGGGTTGGTCAGGCGCAGCGCCCGGTAGAGCGTGAGCGCGTCCACGTCGGTGTCGACGGTGAACCGCTGGGAAAGGACGACCTGGAACACCTCGCCGTCGCGGATGGCCTGCTTGCCCACCTCGACCATCTCGTGGAACTGCTCCCGGGTGCGGGTCGAGGCCGGTCCGCCGTCGTCGACGACCCCACCGACCAGGGCCGAGGACGCCGCGGGCCGGGCCAGGTCGGCCGTCATCGCGTCGAGCCGGGCGACCGCGTCGGCCCAGGCCTCGTCCACCCGCTCGTCGCTGCCGTCGTGGTTGACGGCGTTGGCCACCAGCCACACCGTGGCGTCCCGGTGGTCGAGCACGGCCAGGTCCGTGGCCAGGCACAGGGCGAGCTCGGGCAGGTGCAGGTCGTCGTCGGCCGCCCACGGCAGCCGCTCCCAGCGGTGCACCACGTCCCAGCCGAGCATGCCGACCAGCCCGCTGGTGAGCGGGGGCAGCCCGGGCACCCGCGGGGTGCCCAGCACCTGCAGGGTCTCCCGCAGCATCTGCAACGGGTCCCCGCTGGTGGGGACGCCCGCCGGCGGCTCGCCGATCCAGCAGCCGTCGTCGGGGCCGCGGCCGGTGCTGCTGAGGACGGCGGCGGAACGGGCGCCCACGATCGACCAGCGGGCCCACGAGCCGTCGTGCTCGGCCGACTCCAGCAGGAAGCTGCCGGTGCGGTCGCCCGCCAGACGGCGGTACAGCCCGACCGGGGTCTCGCCGTCGCCCAGGAACCGCCGGACCACCGGGATGACCCGTCGGTCCTTCGCGGCCTCCCGGAACTGGGCCAACGACGGCCAGGTCTCGCCCAGCGGGACCTCGAGCGGACCGGGGCTCAGCGGGTCTCCCCCGTCGGGGATGGTCGCGTCGGGGACGGTCGCGTCCGAGCCGGTCGCACCGGGGCCGGTCACGTCGTGGACCCGACGACGGGCGCGCCGTCCAGGACGACCCGGCCGTCGAAGCACGACCGGGTGCCGGTGTGGCAGGCCGGTCCGACCTGGTCCACCTCGACCAGCAGGGTGTCGCCGTCGCAGTCGGTCGACACCCGGACCACGTGCTGGACGTTCCCGGACGTGTCGCCCTTGCGCCAGCGCTCCTGCCGCGAGCGGCTGAAGTACGTCCCCCGCCGCGTGGTCAGCGTCTCCGTGAGCGCCTCGGCGTCCATCCAGGCCACCATCAGCACCTCCCGGGTGTCGTGCTGCTGCACGACGGCGGTGATGAGGCCGTCCGGGCCGAACCGGAGCCCGGCCAGCAGCTCGCTGTCCAGGCCGGTGTCGATCCCGGTGTCGGGGTCGCTGGTGTCGCGGGGGTCGCTGACGTCGCCGGGGTGGCCAGGGTCGCGGGAGGGGTCCACGGCGCTCATGCTTCCACGCTGCTGCGCTGCGCCACCCAGCTGGTGTGCAGCACCGAGTAGGCGCCTCCGGCGTTGACCAGCTCGGCGTGGGAACCGACCTCGACCACGCGGCCCGCGTCGACCACCACCACCAGGTCGGCGGACTCGGCGGTCGACAGCCGGTGGGCGATGGCCACGCTGGTGCGCCCGCGGGTCAGACCGTCCAGGGCCCGGTTGAGTCGGACCTCCGTGGCCGGGTCGACGGCCGACGTGGCCTCGTCCAGCACCAGCAGGTCGGGGTCGGCGAGGTAGGCCCGGGCGACCGCGACGAGCTGCCGCTCCCCCGCCGACAGGGACTCCCCGCGCTGTCCGACGCGGGTGTCCAGGCCGTGGGGCAGCCCGGCGACCCAGGGCTGGAGCCCCAGCTCGGTCACCACCAGGTCCACGTCGGAGTCGTGCGCGTCGGGACGCGCCAGGCGGATGTTGTCCCGCAGCGACACGTCGAACAGGAACCCCTCCTGCGGCACCAGCACCACACGGCGGCGCAGCGAGGAGAACGGCACGTCCCGCAGGTCGACGCCGTTGAGCAGGATCCGGCCGCCCGCCGGGTCCTGCAGCCGGGTCAGCAGCTTGGCCAGGGTCGTCTTGCCGGAGCCGGTCTCACCGACGACGGCGACCCGGGTCTGCGCGGGGATCTCCAGGTCGATCCCGCGCAGCACGAGCGGGCCGTCGGGGTAGGCGTAAGACACGTCCTCGAAGCGGGCCGTCACCGGTCCGGGCGGGATGACGGTGGCCCGGTCGGAGTCGACGGGGTCGGCGACGTCGGCCTCGGTCTCCAGCACGGCGATGACGCGACGCCAGCCCGCGATGGCGTTCTGCAGCTCGTTGAGCATCTCGGTGGCGATCTGGACCGGCTGGGTGAACAGCTGGACCAGGAACAGGAACGCCAGGAGCTCGCCGATCGTGAGCGAGCCCGGCGCACCGAACCACACCCCCACGCCGACCACGGCCGCCACCGCGAGGCCCGACACGAGCGTGCCGGTGGCGAAGATCGTGGACGCGAACACCCCGGCCCGGGTGGCCGAGGACCGGTGCTGCTCCACCCCGGCGTCGATGCGCTTCTGGGTGCGGGCCTCGGCCCCGTAGGCGCGGATGGTGTCGGCGCCGACGACGGACTCGCTGATGCCGCCGAGCATGAGACCGATGTTCTCGCGGACCCGGCCGAAGTAGACCGACAGCACCTTCTGCAACGGTCGCAGGCTCAGGAACAGCGGCAGGAACAGCCCCCACACGAGCAGGGCCAGCCACCAGGAGTAGACGAACATCAGGACGCTGGCCACGACGATCTGGCCCAGCGAGATGAACAGGATCAGCCCGCCGAACTGGACGAACGTCGAGATGGTGTCGACGTCGCTCGTGACCCGCGACACCAGGGCGCCGCGGCGCTCGGTGTTCTGGGTCAGGGTCGACAGGTCGTGGATGCGCCGGAACGCCTTGATTCTCAGGGTGGCCAGGCCGGCCTCGGTGGCCTTGAACAGCCTGACGTTGACCACGTAGGAGCACAGGCCCGTGACCAGGACGGCCAGGGCGGCGAGGACGACGAGCAGGACGATCCGCCCGACGTCCGGGCCGCCGTCGGCCACGATCCCGGTGTCGACGGTCTGCTGCACCCCGATGGGGACGATGATGCGGCCCAGCGTGGACACGGCCGCGAGCGCCAGCGTCAGCCAGATGCCGACCAGGATCTCCGGCGACAGCTGCAGGCCGCGGCGCACCGTGGCCATCGCCCCGCCGGAGGACGCGACGGCGATCCGGCCCTGCGAGGGCAGGTCCGTGACGGGCTCGGTGCGCGGGTCCGGCTCGACCTGCCCACGACCCCGGTCCTCGGGGCGCACGTCGCTCATGCCTGGCCCCCCGCCGCGAGCTGCTCTCGTTCGGCGGCGTCGCGGGCATAGGCCTCGACCAGGTTGCGGTAGGCCTCGTCCCTACCCATGAGCTCGGTGTGCGAACCCGTGTCGTGGACGCGGCCGTGCACGACGTGGACCACGGTGTCGGCCAGCGAGATGGTCGAGCGGCGGTAGGCGACGACCACGACGGTGACCCCGTCCGTGCCGCGCAGCCCGGCCAGGATCTGCTGCTCCACGGTGGGGTCGACGGCGCTGGTCGCGTCGTCGAGCACCAGCACGCTGGGCCGTCGGACCAGGGCGCGGGCGATCGCCAGGCGCTGGCGCTGCCCCCCGGACAGGCTGGCCCCCCGCTCGCCGACCCGGGTGTCCAGCCCGTCGGGCAGGGCCCGGACGAACGCCTCGGCCCGCGCGGCGCGCAGCGCGGCCCACACCTCGTCGTCGCCGACCCCGATCGGACCGTCCTCCAGCCCCAGCGTGATGTTGCCGCGGATGGTGTCGTCGAAGACGAACGTCGACTGGGGGACGTAGGCCACGGTCGACGCCAGCCCGCCGGCCACGACGTCGCGGACGTCGGTGCCGTCGAGCAGCACCCGCCCGGCCACGGGGTCCACCAGCCGCACCAGCAGCGTGGTGAGCGTGGACTTGCCCGACCCGGTCGAGCCGACGACGGCCACGGTGGACCCCCGCGGCACGTCCAGGTCGATGCCGTGCAGCAGTCGCTGGGTGCTCCCGTCGGGGTCGACGACGTCGTGGTCGACCCCGCGTGCGCTCAGCGCCCGTCCGTCCGGGGCCGCCGGGAGGGTCGTGGTCCCGAACGCCATCCGCCCCTCGGCGCCCAGCACGGCCGCCACCCGGCGCCAGCCGACCGTGGAGCGCGGCAGCTCGGCCAGGACCCAGCCGATGGCCCGGACCGGGAACGCCAGCAACGTCAGCTGGTACGCGATCTGGACCACGACGCCGGCCTCGATGGCCCCGTCGGCGACCCGGACCGTGCCCACCGCCAGCACCACCAGGGTGCCGAGGGTGGGCAGCGCCTCGATGACCGGCTCGAAGGCGCCCCGGGCCCGGCCGACGGACACGTTGGCCCGCCGCAGCTCGTGGGAGCGGTCGGAGAACCGCGTCGTCTCCTCCGTCTCGCGGCCCAGGGTCTTGACGACCAGGGCGCCCTCGAAGGACTCGTGGGCCACGTCGGACACGTCGGCCCTCAGCTGCTGGGCCCGGGCGACCCGCGGCGACATGACGCGCTGGTAGAAGCCGTTGGCCAGCACCAGCATCGGCAGCACCGTGAAGGCGACCGCGGCGAGGACCGGGTCGGCGTCGAACATGGTGACCCCGGCGACGACCAGCATCACCGCGACGCCGAAGCTGAACGGCAGGGGCGCGAAGATGGCGAAGGCCGCCTCGACGTCGGCGTTGGCGTTGCTCAGCAGCTGCCCGGTGGGGTGGCGCCGGTGCCAGGCCAGGGGCAGCCGCAGGTACTGCCGGCTGACCGCCCGGCGGTAACGGGCCTGCAGCCGGTACTGGGTGACGGTGGCGTAGCCGCGCCGGATGATCACGCCGACCGCGGTGAGGGTCCCGACCAGCGCCATCGCGCCCGCCGCGGCCCAGGCGTCGGAGGCCGACACGACGCCGTCGCGGAAGGCGGGGACGAGGACGGCGTCGGTGACCTGACCGAGCACCCAGCCGCTGCCGGCCAGGGCCCCGCCGAACAGGGCGCTGCCCAGGACGGCCAGGGTGAAGGTGCGCGGTTCGTCGCGGATGCCGCGTCCGATGACGCCGAGCCCCTCGCGGAATGTGGGGGAATCGGGCACCCGCCCAGGGTGCCATGAGCCACCACCGGTCGCGGACCGGCCGCGGGCGGGCGCAGGATGAGGCCATGTCCCTGCTGCCCGACACCTCGCTGGTCACCCGCGAACGTCACGCCCTGGCCGACTCCCTGCTCGCCGCGGGGTCGGCCGCCCCCACCCTGTGCGAGGGCTGGGACGTCACGGACCTGGCGGCCCACCTGGTGGTCCGCGACCGTCGTCCCGACGCCACCGCCGGGATGTTCCTGCCTGCCCTGGCCGGGCACCTGGACCGGGTGTCCGCGGGCGAGTCGGCCGCGGGGCTCGAGGCGATGGTCGAGCGCTTCCGGTCCGGGCCCCCGCCGTGGTCGCCCTTCCGCCTCCCCGGGGTCGAGGCGCTGGCCAACCTGGCGGAGTTCGTCGTGCACCACGAGGACGTCCGGCGGGCGCAGGGCCTGGGACCGCGGACCGACGTGGCCGACGTGCAGGAGGCCGTGTGGCGGGCCCTGACCGGCGCGGCGCTGATGACGCTGGCGCGCACCCGGGTGCCCGTGGTGGCGGTGCACGCCGACGGGCGCCGTCGCGTGCTCTGGCGGGGCGCCCACCCCGTCGTGCTCACGGGCGAACCGGTCGAGCTGCTCCTGATGCTGTTCGGGCGCAGCGACGCGGCCCAGGTCGAGGTCGACGGCCCCTCGTTGTCGGTCACCCGGTTCCGGGACTCGCCGCAGGGCGTCTGAGCGGTCGACGTCCGAGCGGTCGGCGTCCGAACGCCGGCCCGGTCAGACCGCGGCGGTAGACCGGACGGGGTGCCCGGCGGCGGCCAGCGCCGCCTTGACGTCCCCGACCGTCATCGTGCCGAAGTGGAACACCGACGCCGCCAGCACGGCGTCCGCGCCGGCGTCCACCGCCGGGGCGAAGTGCTCGAGGGCACCCGCGCCGCCGGACGCGATCAGGGGGACGCCGACGACCTCGCGCACGGCGCGCAGCATGGTCAGGTCGAAGCCCGCCTCCGTCCCGTCGGCGTCCATCGAGTTGAGCAGGATCTCGCCCGCCCCCAGCGCCGCGACGCGGGCCGCCCACGCGACCGCGTCGACGCCGGTGCCGGTCCGTCCCCCGTGGGTCGTGACCTCCCAGCCGCTGTCGGTGCGGGTGCCGGGGCCGCAGCGGCGCGCGTCGACGCTGAGGACCAGCACCTGGCTGCCGAACCGGTCGGCGATGTCCGCGATGAGCTCAGGCCGGGCGACGGCGGCGCTGTTGACGCCGACCTTGTCCGCACCGGCGGCCAGCAGCCGCTGCACGTCGTCCGGGGTGCGGACCCCGCCGCCGACGGTCAGCGGCACGAAGACCTGCTCCGCGGTCGCCCGGACGACCTCCAGCGTGGTGTCGCGCCCGGCGGAGCTGGCGCTCACGTCCAGGAACGTGATCTCGTCGGCGCCCTGGGCGTCGTAGCTGCGGGCCAGCTCGACCGGGTCGCCCGCGTCCCGCAGGCCCTGGAAGTTGACGCCCTTGACGACGCGACCGGCGTCGACGTCCAGGCAGGGGATGACACGGACGGCCAGGCTCACGCCGGTATCTTGGCAGGTCGGACCGCCACCCCCGGCCGCCGGGTCCGCCCCGTCGGGGCCACCACCGGGCGGACCCAGACAGCCACAAGCAGGAGGACGACCGGATGCCGGACGCGCAGGACGCCCCGCGCGCCGCGCGACCCACCCCGCTCGCCCCGTGGGTGGCGCGCGGCTCCGACGGGGGCTGGGGCCGGCGGACGGCCCGGCGTCACCGGCGCGTGACGGTGCTGTCGGTGCTGGTCGTGGGGCTGCTGCTCGTGGCCGCGGCCGCGGTGGGCGCCGGGTTGCTGGGCGAGCAGGACGACGAGGTCGCCGAGCCGCTGTGCTCGGGTGGTCCCACGGTCGAGGTAGTGGTGGACCCGACCCTGGCCCCGACGCTGGAACGGGTGGCGGCCGAGGAAGGTCGGCACCTGCTCAGCACGGGGGTCTGCGCCGACCTCGACGTGATCGCGCGGGACTCCGCGGACGCGGCCGCCCTGCTCGCGGCCGCGGAGGACCCGTCCGGGTTGCCGCAGGTCTGGGTGCCGGACTCGTCCGTGTGGTTGGGGCGCGCGGTCCCCGAGACCCCCGAGACCCCCGAGTCCCCCGCCCCCGGTGCCGCCGGCCTCGTCACCCTGGCCCGGCTCGGGTCGTTGGTGTCCACGCCGCTGGTGATGGCCACGAGTCCGGAGGCGGTGACGGGCGAGGGGTGGGCCGAGACCCCACCGACCTGGCAGGCGGCCCTCGGGTCGGGTCGCGGCCTGGCCCTGCCGGAGCTGTCGGGCAGCGCGGTGGGCCTGCAGTCGCTGGTGGCGCTGCGGACCTCGGTCACGGACCCCGACGCCGCCCGCGCGGCCCTGACCACCGCCGCCCTGGCGGTCGGTCGTGGCCAGGTCGCGGACCCGGCCGCCGCCATGGCGCTCGTGACCGCCGGCGGCGCCGAGGCCCCGCTCGCCCCCACCACCGAGCAGCAGGTCTTCGTGGCCAACCGCGGGGACGGCACCCCCGCGGTCGTCGGGGTCCAGCCCAGCGACGCCACGACGAGCCTGGACTACCCACTCGTCCGGGTGGACACCCCGGACTCCGAGGCCGGGGTGGACGCCGCCGCCATCGAGGGCGTCCTGCGGCTGCTCGAGGACGAGGGGCGCGCGGCGGCCGTCGTCGACGGGTTCCGCGCCCCGCTCCGGGCGGCCACCGACGCCTCCCCCGGTCCCACCGCACCCGCGACCCAGCCGTCGGAGCCCGCATCGGCGCCGTCGTCGCCCCAGCCGTCACCCCGGCCGTCGGAGGCCGCGTCCGCTGCGGTTCCGTCCGAGCCGCCCCCCGCCCCGTCGGCAGCCCCGGCCGAGCCCGGCCGTCCCGTCGTCCCAGTGCCGACCGCCGCGGACGTCGACGTCCTGCTGGGGCAGCTGACGGAGCTCAGCCGGCCCAGCCGTCTGCTGGCCGTCGTCGACGCCAGCGCGTCCATGCGCGGCGTGACGGAGACCGGCGCCACCCGCGCCCGGATCGCCCAGGACGCGTCCACCCGCACCCTGGCCATGTTCCCGGACTCCGCGGCCGTCGGCCTCTGGTTCTTCGCGATCGGCATGGGCGACGGCACCGACCACGACGAGGTGGTGCCGATCGCCCCTCTGGACCCGGCCTCGGGTGACCAGCGGGAGCAGCTGGTCGAGGGCATCGCCACCCTGCCGGACCGGCTGACGCCCGGCGGCACGGGACTGTACGACACCACCCTGGCCGCGGTCCGGGCCGTGCACGAGCAGTACGACCCCGAGGCGTCCAACTCGGTCGTGCTCATCACCGACGGCCGCGAGGAGGACCCGTCGGGCATCAGCCGCGACGAGCTGCTCGCGACGCTGCAGGCCGAGGCCGACCCGGAGCGCCCGGTGCGGGTGATCGCCATCGGCATCAGCGACGACGTCGACGCCGAGGAGCTGACGGCGATCGCCGAGGCCACGGGCGGGGCCGCCTACCTGGCCGAGCGCCCCGAGGACTTCGAGGCGGTCCTGCTGGACGCCCTCGCCCGCCGCTGACTACTCCAGGACCAGGATCAGGTCGCCGCCCTCGGTCTGCTGGACCTCGCCCACCGCGAGGCGCGCGACGGTGCCGCCCTGCGTCGCGGTGATGGCCGCCTCCATCTTCATCGCCTCGATGCTCGCCACGGTCTGCCCGGCCTCGACGACGTCGCCGACGGACACCCGCAACGTCACGACCCCGGAGAACGGGGCCGCCACCTGCCGGTCGTCGCCCGGCTGGGCCCGCTCGGTCGGCTTGGAGTCGACCTCGACGGCCCGGTCGCGCACCTGCAGCGGCCGCAGCTGGCCGTTGAGGGTCGCCAGCACGGTCCGCATCCCCTTGGCGTCGGCGTCGCCGACGGCCTCCAGGCCAGCGATCAGCTGCACGCCGCGACCGAGCGAGATGGTGTGCTCGGTCCCGGCCCGCAGGCCGTACAGGTAGTCCAGGGTGTCCAGCACCGACACGTCGCCGTAGCTCTCGCGGACCTCGGCCAGCTGCGCGGTCGGCCCGGGGAACAGCAACCGGTTCAAGGTGTCGCGCCGGCGGGCGGGGTCGGCGTCGGCGGCCAGGGCGGCCTCGTCCTCGGCGCTGACGTCCGCGTCGCGCACCGGCGCCGTGCGCCCGGCCAGCGCCTAGCTGCGGAACGGCTCGGGCCACCCGCCGGGCGGGTCGCCGAGCTCCCCGGACAGGAAGCCCACGACCGAGTCGGGGATGTCGAACCGGGACGGGTCGTCCTCGAACACCGCGGGGTCGGCCCCGACCGCGACCAGGTGCAGGGCGAGGTCGCCGACGACCTTGGACGACGGCGTCACCTTGACGAGGCGGCCCAGGATGCGGTCGGCGGCGGCGTACATCCGCTCCACCTGCTCGAACCGCTCCCCCAGGCCCAGCGCGATGGCCTGCTGGCGCAGGTTGGACAGCTGCCCGCCGGGGATCTCGTGGTCGTAGACCCGGCCCGTGGGGCTGGACAGCCCGGACTCGAACGGGCGGTAGGTGGTGCGGACGACCTCCCAGTACGGCTCGAGGTCCTGCGCGGCCCGCAGCGAGATGCCCGTGTCCAGGTCGGTGTGGGCGGTGGCGGCGACGAACGCCGACAACGGCGGCTGGCTGGTGGTGCCGGCCATGGTGGCCGTGGCCACGTCCACGGCGTCGGCCCCGGCCTCGACCGCGGCCAGCAGGGTCGCCAGCTGGCCGCCGGCGGTGTCGTGGGTGTGCAGGTGGACCGGCAGGTCGAAACGCTCGCGCAGCGCCGTGACCAGCCGGCGGGCCGCGGTCGGGCGCAGCAGACCGGCCATGTCCTTGATCGCCAGCACGTGGGCCCCGGCGTCGACGATCTGCTCGGCCAGCCGCAGGTAGTAGTCGAGGGTGTAGAGGTCCTCGGCGGGGTCGAGCAGGTCGCCGGTGTAGCAGAGCGCGACCTCGGCCACGGCGGTCCCGGTGGCCCGGACCGCGTCGATCGCGGGGCGCATCTGGGCCACGTCGTTGAGCGCGTCGAAGACCCGGAAGACGTCGATCCCGGTGCTGGTGGCCTCCTCGACGAAGGCCTCGGTCACCCGCGCCGGGTAGGGCGTGTAGCCCACGGTGTTGCGCCCGCGCAGCAGCATCTGCAGCGCCACGTTGGGCATCGCCTCCCGCAGCGACGCCAGACGGTCCCACGGGTCCTCGCCCAGGAACCGGAGCGCCACGTCGTAGGTCGCCCCGCCCCAGCACTCCACGCTCAGCAGCTGGGGCATGGTGCGAGCCACGTGCGGGGCCACGGCCAGCAGGTCGGTGGTCCGGACCCGGGTCGCCAGCAGCGACTGGTGGGCGTCGCGGAACGTGGTGTCGGTCAGCAGCGGCACGGGCGAGGCGCGCAGGTGCGCCGCGAACCCCTCCGGCCCCAGCTCCAGCAGGCGCTGCCGGGACCCGTCGGCCGGGGGCACCGACAGGTCCGTCGGGGGCAGCTTGAGGACCGCGGGCAGCTCGACGGGCGGCTCCCCGTGCGGACGGTTGACCGTCACGTCCGCCAGGTAGGTGAGCAGCCGGGTGCCGCGGTCGGCACCGGGGCTGGCGGTCACCAGGTGGGGCCGCTGGTCGATGAACGACGTGGTGAACCGGCCCGCCCGGAAGTCGGGGTCGGCCAGCATGGCCTGCAGGAACGGGATGTTGGTGGCGACCCCGCGGATCCGGAACTCGGCCAGGGCCCGGCGGGCCCGGGCGACGGCGGTGTCGAAGTCCCGGCCCCGGCAGATCAGCTTGGTGAGCATGGAGTCGAAGTGCGGACTGATCTCGGCGCCGGCGTAGGCGGTGCCGCCATCCAGGCGGATCCCGGCCCCACCGGGGTTGCGGTACGTCGTGATGCGGCCGACGTCGGGCCGGAACCCGTTGGCCGGGTCCTCGGTGGTGATCCGGCACTGGATGGCGGCCCCGTTGACCCGCAACACGTCCTGGGTCAGCCCCATGTCGGCCAGCCGGGAGCCCGAGGCGATCAGCAGCTGCGAGGTGACCAGGTCGACGTCGGTGACCTCCTCGGTGATGGTGTGCTCGACCTGGATCCGGGGGTTCATCTCGATGAACACGTGCTCGCCGGCCCGCTCGCCCTCGGTGGCCACGAGGAACTCGACCGTCCCGGCGTTGCGGTAGCCGATGGCCCGGGCGAACGCGACGGCGTCGCGGTGCAGCGCCTGCCGGGTCTGCTCGTCCAGGTCCGGCGCCGGGGCGATCTCGATGACCTTCTGGTGCCGCCGCTGGATCGAGCAGTCGCGCTCGAACAGGTGCACCACCTCGCCGTCGTCGTCGGCCAGGACCTGGACCTCGATGTGGCGCGGGCTCAGCACGGCCCGCTCCACGAACACCCGGGAGTCGCCGAACGCGCCCTGCGCCTCGCGCATCGCCGCGGCCAGGGCCTCCGGCAGCGCCTCGGCGTCGTCGACCCGGCGCATGCCCCGCCCCCCGCCGCCGGCGACCGCCTTGACGAACACGGGGAACCCGACCCGCGCCGCCGCCTCGACCAGGGCGTCGGCGTCGTCGGAGGGCTCGGTGGACTCCAGCACCGGCAGCCCGGCCTGCTTGGCCGCGGCGATCGCTGTGACCTTGTTGCCGGCCATCTCGAGGACCTCGGCCGACGGGCCGACGAACGTGATGCCGGCCGCGGCGCAGGCCGTGGCCAGCTCGGGGTTCTCCGACAGGAACCCGTAGCCGGGGTAGACGGCGTCGGCGCCGCACTCGCTCGCGACCCGGATGATCTCGTCCACGTCGAGGTACGCCCGCACCGGCGATCCACGCTCCCCGATCAGGTACGCCTCGTCGGCCTTGATCCGGTGCACGCCGTTGCGGTCCTCCCACGGGAACACCGCGACCGTGCGGGCCCCGAGCTCGGTGGCGGCGCGGAACGCGCGGACGGCGATCTCGCCACGGTTGGCGACCAGGACCTTCTGGAACAACGTGACCCCCGGGGCAGGCGGCGACCGTGCGGACGCCGCGAGGCTAGCGGGCGGCGCGGTCCTCGGGGCTACCGGTCCAGGGCCGCCGTCAGCGCGCGCTCGAGGTCCTCCAGCAGGTCCTCGGCGTCCTCGAGCCCGACCGACAGCCGGACCACGGCGTCGGTGATGCCCTGGGCGCGCCGGACGCTGCCCGAGACCGCGCGGTGGGTGGTGGTGGCCGGGTGGCAGGCCAACGAGCGGGTGTCACCCAGGTTGTTGGAGATGTCGACGACCTGCAGGGCGTCCAGGAACGCGAACGCGGCGCGGCGCCCGCCGGCCGGGGTGCCGTCCCCCGTGAGCTCGACCGTCAGCACCGTCCCGCCGCCGCTCATCTGCGCCCGGGCCAGGTCGTGCTGCGGGTGAGAGGCCAGGAACGGGTGCCGGACGGCGGCCACCCCGGGACGGCCCTCCAGCCAGCCGGCGCAGCGCAGCGCCACGTCGGAGCTGTGCCGGACCCGCAGCGGCATGGTCTCCAGGCCCTTCAGCAGGGTCCAGGCGTTGAACGGGCTCAGGGTGGGCCCGGTGTGGCGGACCAGGTGGCCGATGTCGCCGTCGACCAGGTCGGCCGGGCCGAGCACCGCACCGCCGAGCACCCGGCCCTGGCCGTCCATGTGCTTCGTGGCGGAGTAGACGACGACGTCGGCGCCCAGTCCCAGCGGCCGGCAGAGCACGGGCGAGGCCAGCACGTTGTCGACCACGACGACGGCTCCGGCGGCGTGGGCCAGCCCCGAGACCGCGGCCACGTCGACCAGGTCGAGCATGGGGTTGGACGGTGTCTCCAGGAACACCGCCCGTGCGGGGGTGGCCAGCGCCTGCCGCCAGGCGTCCAGGTCGGTGCCGTCGACCAGCTCGGTCCGCACTCCCCACCGGGGCAGCACCTCGTTGACCACGACGGCGCACGAGCCGAACATCGCCCGCGAGGCCACGAGCCGGTCACCGGCCGCCAGCAGCCCGCCCAGCGCGGCGAAGACCGCCGCCATCCCGCTGGCGGTGGCCAGACAGGCCTCGGCCCCCTCGAGCAGACGCAGCCGCTCCGTGAACGCCGCGACGGTGGGGTTGCCGTAGCGGGAGTAGACGTACCGGTCGTTGTCGCCCAGGAACGCGTCCTCGGCCTGCTCGGCGTCGTCGAACACGTACCCCGACGTCAGGTGCAGCGGCTCGGAGGTCTCCCCGACCTCGCTGCGTCGCATCCCGCCGCGCACCGCGGTGGTGTCCCAGCGCGGCGCGGCCGGTCCGGGCGGCCCTCCCGGCGCCCCGTCCTCCCCCCGGCCCCCCGGCACGCTCAGCCGTCCTGGTCGACCAGCCGGGCCGGGAACCCGCCCGTGGCCACCGGACCCCAGCGCGTCGGCGTCACCCGCAGCAGGGACTTGCCCTGCTCCAGCATGGCCGCGCGGTACTCGTCCCAGTCCGGGTGCTCGCGCCCGAACGAGCGGAAGTAGTCGACCAGCGGCTCGAGGGCCTCGGGCAGGTCCAGCACCTCGCACTGGCCGTCGACCTGCACGTACGGGCCGTCCCAGTCGTCGGACAGCACCACCAGGCTGACCCGGGGGTCACGGCGGGCGTTGTGGGTCTTGGCCCGCTCGGGGTAGGTGGAGATGACGAACCGGCCCTCCTGGTCGACGCCGCAGGACACCGGGGAGGCCTGCGGGCTGCCGTCGGCGCGGTGGGTGATGAGGACGACGTGGTGGCGCTCACGGCAGAAGGCCAGCAGCTCGTCCTCCTCGGGGTGGCGGGCCGTGGCCGCGGTGCGGCTCACTGCTCGGCCCAGACGCCGGTGTCGGACCCGGTCAGGTCGAAGGTGGGCGCCACGACGACGACACCACCGCCGGCCTCGGCCTCCGGCACCACGAGGCACCAGCTGACCGGGGTCGTCGCCCCCGGCTCGACGTCGTCCAGGTCCACGGCCTGCCCCTCGAAGCTGGCGTCGCAGGTGAACTCGTCGTAGCTGGTCCCGGCCGCCGACAGGTAGGACACGTTCAGCCCCAGGTAGACGCCCTGGGGGGCGTCGGAGGTGTTCGTCACGTCGGCGGTGACGACCACGTAGCGGCCGTCCGCGGCGGGGTTGCCCTGGGCCTCCAGGTCGTCGGCGGCGTCCAGGTCCACCCCGGTGACGGCCACGGCGAAGTCACCCAGCTCGGCGGTCTCGCCCAGGGGCAGCGCCGAGGCCGGGTCGACCTGGGCCGGGGTGGAGGGGAGCAGCTCGTCGAGCTGCTCCTGGAGCTCGTCGAGCCCGCCCGGTCCCGCGGACGGGGACGCGGCCCCCTCCTCGAGCTGCTCGAAGAGCTCGGGGTTCTGCTGCTCGAGGTCCTGCACGGTGCTCTCGAACTCGGTGGTGGCCCAGGTGCTGAAGGCGACCACCGCCACGAGGATCCCCGCAATGAGCAGGCTGAGCACGACCGACACCACGATGCCCGCGATGGCCAGACCCCGCCCCTTGCGCCGCCCGTCCCGCGTGCGGGCGACGCCGATGATGCTGAGGACCAGGCCGACCGGCGCCAGCAGGACCGCGAAGACCAGCCCGAGGACCGAGACGAGGTCGGTCGGCGGCCCGGGGTCGGGTCGCACGCCGTAGCCCGGTCCTTGTGCCGGTCCCTGGCCCGGACCGGGGCCGTAGGGCTGGACCTGCCCGGACGGCTGCGCGTACGGGTCGGCGGCCCCGGGCCCGCCCCCGTCGGGAGGCGGACCGTACGGACCCTGCCCGGGCGGCGGGCTGTACGGACCCTGGGGCGGCGGCGAGGAGTCGGGGGGCACGGACATGGTGGGAACGCTAGCGCGCGGCCACGGGCTCCAGGCCGGCCGTCCCGCTCCGCTCGCCCGCCGGCTGCCCGTCCTGCTGGTCGGTCCCGGTCGAGGGGTCGGCGGTGCCGGCGGCCACCGGCTCCGGCTCGCCGAACGCGCTGACCGGCGGGCAGGCGCAGACCAGGTTGCGGTCACCCCACGCCCCGTCGATCCGGTTGACCGGCGGCCAGTACTTGCCGCGCGCCGACCCGGACGGGTAGACGCCGAGCCGGCGCTCGTAGGGCCGGTCCCAGTCGCCGACCAGGTCCTCCGCGGTGTGGGGGGCGTGGCGCAGAGGCGACGTGGCCACCTGCCACTCCCCGGACTCGACCCGGGCGACCTCGGCCCGGATCTCGATCATCGCGTCGCAGAAGCGGTCCAGCTCGGCCTGGTCCTCGCTCTCGGTCGGCTCGACCATCAGGGTGCCCGCCACCGGCCAGCTCATCGTCGGGGCGTGGAAGCCGTGGTCGACGAGCCGCTTGGCGATGTCGTCCACGGTGACGCCGGCGCTCTTGGCCACGGGCCGGACGTCGAGGATGCACTCGTGCGCGACCGTGCCGTTGCGGCCGGTGTAGAGGACGTCCCAGTGCCCGCGCAGCCGCCCGGCGACGTAGTTGGCCGCCGCGATGGCCCGGGTGGTGGCCTCGGTCAGGCCCTCGGCGCCCATCATCCGGACGTAGGTCCAGGGGATGGTCAGGATGCCCGCGGAGCCGTAGGGCGCCCCCGAGACCGGCCCCACGGGGTTGTCGGCCAGCGTGGGCTCCAGCGGGTGCCCGGGCAGGAACTCGGCCAGGTGGGCGCGCACGCCGATCGGACCGACCCCGGGCCCGCCGCCGCCATGGGGGATGCAGAACGTCTTGTGCAGGTTGAGGTGGCTCACGTCGGCGCCGAACCGGCCCGGCCGGGCCAGCCCGACCAGGGCGTTGAGGTTGGCCCCGTCCAGGTAGACCTGACCGCCCGCGGCGTGGACCTCGTCGCAGATCTCGGTGACGATCTCCTCGAACACCCCGTGGGTGGACGGGTAGGTGATCATCAGGGCCGCCAGCCGGTCACCGTGGCCGGCGATCTTGGCCCGCAGGTCGTCGACGTCCACGTTGCCGGCCTCGTCGCAGGCCACGACCTGCACCCGCATGCCGGCCATGACGGCGCTGGCGGCGTTGGTCCCGTGGGCGCTGGAGGGGATCAGGCAGACGTCGCGCTCGTGGTGGCCCTGCGCGCGGTGGTAGCCGCGGATGGCCAGCAGGCCGGCGAGCTCGCCCTGGGCGCCGGAGTTGGGCTGCATGCTGACGGCGTCGTAGCCGGTGACCTCGGCCAGCCAGCGCTCCAGGTCGGCGACGACCTGACGGGTGCCGGCGGCCTGGTCGGCCGGGGCGAACGGGTGCAGGTCGGCGAACTCCGGCCAGGTGACGGACTCCATCTCGGTCGTCGCGTTCAGCTTCATGGTGCAGGAACCGAGCGGGATCATGCCCCGGTCCAGGGCGAAGTCGGAGTCCGACAGCCGGCGCAGGTAGCGCAGCAGACCGGTCTCCGAGCGGTACCGGCGGAAGACCTCGTTGGTGCAGAAGTCGCTGGTGCGGGCCAGGGGTCCCTCGACGGGGGTGTCGACGACCTCGACGGGCAGGTCCGGCGTCGTGCCGCCGACCGTGGCCAGCGCGGCGACCACGGCGTCCACGTGCACCTGGCGCGTCGTCTCGTCGGTGCTGACGCCCACGTGCGTGCCGTCGACGCGGCGCAGGTTCACGCCCCGGCTGAGCGCCTCGGCGACCACGACGTCGGCGTCGGCCACCTGCAGGGTGACGGTGTCGAAGAACTGCGTGGTCGCGACGGTGACGCCCATCGACGTGGCCGCGGCCGCCACGGCCGCCACGTGGTCGTGGGCGTGCCCGGCGATCCGGCGCAGGCCGTCCGGGCCGTGCCAGACCGCGTACATCCCGGCCATCACGGCCAGCAGGACCTGGGCGGTGCAGATGTTGCTCGTGGCCTTCTCGCGGCGGATGTGCTGCTCGCGGGTCTGCAGGGCCAGGCGCAGCGCCGGGTTGCCGGAGGCGTCCTTGCTGACCCCGACGAGGCGGCCGGGCAGCAGCCGCTGGAGACCGTCGCGGACGGCCATGTAGCCGGCGTGCGGGCCGCCGTAGCCCATCGGGACGCCGAAGCGCTGCATCGAGCCCACGACGACGTCGGCGCCCCACTCCCCGGGCGGGGTCAGCAGCGTGAGGGCGAGCGGGTCGGCGGCGACGGCCACCCGGGCGCCGGCGGCCACGACGGCCTCCGTGACCGCCCGCAGGTCCCGGACCTGCCCGGCCGCGCCGGGGTACTGCAGCAGCGCGCCGTAGGCGGTGCGCCCCGCCAGCGCATCGGCGACCAGCTCGCCGGACGGCTCGCCGCCGTCGCCCAGGTCGAGGTCCACCAGCTCGATGCCGAGCGGTTCGGCCCGTGTGGCCAGGACGGCCCGGGTCTGCGGCAGGACGTCGGTGTCGACCAGGAACACGGCGTCCTCGCCCGCCTTGGTGGCCCGACGCAGCAGCGTCATGGCCTCCGCCGCGGCCGTCGGCTCGTCGAGCAGGCTGGCGTTGGCCACGTCCAGACCCGTCAGGTCGGTGACCAGGGTCTGGAAGGTCAGCAGCGCCTCGAGCCGGCCCTGGCTGATCTCGGGCTGGTACGGCGTGTAGGCCGTGTACCAGGCCGGGTTCTGCAGCACGTTGCGCCGGACCACGGGCGGGGTGACCGTGCCGTGGTAGCCCAGGCCGATCATGGGCTGGACCACCCGGTTGCGGGCCGCGACGGCGCGCAGCTCGACCAGCGCGTCCTCCTCGTCCAGCGCCGGTGGCAGGTCCAGCGGCTCGTCCTGCCGGATCCCGGCCGGCACCGTGGCGTCGACCAGGTCGGCCAGGCTGTCGAACCCGGTCGCCCGGGCGTAGGCCTCCGGGTCCGGCACGTGGCCGAGGTGCCGCTCGCTGAAGACCGCTCGCGGGCTCGTGGTCGCCCGCGGGCTCGGGCCGGCCGTGGTGGCGGGCGTGCTCGGGCTGGTCGTGCTGGGGGTGGTGGGCACGTCGCTCCTCGGCGTCCGTGAGCCCGCAACGGGCTCGTCACATCGGACCCCGACAGTCAGGGCGGACCCCTCCTGCGTGCCTGTCCCCTGCGGTCCTGGTGCCTGAGAGGTTCCGGGGAGGTTGCCCCTTCGGCGCCGACGCGGTGGATCCGAGCGAGTCGCGACGGACTCTCCCGCAGGGTGTGTGCAGCACGGTCAGGTTATCAGCCGGGTAGCGTCAGGCTCGTGATCGTGCTGAGTGTCTGCAGCCTCAAGGGGGGCGTCGGCAAGACCACCGTCACGCTCGGTCTGGCCTCGGCCGCGTTGGCGCGCGGGGTGCCGACCCTGGTCGTCGACCTGGACCCCCAGGCCGACGCGACCACGGGCCTGGACGTGGCCGCCCGGCGCGAGTCCACCGTCGCCGACGTGCTGGCCAACCCCCGGCGCGGCGAGCTGGCCAAGGCGATCGCCCCGTCCGGGTGGGCCGGTGACCAGCCCGGCGTCCTGGACGTCATGCTGGGCTCGGAGGCCAGCACCGACCACGACTACGCCACCCGGCCCCGGTCGATGCGGACGCTGGCCACGGCCCTGACCAAGGTGCCCTGGTACGACCTGGTGCTGGTGGACTGCCCCCCGTCGCTGGGTGGGCTGACCCGCACCGGTCTGGTGGCCAGCGACCGGGCGCTGGTCGTCAGCGAGCCGGCGATCTTCTCGGTCGCCGCCGCGGACCGGGCGCTGCGGGCGATCGACGCCCTGCGCAGCGACGAGGCCCGCCGCCTGATGCCGCTGGGGATCCTCGTCAACCGCTTCCGGGAGCGCTCGCCCGAGCACCGGTACCGCCTGGAGGAGATGACGGGGCTGTTCGGCCCGTTGGTGCTGCGCCCGCCCCTGCCCGACCGCTCCGCCGTGCAGCAGTCGCAGGGAGCGACCGTGCCGGTCCACCGGTGGCACGGTCACGGCGGGTCGGAGCTGGCCGCGGCGTTCGACCTGCACCTGGACCGGGTGCTGCGGGCCGGCGGCACCCGTCGGGCCGCGCGCTAGTCCTGACGACCAGGCCGACCAGGCCGGTCGGGCTCGTGGCTCAGCCGGCCTCGCGCGCTGCGCGACGGCGGGCGAGCTCGTCGCCGGGCACGTCGACGACCTGCTCCTCGCGCTCGGCGGGGAGCTCGGCCAGGGTGCCCTCGACCTCGCGCCAGACGCGACCGACGGCGATGCCGAACACGCCCTGCCCGCCCTGGACGAGGTCGATGACCTCGTCGGCGGACGTGCACTCGTACACGCTCGCGCCGTCGGAGATCAGGGTGATGTTGGCCAGGTCCTCGACGCCGTGGCTGCGGAGCACCTCGGTGGCGGTGCGGATCTGCTGCAGCGACACCCCGGTGTCCAGGAGCCGCTTGACGACCTTGAGCACGAGGATGTCGCGGAAGCCGTACAGCCGCTGGCTGCCCGACCCGCTGGCCCCGCGCACGGCGGGCTCGACCAGGCCGGTGCGGGCCCAGTAGTCGAGCTGGCGGTAGGTGATCCCGGCGGCTCGCGCGGCGACGGGGCCGCGGTAGCCGGCGTGCTCGTCCAGCTCGGGCAGGCCGTCGGAGAAGAGCATCCCCTGATCACGGTCGGAGCCGGCCACGGAGACGGTGCCTGCTCGCGCGGCGGCGCCGTCTACCTCGTGATGTGCCATGCCGGGCTCCTCTCGGGGCGGGGCGGCCGGGGACTGAGGTGCCCGGTACCGCTCCGTCAGGTTCGACGGTAGGGATCCCCCGACCAAGGGTCAACCACCGCTGGAGGGTTTGGGCGGCGTGTCGTCGCCGTCGCCGTCACCGGGCTGTCCCTCGTCGTCGTCGGACAGCTCGCTCTCGAGCTCGTCGAGCTCGTCCATCAGGTCCGCACCCGGCGTCGAGCCCTGCTCGAAGTCGAAGTCCTCGGGGTTGACGTTGTCCAGGAACTCGCGCAGGCGCTCGACCTCGACCTCGCCCTCGTCCTCGTCGGGGACCGGCACGCCCACCTCGTCCAGGACGGCCTCGGCGCTGACGATGCGGCAGCCGGCCCGCAGCGCCAGGGCGACGGCGTCCGACGTCCGCGCCCCGACGGTGGTCCCGCCGTCGAGCACCAGCTCGGCGTAGAAGATGTTGTCCCGGTACTCGGTGATGCGGACCTCTTCCACGGTCCGGCCCAGCGCCGTCACGACGTCCAGCAGCAGGTCGTGCGTCTGCGGCCGGGGCGGGACGAGCCCCTGCTGGGCGAACGCGATCGCGCTGGCCTCGGCCGCGCCGATCCACACGGGCAGGTAGCGGTGCCCCTCGCGCTCCCTCAGCAGCACGATCGGGTTGTTGGACGGTGTCTCCACCCGGATGCCGACCACGTCAAGCTCGCGCACGGACGCCACGCTACCCCCGAGCGGGGTCCGGCCCGCCACCGAGGCGTCCGCCCCGCGCAGGGCGTCGGCCGGGGTCAGCGTCGGGCGAGCGAGCCCGCCACGAGGGCGGCGTGCAGACGCAGGCAGGTGGCCGCCACCTCGCGCGCGGTGTCGGTGGCCTCCCCCGACGCGCCAGGTCGACCCGATCGGCGCAGCGGCG
This sequence comes from Actinomycetales bacterium, assembly GCA_038258055.1. Lineage (GTDB taxonomy): Bacteria > Actinomycetota > Actinomycetes > Actinomycetales > JBBAYJ01 > Aquipuribacter. Next base: position 23,013 of record JBBSQH010000008.1, read on the forward strand.
CCACGACCGCCTCGACCAGGTCGACCTCCTTGTCCGCGGCGGAGCGGAAGGAGCGCAGGTGCCGGGGCTGGACGCCGTGGGCGGCCAGCGCCGCCGCCGCCCGCACGACCTCGACGTCGTCCGGAGAGAACCAGCCGTCGCTCGCGGGCCGGACCAGGCCGTGGCTCAGCAGGTCCGCCACGAGCGCCGGCTCGCAGCCCGCCGCGGCCGCCAGCGCGTCGGGGTCGGCCGCACCCGCGGACACGTCGGTGCCGTCGGCGGCGTCGCGCAGGACACGGACGAACGGGGCCGGGCGACCCGGCGTCGCCGCAGCCAGCAGGTCCGGGCCGACGCCGTCGAGCTGCTCCCGGATCACCCGCAGCGGCAGGAAGTGGTCACGCTGCAGGGTGAGGACGTGCCGCAACCGGTCGACGTGGGTGTGGGAGAACTTGCGGTAGCCGGAGGGCGTGCGGTCGGGCTCGACCAGACCCTGCTCCTCAAGGAAGCGGATCTTGGAGATCGTGACGTCGGGGAACTCCTCGCGCAGCACGGCGAGCACCTCCCCGATGGTCAGTCCGGAGGGCCGCTCACGGCCCGCCAGAGCCGGGGTGCTCACGCCCCGGTGTCCTCACCGTCCGCCGCGACCAGGTGCTGGCGGGACGGGTGGTAGACCAACCGGTACTTGCCGATCTGCACCTCGTCGCCGGCGTTCAGGACGGCCGACTCGATCCGCTGCCGGTTGACGTACGTGCCGTTCAGGCTGCCGACGTCGACCACCCGGTACCCCTCGCCGACCCGGCCGAACTCCGCGTGGCGGCGGGAGACCGTGACGTCGTCGAGGAAGATGTCGCTGTCCGCGGCGCGACCCGCCGTGGTCCGCTCGGAGTCCAGCAGGAACCGCGCCCCGGCGTTCGGGCCGCGCTGCACCACCAGCAGCGCCGACCCCTGGGGCAGCGCCTCCACCGCCCTCTGGTCGTCACGCGTCAGCCCGCTGGCGGGGTCGGTGTCGGTGGCCTGGGCGTAGGTGATCGTGGTGTCCACGCCCTGGCCCGGGGTCACCGGGATCGCAGCCGTGCCACGTTGACGCGGCGCGTCCGGGGTCTCCGTCATCGGTTCTCCTCCTCGGTTGGCACAACCCTAGTGCTCACCCTCATGCTCAGGTAGACGTGTACCGCGCCCCGTACGTGCCCGGTCGGCCGTACGTCCGCGTTCACCCGTCTGTCAGAGCCCGGTACGCGGCCTCGTCCAGCAGGCCGCCGACGGCGGAGTCGTCGTCGGGCCGGAGCTCGAACATCCAGCCCTCACCGTAGGGGTCGCCGTTGACTGTCTCGGGCGCGGCCTCGAGGGAGTCGTTGCGGGCGGTCACCGTGCCGCTCACGGGCGCGAACAGCTCGGAGACGGACTTGGTCGACTCGACCTCGCCGCAGGCCTGCCCGACCGTCACGGCCGTGCCGGGCGCCGGCAGCTCGACGAACACGATGTCGCCGAGCGCGTCCTGGGCGTAGTCGGTGATGCCGACGCGGACCACGCCGTCCTCGCCGGTACGGAGCCACTCGTGCTCGCTGGTGTAGCGGAGCCCCTCGGGCACGTCCATCGATCTCACCGCTTCCTGTCAGGTCTGGGTGGCTGCCGGTTCCCGGTGCCGGTCGATGACGCCGCGCGAGCAGCCGGTCACTCCTCGGGCTGGGCCGGGCGAGCGTACTCAGGGGGTGCGACGACCCGCAACGCGTCCACCACGACCAGGTCGAGCTCCGTCACCGTCACCGCGTCGCCGAAGCGGTTCAACCGGGGCACCACGCCGCCCGGGATCCGCAGCGCGGGCTCCATGACGTCGGGGTCGCCGATGGCGCGGATCGTGAACGGCGAGGCGACGACGGTGCCGTCCACGGCGATGCCGCTGCGGTCGGGCGCGTCCACGAAGGACGTGCTGGCGACCACCCGCACGTCCCCGATCTGGATCGCCTCGGCGCCGGCGTCGCGCAGCTCCTGCACCGTGTCGAGCATGAAGGCGTCCGTCACGGTGCGCTCCCCCTCGTCCCGGATCACCACCGTGATGCCCGGTCCCTGGGCCGCCACCGTCCCGGCCAGCACGGAGTACACGGCCAGCCGGTCGCGGGCGGCCCGCTCCGCCTCGGCGCTGGCGTCGGAGCTGGTGAGCAGGGCCTGCCGCTGCGCCTGGAGCTCGCCCGCCTCCTCCTCCAGGCGCTCACGACGCTCGCTGACCCCGTCCAGCAGCCGGACCAGCTCCGTCTCGCGCAGGGTCGACAGCCCGGCCTCGGACGTCTGCCGGGCCTGGGTCACCAGCGCGAAGCCCAGCAGGAACAGCAGCACGGCCGCGAACACCTGGAACCGGCCGGGCCGTCGCCCGACCCCGCTGCGCAGCCGACGCCAGGCCGACGTCCGGTCGACGTTGTCCGGGTGGTAGGTCACGTCAGGACCCCAGCAGGTGACGTCGGATGGCGGCCGCGTTGGAGAAGATCCGGATCCCCAGGACCACCACGACGCCGGTGCTCAGCTGCGAGCCCACGCCCAGCTGGTCGCCCAGGAACACGACGAACGCGGCGATGACGACGTTGAAGACCAGCGAGACCACGAAGACGCGGTCGTCGAAGATGCCCTCGATGACGGCCCGGAAGCCGCCGAACAGGGCGTCGAGCGCCGCGACGATGGCGATCGGCAGGTACGGCTGCAGCGCGGGCGGGACCGTCGGCTCCAGGAAGATGCCGACGGCCACGCCGAGCAGCAGCCCGATGATCGCGATCACGACTGACCAGCCTCCTCCTGCGAGCCCTCGGTGGGCGCGACCTGGCCCGGCGCCTCCACCCCCTGCGCGTGGCGCAGCGTCAGCCGGGAGGCCGACGGGAGCTCCAGGTCGTCGGCGACCTCGACGGACACGGCGATACCGTAGCTGTCGCGCAGGAACGCGGCCCACTGCCCGGCCGCACCGGTTCGGGCCTCCCGCTGCAGCGTGCCGGGGTCGCCGATCGCCGTGATCGTGTACGGCCTCGCCAGCTGTCGCAGGTCCACCACGATGGCGTCGCCCGCGTGCCGGATCGTGCTGAGCGACGTGAGGCGCTGCCCGTTGACCGCGATCCCCTCGGCCCCCGCCGCCCACAGCCCGTTGACGACGGTCTGCACGTCGACGTCGCGGACCCGGCTGTCGTCGGAGATCTGGCTGGGCTCGTCGACCCCGTCGGAGGGGGCGTCGTCCAGGACCACCACCAGGCCGTCCCCGACCACGGGGACGGCACCGGTCACCACGGCCAACCGTTCGGTGGCCTCCAGCAGCACCTCGGCCCCCTCGCCGATGGCCGCGGCCTGCTCTGCCTCGATCTCCTGGCGCAGCTGCGAGTTGGACTCCGCCAGGGTGTCCGCGCGCTCGGTGCGGCGCTCGATCTCCGCCTCGAGGACCGCCCGGTCCTGGGCCTCCAGGGGCCGGGAGCGCAGCTGGGCGACACCCGCGCCCGCCACCAGCCCCAGCACGACCCCGGCCACGACGACCGACGTGGTCAGCTGCCACGGACGTGCGCCGCTGCGCCGGGGGCGGTGCGCGGGCCCGCGGCCGGTGGGGCGAGCCCCGGCGACGTCGTCCGCCCCGGTGCTGCCGTCCTCTCCGCCGTCACTGCCGCCGGTGCCACTGCTGCCACCTGTGCCACCGGTGCCGGCCAGGGCCTGCTCGCGGCGTCTGGCCGCGGCCTCGTACCCGGGGTCGAGCGGGCGCCGCATGATCTCGTCGAGCAGCGTCGAGGACGAGAAAGCCGACCTACCCACGGCGCACCGCCGCCGTCGGGTCGCCGCCGCGCCTTACCCGGCCCACCAGCACCCAGGTCTGGCGCAGGTAGCCCCCGGCCGCCCAGTAGTACAGCGCCGTCCCCCACAGGAGAACGGCCCAGGCCAGCGGCCGCAGCACGAGCGACAGCTCGGTGGTGGCCTCGGCCAGCAGCAGCAGGGGCAGGGCGACCAGCAGCGCGAACGTCGCGGTCTTGCCGATGAGGTGCGGCGGCAGCGACGACAGGCCGTGGTGACGCAGCACGAGCACGTTCAGGCTCAGCACCACGTCGCGGGCCACGATGGCGCCGATGAGCCACCAGGGGAGCACCTCGCGCCAGCCCAGGCCGAGCAGGGCGACCGTGACGTAGAGCCGGTCGGCCGCCGGGTCGAGCAGCTGACCGAGCCTGGTCACCTGGTCCCAGCGGCGGGCCAGCAGCCCGTCGACGTAGTCGCTGACCCCGGCCAGCAGCAGCACCACGAGCGCCGCGGCGTCCTGCCCGCCGACGATGAGGACCGCGAACACGGGCACGCACAGCAGCCGGGCGAGGCTGATGGCGTTCGGGAGCGTGACAACCCGGTCGCTGACAGCGGTGGTCGTGATGGCCTCCCCTGGCAGCGTCCCTACCGATCGGGGCAGCCAGCTCGGGGCTTCCCGGTCGACCGGCTCAGGTCGACCGGGCTGCTTCCGTCGTGCCTGTCAACCCTGTCGGGACGGCGGGATTCGAACCCACGACCCCTTGACCCCCAGTCAAGTGCGCTACCAAGCTGCGCCACGTCCCGGTCGGCCACGTCGCCGTGACCGCCGACCGGAATCGTATCGCAGGCTCAGGTGCGCTTCCGACGCTCCCGCGCCCGCACGGTCACCTCGATCGGGGTGCCCTCGAAGCCGAACTCCTCGCGGAGGCGCCGCTCGACGAACCGGCGGTACCCGGCCTCGAGGAAACCGGTGGTGAACAGCACGAACGTGGGCGGCCTCACCCCGGCCTGGGTCGCGTACAGGATGCGGGGCTGCTTGCCCCCGCGCACCGGGTGGGGGTGCGCACCGACGATCTCGGCGATGAGCGCGTTGAGACGCCCGGTCGGGACCCGCGCCTCCCAGGACGCCAGGGCCCGGTCCATGGCCGGCACGAGGCGGTCCAGGTGGCGACCGGTCATGGCCGACAGGTTGACCCGCGGCGCCCAGGGCACCTGGACCAGCTCGGTCTCCAGCTCCCGCTCGAGGTAGCGGCGGCGCTCCTCGTCGACCAGGTCCCACTTGTTCATGGCCAGGACGACGGCGCGGCCCGCGTCCACGGCGTTCTGGACGACGCGGACGTCCTGCTCGCTGAGGATCTCCGAGGAGTCGACCAGGACGACGGCGACCTCGGCCCGCTCGATGGCGGCCTGGGTGCGCAGCCCGGCGTAGAAGTCCGCCCCGACGCTGCTGCGGTGCTTGCGGCGGATGCCGGCCGTGTCGACGACGCGCCAGGTGCGCCCGCCCAGCTCGACCATCTCGTCGACCGGGTCGCGGGTGGTGCCGGCCGTCGCGTTGACGACGACGCGCTCGCTGCCGACCAGGGCGTTGAGGAGGCTGGACTTGCCGACGTTGGGCCGCCCGACCAGGGCCACCCGGCGTACGGCCGAGGACTCCGGCGTGGCCGCGGTCCGTTCGGGCAGGACCTCCAGGACGGCGTCGAGCATGTCGCCGCTGCCGCGCCCGTGCAGGGCCGAGACCGGGTACGGCTGGCCCAGGCCGAGCGACCAGAGCGCCGTGGCGTCGGCCTCGCCGCGGGCGTCGTCGACCTTGTTGGCGACCAGGACGACCGGCTTGCCCGCCCGGCGCAGCATCTTGACCACGGCCTCGTCGACCGCCGTGGCCCCCACGGTGCCGTCGACCACGAAGATGACGGCGTCCGCGAGGTCGACGGCGATCTCGGCCTGCTCGGCGACCTGGGCGGCCAGGCCCTGGACGCGGGCGTCCCAGCCGCCGGTGTCGACCAGGGTGAAGGTCCGTCCGGCCCAGTCCACCGGGTAGCTGACCCGGTCGCGGGTCACGCCGGGGACGTCCTGCACGACCGCCTCGCGTCGACCCAGGATGCGGTTGACCAGCGTCGACTTGCCGACGTTGGGCCGACCGACCACGGCGACGACGGGGCGGACGTCCTCGTGCTCGAGGTCGTCGGAGTCCAGGTCGCGACCCAGGACGGCCAGGTCCTCCTCGGCCAGGTCGTAGTCCGCGAGCTGGCTGCGCAGGACGCGCTCGGCGTCGGCGTCGGACACGCCCTCGGGAGTGACGCCCGCGGGCGTCGTGCCCTCGGCCGTGGTGGCCTCGGCCGCGCCGTCGAGCTCGGTGGTGGCGTCGTCGGTGGTGCTGTCGGGTCCGGTCACGGTGTGCTGCCTGCCTGTCCTTGGTCCTGGTTCGGGGTGGTGGTGCCGGGGTCGTCGGGCAGCGACTCGCCCGTGAGGGCGACCGAGGCCTCGACGTGGGCGACCAGGCGGAGCCGCACCTGCTCGGCCGCCGCCTTCAGCGCCTGCTTGCCGGGTACGCCGTCCGGGCGCACGAGCTGGAACGGCTCGCCGTGCACGACGTGCAGGCGGCGACGGAGCCGGGGCAGGCCGCCGGGACGCTCACCGGTCCGCCGGGTGCCCAGGACGGCCACGGGGACGACCGGGGCGCCGGACTGCAGCGCGATCCAGGCGATCCCGGTCCGGACCGCCGCGACGTCGCCGCGCCCGCGGGAGCCCTCCGGGAAGATCCCGGCCACTCCCCCGTCGCGCAAAACGGCGACGGCCGCGGTCAACGCCGTCCGGTCCCCGCCGGAGCGGTCGACCGGGATCTGGCCGACCTGGTGCAGCACCCAGCCGAAGAAGCCGCGGAACATCTCCTTCTTGACCAGGAACTGCGCCCCGCGTCGCCAGTGGGAGGAGTAGACCAGCGGCCCGTCGAGCACGCTCACGTGGTTGACGGCCAGCAGGACCGGCCCCTGAGCGACGTGCTCCAGACCGCGGACGTCGGTCCGCCAGAGCACGTGCGCGACCACGAAGCCGACCATGCGTCCCCACCCCCGGCCGGGGGCCCGCGGGGCCCCGGCGGGGCTGCTCGGGCCGGCGGGGCTGCTCGGGCCGGTCGGGCTGCTGGGGTCCGTCGCGCTCACGAGCCCCCACCCGCCCGGGACGCCTCCCGCAGGTCGACGGGCGCCGGGACCTGCTGGGCGCGGTGCACCAGCTCGAGCACCGCGGTCACCGTCTGCTCCAGGTCCAGGTCGGAGGAGTCCAGGTGCAGGACGCCGTCGGCCGCGGTGAGGAACGACGTGACGCGGGAGTCCTTCTCGTCCCGGCCCAGCACCGCGGCGCGGACGTCGGCCCCGCGGTCGGCCCCACCCAGCTGACGGGCCCGGCGACGGACCCGGGCGTCCGCGTCGGCGGTCAGCAGGATCCGGACGTCGGCGTCGGGGGCCACCACGGTCGTGATGTCGCGGCCCTCGGCGATGCAGCCGGTCGGGGCGGCGACCATCACGGCGCGCTGCGCCAGACGCAGCACCTCGCGGACCGGGGGGTGGGCGGCGAACTGGGACACCGCGCCCGTCACCTCGGCGCCGCGGATGGTGTCGGTGACGTCCGTGCCGTCGACCAGGACCCGGGCGGTGTCGGGGTCGGTGCTGACCCGGACGTCCGCGGCCCGGGCCACGGTGGTCGTGGCGTCCCCGTCGGCCACGTCGACGCCGTCCCGCAGCGCGGCCCAGCAGAACGCCCGGTACATGGCGCCGGTGTCCAGGTAGGCCAGGCCGGCCCGGCGGGCCACCTCCCGCGACACGCTGGACTTGCCGGAGCCCGAGGGCCCGTCGACCGCCACGAGCACCCGTCGGGAGGGTGTGGGCCGCGAGGCCGCGGGTCCTGCGGCCTGGACCGGGGTCGTCTCGGAGCGCGACGGCACGGACATCGTGGCGGCTCCCGGAGGTCGGTGGCGGGGGGACGGCCCTGACCGGGGCGACGGCGGGCGACCCCCCAGGTTACCGGCTGCCTAGTCCGGGACGGACCAGCCGCGGTCGCGCAGGGCCTCGACGAGGCGGTCGCGGGCCGCCGGGACCACGGACACCTCCGCCACCCCGGCGAGGCGACCGGGGCTGTGCTCGATCCGCAGGTCCTCGACGTTGACGCCGACCTCGCCGATGGTGCCGATCAGGGCCGCGAGCGACCCCGGCCGGTCCGGGACCAGGACGGGCACGACCGCGTACACGGTCGGCGCGCTGCCGTGCTTGCCGGGGACCATGGCGCGCCCGGCGTTGCCCTCGGCCACCAGCCGGGCCAGCGCCCCCACCGGTCCCTGCGGGGGCGAGCTATGCCTCGGGCCGGAGACCGTGGTGCCGCCGACCTGGTCCAGCTGCTCCAGGGCGGAAACGGTCCGGTCCAGGTCGTCGCGCAGCAACCGCAGCTGCTGCGCCAGGGGCGCCGCGTTGCCGGCCAGGATCTGCGCCCACAGCACGGGGTCGCTGGCCGCGATCCGGGTGACGTCACGCAACCCCTGCCCGGCCAGCGCGACCGCGGAGTCCGAGGCGCCCACCAGCCGGGCCGCCACCAGGCTCGCCGCCACCTGCGGCAGGTGCGACACCAGGGCGACGGCCTCGTCGTGCGTGGCCGGGTCCAGCTCGACGACGACGGCCCCGAGCCGGCTGGCGGTCTCCCGGACCAGCGCCTTGGCCGTCAGCGACGTGCTCCGGTCCGGGGTCAGCACCCAGGGCCGGCCCACGAACAGGTCGCCCCGGGCGGCCATCGGACCCGACCGCTCGCGCCCCGCCATCGGGGGTCCCCCGACGTAGCGGTCGGCGTCGTCCCCGGCCGCCGCCCGCACCTCGGCCACGACGGCGGCCTTGGTGCGGGCCACGTCGGTGACCGGCGCGTGCGGGTAGCGGCGCAGGTAGGCCACGACCAGCCCGGCGGTCACGTCGGGCGGGGCCGCCACGACCACCAGCTCGGGCGGCGGGTCGTCGTCGCCCGGCAGCCGGCCGGCGCCCAGGTCGGCGGCGATCGCCGCCACGGTCGGCGAGGCGTCGTGCAGGACCACGTCGCTGCCGGTGGGACGCAGACCCAGCCCGATGCTGGCGCCGACCAGGCCGGCCCCCACGACCAGGACGCCGGACGGCACCGGTCCCGGTCCCGGAGGGAGCTCGCTCACTGCGCGATGTCCCTGCGCAGGGCGGCGGCCCCTCGCAGGTAGACGTGCTGGACTGCGTCCCGGGGCAGCTCGGTGTCCACGTGGGCCATCAGCCGGACCACCCGGGGCAGGGCGCCGGGGACGTCGATCTCGACCGTGCACAGCAGCGGCACCGACCCCAGGCCGACCTCGCGGGCGGCCACGGCGGGGAACTCGCTGGTCAGGTCCGGGGTGGCGGTGAACACGACGCTGATCAGGTCCTCGGGGGTCAGGTCGTTGGCGGCCATCACGGCCGACACCAGCTCGCGGGTGGAGTCGAGCAGGTGATCGCGGGAGTCCACGTCGAGCTGGACCGCGCCCCTGATCGCCCTCACCGCCACGTCAACCCCGCCACGTGATCAGCCCCGCCACGTCAACCCCGCCACGTCAGCCTCGCCACGTCTGCACCGCCATGGTCAGGACGTTAGCGAGCCGGGCCGCGCCGGCCCGTCACAGGCCCACGTCGCGGAACAGCCCGGCGACCTCGCCGGCGTTGAGGCGTCGGGTGTGCCCGGGCGGCAGCTCACCGAGCCGGATCGAGCCGATCCGGGTGCGGACGAGCCGCTCCACGGGGTGCCCGACCTGCGCCAGCATGCGCCGCACCACGTGCTTGCGGCCCTCGTGGATGACGATCTCGAGCAGGGCCTTGCCCGGGGCGGAGTCCACGACGGCGAACTCGTCGACCTTGACCGGGCCGTCCTCCAGCTCGATGCCCTCCTTGAGGGTGCGGCCGACCTCGCGGCCGATCGGGCCCGGGACCTCGGCCAGGTACCACTTCTGCACGCCGTAGCTGGGGTGCAGCAGCCGGTGGGCCAGGTCGCCGTCGTTGGTCAGCAGCAGCAGGCCCTCGGACTCCAGGTCGAGCCGGCCGACGTGGAACAGCCGCTCCTCGCGGTCGCGGACCAGGTCGCCGAGGTTGGAGCGGCCCTCGTCGTCCTCCATGGCCGACAGCATGCCGACGGGCTTGTTGACGGCCAGGTAGACACGGGTGTCGTCGACCTGGACGCGCAAGCCGTCGACGTGCACGACCTGGGTGGGGCTGACGCGGGTGCCGAGCTCGGTGACGACCTGGTCGTCGACCGTGACCCGGCCGAGCGCGATCAGCTGCTCGGCGCGCCGACGCGAGGCGACCCCGGCCTTGGCCAGCACCTTCTGCAGCCGCTCGCCCTCGGGGTCGTGCACGTCACCCGCGGGGGCGTCGGGCAGGTTGGCGGCGCGCTGCTCAGCGCCGCGCTGCTGGCGCATCTTGCGGCGGTCGGCGGGACCGGGTCGGAACCCGCCGTTGCCGCCGGGCGCGGTGCGGGCGGGCTGCTTGCGGCCGCCGCGGGAGCTGGTGGGGCTCATCGGGAAGCCCCTGCGATGTCGTCGAGCACGTCGGCCTCCGGCAGGTAGGGGGCGAGGGGCGGCAGCTCGTCGACGCTCGTCAACCCGAGCCGCTCGCAGAACTCACCCGTCGTGACGTACAGGATCGCACCGTTCGGGGACTCGTCGCCGCTCTCGGCCACCAGGCCCCGCTGGACCAGGGTCCGGATGGTCGCGTCGGCGCTCACGCCGCGGATGCTGGACACCGTGCTCCGGGTCACCGGCTGGCGGTAGGCGATGATCGCCAGGGTCTCCAACGAGGCCCGGCTGAGCCGGGCCGTGGCGCCGTCGCGGACGAACCGCTCGACCACGGGCGCGAACACCTGACGGGAGTACACCCGCCAGCCGGTGGCGCTCTCCCGCAGCTCGAAGCCCCGCCCACCGGCGTCGTAGTCGGTCGCCAGCTCGCGCAGCAGCTGCTCGACGCGCTCCAGCGGCAGCGCGAGCGCCGCGGCCAGGACCAGCGCCGGGACGGGCTCGTCGGCCACCATCACCACGGCCTCGACCGCCGCCCGGGCGCCACCGGGCAGGGCGTCGACGTCCAGGCCCTCCTGCAGGGTCATGCCGGCTGCTCCTCGCTCTGGTCGGTCTGGTCGGTCTCGTCGGTCTCGTCGGTCTCGTCGGTCTCGTCGCCGTGGTGGGTCTCGTGCAGGGTGGCGCGCTGCTCCGGGCGGATCAGCCGGATGCTGAGCTCGGCCAGCGGGCCCGCCTGCTCCAGCGCCACCAGCTCCTCACGGTAGAGGTCCAGGACGGCCAGGAACCGGGCCACGACGACGGGGCGACAGCCGGCGTCGGCCACCAGGGTGCGGAAGGAGACCGCCCTCCCGGTCTGCAGCCGGCGCAGCAGCTCGGACTTCTGCTCGGCGACGCTGACCTCGGGGGCGTGCAGGTGCTCCAGGCCGACGGTCGGCACGGGCTTGGGCCGCAGCGCCTCCGCGGCGACGCGGGCGAAGGTCTCGGGGTCGGAGGTCCAGACCAGGTCCGGCAGCAGGCCCGCGGCGGCGGGGTCGTCACCACGGCGACGCGGGTGACGCCCGGCGTAGGTCTCCAGCCGCCGTTCGATGTCGGCGGCCGCGGTGCGGAACGCCTTGTACTGCAGCAGACGCGCGAACAGCAGGTCGCGGGCCTCCAGCAGGGCCAGGTCCTGCTCGTCCTCGACCTGGGCCCCCGGCAGCAGCCGCGCGGACTTCAGGTCCAGCAGGGTGGCCGCGACCAGGACGAAACCCGTCACCTCGTCCAGGTCCCAGTGGTCCATGGCCCGGATGTGGGCCAGGAACTCGTCGGTCACCTCGGCCAGCGCCACCTCGGTGACGTCGAGGCGGTGCTTGGCGATCAGCCCCAGGAGCAGGTCGAACGGGCCGGTGAAGACGTCCAGGTGGACCTCGAACGACGACGTGGGGCCCTCGCCGTCGGGGGCGGGTGCGGTCGCCGCGGCGCCCACCTGCCTCAGGCGACCAGACCCCGGGCCACCAGCTCGCGGGCCAGCTGCCGGTAGGCGTGGGTGCCGGGGTGCGACGGGGCGTAGGTGGTCATGGGCTGCGACGCGGCGGAGGAGTCCGGGAACTTCACCGTGCGGGCGATGACGGTGTGGAAGACCTTCTCGCCGAACACGTCGACCAGGCGGGCGACGACCTCGCGGGAGTGCAGCGTGCGGGGGTCGTACATGGTGGGCAGGACGCCGTCGATCTCCAGGCCGAAGTTGAGCCGGTCGGTGACCTTCTCGATGGTCTGCTGCAGCAGCGCCACCCCGCGCAGCGCGAAGTACTCGCACTCCACCGGGATCAGGACGCCGTGGGCGGCGGTGAGGGCGTTGACCGCGAGCAGACCCAGGCTGGGCTGGCAGTCGATGAGCACGACGTCGTAGTCGTCCTGGATCGGGCGCAGCAGCCGCTTGAGCACCATCTCGCGCGCGACCTCGGACACCAGGTGCACCTCGGCGGCGGACAGGTGGATGTCGGTCGGCAGCACGTCGATGCCGGGGAACGCGGTGCCCCGGACCACGTCGCGCACGTCCGCGTCGCGGTCGACGAGCAGCTGGTACAGCGACGGCTCGTCCTCCTCCGGACGCACCCCGAGGCCCGCGGACAGGGCTCCCTGCGGGTCGAAGTCCACCAGCAGGACCTTGCGGCCGTACTCGGCCAGCGCGGCCCCCAGGTTCATGGTGGTCGTGGTCTTGCCGACGCCGCCCTTCTGGTTGCACAGGGCGATGACGCGGGCGGGCCCGTGCTGGCCCAGCACCGGGGGGACACCGAAGTCGGGCAGCGGTCGACCGGTGGGGCCCAGCTCGTCGGACCCGTCGCCGGTCGCGGCGTCGGTCGCAGAAGTCACGCAGGTGACCCTAGTGCGAGCACCGGGGTGCCCGGCCCCCACCACGCCGCCCGCAGGCCACGTCCGGGGCCCGCCGCGGTGGTGGTGGGGTCAGCGGGCCCGTGGGTGGCTGGTGGCGTAGACCTCGCGCAGCGCCTCGACCGAGACGTGCGTGTAGACCTGCGTGGTCGACACCGAGGCGTGGCCCAGGAGCTCCTGGACGACGCGGACGTCCGCGCCGCCCTCCAGCAGGTGCGTGGCGAAGGAGTGGCGGAGCAGGTGGGGTCCCACGGCGGGCCCGCCCGGCTCGGGCAGGCCGGCCACCGCCGCGGCCCGCTGCAGCACGACCCAGGCCGACTGCCGGCTGAGCCGCCCGCCCCGGGAGTTGCGGAACAGCGCCCGCGGGTCGGTCCCGGCGCCCAGCAGGCCCGGGCGGGCACGCACCAGGTAGGCCTCCATCGCGGCCCGGGCGTGGCTGCCGACCGGGACCTCGCGCTGCTTGCCACCCTTGCCGGTGAGCCGCAGGACGCTCACCAGCTCGCCGTCGGAGCCCACCACGTCGTCGACGTCGAGGCGGGCCACCTCCGAGATGCGGGCCCCGGTGGCGTAGAGCAGCTCCAGCAGGGCCCGGTCCCGCAGGCCCAGCGGGGTGCTGGTGTCCGGCGCCTGCAGCAGCCGCTCGACCGACCCCACCCCCAGGGCCTTGGGCAGGCGTCGGGGCAGCTGCGGGGAACGGACCTCGCGGGTGACGTCGACCGGGACCAGCCCCTCGGCCAGCCAGAACCGGTGCAGACCGCGCACGGCGGCCAGCGCGCGAGCCGTGGACGCCGCGGACAGCGCCACCCCGCCGTCGTCGGGGCTGCGCAGGGCGACCACGAACGCCGAGACGTCCGCCTCGGTGACCTGGTCCGGCCGCTCGCGGCCCAGCCGGTGCAGGTGCGCCGTCCAGCGGGCGATGTCCCGGCGGTAGGCGGCCAGGGTGTTGGCCGCCGCCCCGCGCTCGACGGCCAGGTGGGTCAGCCAGGTCGCCGCCGCCGCGTCCAGCGGGCCCGGGGCGGCGCGCGGTCGCGGCGGGACGTGCGGTCCGGCGTCCACGTCAGGCCAGGACGCCGGCCAGGTCGGTGTGCTCCATGCCATGGGCCACGGCGACGGGTTCGTTGACCACGGCACCCGCGTGGGTGTTCAGGCCGAGGGCCAGCGACGGGTCCGCCCGCAGCGCCTCGCGCCACCCCAGGGTGGCCACGGCGCTGGCGTACGGCAGCGTCACGTTGGTCAGGGCGTAGGTCGAGGTGTTGGGCACCGCGCCGGGCATGTTGGCCACGCAGTAGAACACCGAGCCGTGGACGGCGAAGGTCGGGTCGGCGTGGGTGGTGGGGCGGGTGTCCTCGAAGCAGCCGCCCTGGTCGACGGAGATGTCGACCAGCACGCTGCCGGGACGCATCCGCGACACCAGCTCGTTGCTGACCAGGCGAGGCGCCTTGGCCCCCGGCACGAGCACGGCGCCGATGACGAGGTCGGCCGACAGCACGGCCCGCTCCAGCTCGAGGGTGTTGGACGCCACGGTCTGCACCCGGCCCTGGTAGATCCGGTCCGCCGCCCGCAGCCGGGACACGTCGCGGTCCATCAGGACCACCTCGGCCTGCATGCCGACCGCGGTGGCGGTGGCGTTGAGCCCGGCGACGCCGGCGCCGATGACGACGACCTTGGCCGCGTAGGTGCCGGAGACCCCACCCATCAGGACGCCGCGCCCGCCCTCGGCGCGCATCAGGGTGTGGGCCCCGACCATCGGGGCGAGCCGGCCCGCGACCTCGCTCATCGGGTACAGCAGCGGCAGCGCCCGGTCCGGGGTCTGGACCGTCTCGTAGGCGATGGCGGTGACCTCCTTGGCCACCAGCTCCTCGGTGAGGCGGCGGTCCGCGGCCAGGTGCAGGTAGGTGAACAGCGTCAGACCGGGACGGAGGCGGTGGTACTCCTGCTCGACGGGCTCCTTGACCTTGAGCACCACCTCGGCCCGCCCCCAGACCTCGTCGGCGTCGTCCACGACCACCGCACCCTCGGCCCGGTAGTCGTCGTCGCTGATCGAGGACCCGGTGCCCGCACCGGCCTGGACGAGGACCTCGTGACCGTGGCTGCGCAGCTCGTGGACCCCGGAGGGCGTCAGGGCGACCCGGTACTCGTGGTTCTTGACCTCGGACGGGACCCCGACGACGGTGGCGGTAGCAGTCACGGCCGCACTCTAGGGCCGTACGGTGTCGGGGTGGACGAGGTGGTGCCGGACGTGTCGCGCGTCACGCCTGCTCAGGGGCCAGGTGCGGCCCCGTCGGACCCGGCTTCACCGACCAGGACCCTCCCGGCACCCCGCCGGCTGCGCTGGTACGCGCAGACCCCCGGCCGCCGGTCGCGGCAGGTCGCCGTCGACGTCGCCGTGGTGACCTGGTGCCTGGCGTGGGCCGTGGTCGGCTGGGCCGCCTACCGGGCCGTCCGGTCGCTGGTGGCGCCCACCCTCGAGCTGGCGGGCGGGGCCGAGCGGACCGCCGAGCAGCTGCAGCGCGGCGGGGACGGCGTGGCGGGCCTGCCGCTGGTGGGCGAGGACGTGGCGTCCCCGTTCCGGTCCGCCGCGGGCTCCGTCGGCGACATCGCGGTCTCCACGACCCGCCTGGCCGACCTCGTGGGCGACCTGGCCGTCGCCGTCGGCCTGCTGGTGCCGCTGGCCCCCGTCGCGGTCGTCCTGCTGCTGTGGCTGCCCGCGCGGTTGCGCTTCGCCCGCCGGGCCGGTGCCGCGGGGGCGATGCTGTCCGCCGGCGCCGACCCCCAGCTGTTCGCCCTGCGGGCCCTGACCACCCAGCCGCTCCCCCGGCTCGCGGCCGTGTCGGCCGACCCGGTGGGTGACTGGCGTCGCGGTGACCCCGAGGTGACGGCACGCCTCGCGGCCCTGGAGCTCGACCGGCTCGGCCTGGTCCCACCGACCGGCCCCGGACTCCCGCCCGGCTGACCGGGCCGGCCGCGGGGCCGGTCGACGGCCACGGCGGAGGAGAACTCGGCCGGATCGCGCCGGGACGGGACCCACGGGGCGACTTCTCCTCCGTGGTGGCCGCCCCCCAGGACAGGCCCGGGTAGCGACCTACCCGGCGTCGCGCACGACCCGGACCCGCCGGTCCTCCTCGGGCGGGGACCACGTGCGGGCGTCGGCGTCGACCTGGTCGCCGGAGCGGATGTCCTTGGCCTGGCCGAGCAGCTGGTCGTCGGCCTCGCCCGGGAACCAGACGAACGGGATCCCGTTGCGGTCCGCGTGCTTGATCTGCTTGCCGAACTTGGCCGCCGTCGGCGCGGTGTCCGCCGGGATGCCCCGCCCGCGCAGCGCCCGGGCGACGGCGTCGCTGCGGGAGCGCACGGCCTCGTCGGTCACCGCGACCAGCACCGCGGTGGGCACGGCGCGGGTGGCCGCGACCGAGCCGTCCCGCAGCAGTCGCGACACCAGACGGCTGACGCCGATGCTCAGCCCCACGCCCGGGTGGCGCGTCGAGCCCTCGCTGACCAGGTCGTCGTAGCGACCGCCCGAGCAGACCGACCCCAGGTCCTCGTGCCCGACCAGCTCGGTCTCGTAGACGCTGCCGGTGTAGTAGTCCAGGCCGCGCACGACCGCGAGGTCCGCCACCACGACACCGGGGGCCACCTGCTCCGCGGCGTCGACCAGGGCCTGCAGGTCCGGCAGGGCGGCGTCGAGCTCGGGCGAGCCGGCACCGAGCCGGGTCGCGGCGTCGGCGACGACCGACAGGTCCGTCCCCGTCACCCCGACCACCTCGAGGACAGCACCCGCCTGCCGCTCGGTCGCCCCGGCCCGCTCCGTGAGCAGACGGCCCACGGCCTCCGGGCCGATCTTGGCCAGCTTGTCCACGGCCGCCAGCACCGCGGGGACGTCGTCGAGACCCAGCCCCCGCACCAACGCCTCCACGACGCGACGGTCGTTGACGCGCATCCGCACGTCACCCACGTCGAGCGCCCGGAGCGCCTCGACCATGACCAGCGGCAGGTCGACCTCGTAGTGCCGGGGCAGGGTGTCGACGCCGACCACGTCGACGTCGGCCTGGACGAACTCACGGAACCGACCGTCCTGGGGCCGCTCGCCGCGCCAGCTGCGCTGGATCTGGTAGCGCTTGAAGGGGAACGACAGGTGCCCGCCGTTCTGGAGCACGTAGCGGGCGAACGGCACCGTCAGGTCGAAGTGCAGCCCGAGGGTGTCGGGGTCGGTCGCCGCGTCGTCCTCCGCGTGGAGGCGCCGGACGACGTAGACCTCCTTGTCGATCTCGCCCTTGCGCAGCAGCTGCGACAGCGGCTCGACGGACCGGGTCTCCACCGACGCGAAGCCGTGCAGCTCGAACGTCTCGCGCAGGGTGTCGAGCACGTGCAGCTCGACGGCTCGCTGGGCGGGCAGCCACTCGGGGAAGCCCGAGAGCGGCGCGATCCTCGCCATCAGTGTCCTCTCGTGGGGCTGCCGTCGTGAGGCAACCGGGTCAGGTAGGGGTTGGTGGCCCGTTCGCGGGCCATGGTCGTGCTCGGGCCGTGCCCGGGCAGGACGACGGTCTCGTCGACGAATCGTGGCAGCACCTCGCGCAACGAGGTCGTCATGGCCGCAGGGTCACCGCCCACCAGGTCGGAACGGCCGATGCTGCCCGCGAACAGCAGGTCCCCGCTGAGCAGCCACGGCTCGGCGCCCGTGGTGGCGGGGTCGAGCTGGAACACGACCGAGCCCTCGGTGTGACCGGGGGTGTGGTGGACGGCCAGGTCGAGCCCGGCCACCTGCAGCCGGGCGGGTGCCGGACCGGCATCCCCCACCGCCGCCGCGGTCAGGTCGAGGACGTCGTCGGGCTCCTGCCAGCGCTCCTCCGGTCCGAACATCCCGGCCAGCATGCCGCGCAGCTCCGGCGCGAGCTGCGCCAGCGGGTCGCGCAACCGGTACCGCTCGTCCGGGTGCACGTGCACCGCCACCCCGGCCCCGGCGCTGCGGCACACCGGGGTCACCGACCACACGTGGTCGGCGTGGCCGTGCGTCAGCAGGACGCCCGACCGCCGCAGCCCCTCGTCGCGCAGCAGGTCCTCCAGGGGCCCCACCACCCCGATCCCGGGGTCGACGACCACGCACTCCTGCCCCGGCCCGGTCGCCAGCACCCAGCAGTTGGTGCCGAACGCCGTGGCCTCGATCGCGCGCACCAGCATGGGAGCCGAGGCTACTTCCCTATGCTGTCGTCCCTGCCCGCAGGCGGACGGCAGGAGCGTCGCTCCACGTCGTCGTCACCCAGGAAGGAGCAAGCCCCCGTGACGTCCAAGCGAGAGCGCGAGCACACCCGCCGCCGGCAGGAGAAGTTCGACAAGAGGATCGCCGACAAGCAGGCCGGCCGGGGCCGTCAGCGCACGACCAACGCCGTGGTCGCCGCCGTGGCGGTGCTGGTCGTCGTGGGCGTCGTGACCGCCATCTCGCTGCTCGGCGGCAGCAGCAGCCACGACACCGTGGCCGGGGGCGGTGCGACCACGACCGCCGCCACGGATCCGGGCACCGCTCCGGCCGAGGACACGGGCGCCGCCCCGACCGGGGAGGTGGCGGCCCCGCCGGCCGACGACACCTGCCCCCCGATCCCGGTGGCCGAGCTCGACCCGACCCAGTACGACGCCGCCCCCGAGCCCGTGTCCGGGACCTGGACGGTCCGGCTCGCCACCACCTGCGGGGACGTGACGCTCGAGCTGGACGCCGACGCGGCCCCCCAGGGCGTCGGCAACCTCGTGTTCCTGGCCCAGGAGGGCTGGTACGACGACACCCCGTGCCACCGGCTGACGACCCAGGGCATCTTCGTGCTGCAGTGCGGGGACCCCACCGGCACCGGGACCGGCGGTCCCGGGTACTCCTTCGGCCCGGTCGAGAACGCCCCGGCCGACGACGTCTACCCCGCCGGGACCGTGGCCATGGCACGTGTGGGCGGCGACGGTGAGAGCATGGGCAGCCAGTTCTTCCTCGTGTACGAGGACTCGACCATCCCGTCCGACGGCGCCGGGGGGTACACCGTCCTCGGCCGCGTGACCGAAGGGCTCGACATCGTCCGGCTGGTCGCCGAAGGTGGACTGGCCGCGGACGGGGTCGCACCCGCCCGAACCATCGGAATCGAAAGCGTCACCGCGGAGGAGACAGCGTGAGCACCGACCCCAGCCCGTCCGGTCCCGACCAGCAGGAGCCGGTGGACGTGGCGCCGGAGGCCCAGCCGGCCCTGTCGGCGGAGCAGACCGACGGTCCCGAGGCCCCCGAGGGGTCCGAGCAGGCCGCCGCCACCGAGCCCACCGGTGACGAGCCGACCTCCGACGAGCCGAAGGCCGACCAGACGGTCGACGAGAAGGCCGACGAGCCGTCCGGCGTACCCGCCGCGCTCGGTGCCGTCGCCGGGGCGATCGGTGGTCTGGCCAAGGACGTGGTGAGCGGTGCCACGGACGCGCTTCAGAGCCGCCGCGACCGGGCGACCTCCGACGAGAAGTCCTCCGACGACAGCTCGTCCAGTGATGAGCCGGCGACGGCAGTCGACCCGGACCCGGTTGCGGAGCCCGCCGCCGACGCACCCGCCACCGACGCACCCGTGGCTGAGGCACCCGCCGCCGACGCACCCGAGGCCGAGGCACCCGCCGCCGACGCACCCGAGGCCGAGGCACCCGTGGCCGAGGCACCCGTGGCCGACGCACCCGTGGCCGACGCACCCGCCGCCGAGGCACCCGTGGCCGACGACCCCGTGGCCGATGCAGCCGTGGTCGAGGCACCCGTGGCCGACGACCCCGTGGCCGATGCGGCCGTGACTGAGGCACCCGCCGCCGACGCACCCGTGACTGAGGCACCCGCCGGCGACGCACCCGCCGCCGAGAGCCAGGCGGACGCAGGCGACGCCACCCCGGCTCCGACGCCGAGGCCCACGCCCGCGTCGGTGCCGTCGGCGCCCGCCCACGACGCACCCCGTCCTTCCGACGTCATGCCGCCGCGGGCGCACACCCCCGCGCCCGTCGCGGCCGTCACGCCGCCGCTGGCGGTGGGGGCCGCGTCGTTCGGACGGGTCGACGAGGCCGGTGTCGTCCACGTCCGCGACGGGGACACCGAGCGCGAGGTCGGTCAGTACCCCGACGTCCCGCACCCGGAGGCGCTGGCCTTCTACGTGCGCAAGTTCGAGGACCTCGCCGCCCAGGTGCACCTGCTCGGGCAGCGGCTCGACAACGGCACCGTGCCCGCCAAGGAGGCCCGCGCCTCCCTGGTCGCGCTCCGGGCGTCCGCCACCGAGGCCACGGCGGTCGGCGACCTGCCGACGCTCCGCGCCGAGCTGGACCGGCTCGACGGGCTCGTCGCCGAGCGGACCAAGGCCGAGGACGCCCAGCGCGCGGCGGCCCGCGCCCAGGCGCTCGCCGAGCGCGAGGCCATCGTCGTCGAGGCCGAGCAGATCGCCGCCACCCCGGCGCAGAGCATGCACTTCAAGAACGCCGGCGAGCGGATGCAGGCGCTGCTGGACGCCTGGAAGACGGCGCAGCGGTCCGGCACCCGGCTCGACAAGCGCAGCGAGGACCCGCTGTGGAAGCGGTTCGCCGCCGCCCGGTCCACCGTGGACCGGATGCGCCGGGCGCACTTCGCCCAGGTCAGCGACCAGCGCTCGGAGACCAAGTCGACCAAGGAGCAGCTCATCGCCCGGGCCGAGGAGCTCCAGACCTCGACCGACTGGCGCTCCGCCAGCGACGAGTACCGCAGCCTGATGGACCGGTGGAAGTCGGCCGGGCGCCTGTCCCGCAAGGACGACGACGCGCTCTGGGCCCGCTTCCGCGCGGCGCAGGACGTGTTCTTCGCCGCCCGCACCGCGGCCAACTCCGCGCAGGACGAGGAGTACAAGGCCAACCTCGAGGTCAAGGAGAAGCTGCTCCAGGAGGCCGAGGCGCTGCTCCCCGTCACCGACGTCGACCGGGCCCGCAAGGCGCTGTCGTCGATCCAGGACCGCTGGGACGACGCGGGCCGGGTGCCGCGCGGTGACCTCGACCGGATCGAGGGGCGCCTCAAGGCGGTCATCGAGAAGGTCCGCGACGCCGACAGCGCCAAGTGGGGCAAGGGCAAGCCCGAGGTGGTGGCCCGGGGCTCCGGACTGGTGCTGCAGCTGCGCCAGCAGGTCGCCGACCTCGACACCAAGATCGCCGAGGCCGAGGCGCGAGGGGACACCCGCACCGCGTCGCGCTCGGCCAAGGAGCGCGCCACCAAGCAGGCCTGGCTCGACCAGGCCGAGGCGTCGCTCGACGACATCTCGCGCTGAGCCGTCGCCCGCTGGTCGTCCCGGCGGGCCGAGCCCGGCCCACCGTCGGCCCCCGGGGCCACAACGACACGGGGGCCGACGACGTCCACAGCCCGGCCTGGTCGCCGGCGGGGCCGGCGGCCGCGACCGTGAGCCTGGTGCCGTGCTGGACACGATGGCCGCCCGGTGGCGCCTGGACCCCTGCCCGCGGCCGCCCCTGGTCCTGGCGGGTGAGCTGGCGCTGCCCCCCGGTGCCACCTGCCACGCCCCCCGGCTGGTCGCAGACGTGCACGCGACCCGGGTCCCGGTGACGGCCGTCGACCGCGCGCGGGCGGTGGCGCTGTGCTCGCCCGCCGGTCACGGCGTGCTGGTCCGGGCCAGCGCGGCCTGGGTGTGGAGCGGGCACCCCGACCTGCAGCCCCGTCACCTGGACCTGGCCCTGCCCACCGCCGGACCACCCGTGCCGGGCCCTCGACCCGGCGGTGCTCGCCGTGGCCTGCCGGTCCGGGCGACCCGCTGGGACGGCCCCCGGGCCTGGGTGCTGCTGGACGGGGTGCCGCTCACCGACCCCGAGGTCACGGCCGCCGACTGCGCCCGGTCGCTGCCCGAGCCCGTGGCCCGCGTCTGCCTCCAGGCCCTGGCCCGCTCCCCCGGCGTCGACCTGGACCGCGTGGTCGAGGCCCTGGGCCCCGCAGGTCCGCGACCCGGCCGGCGCCGGGCCCTCCGGCTGCTGCAGGAGCTACCGGGTCAGTCCTCGACGACGTCGCGCTGCACGCCGCTGGTGACGCGGTAGACGTCGAACACGCCCTCGATCCGCCGGACGGCGTTCAGGACGTGGTCCAGGTGCTGGGTGTCGCCCATCTCGAAGGTGAACTTCGACAGCGCGACCCGCTTGTCCGACGTCGACACCGACGCGGACAGGATGTTGACGTGCGCGTCGGACAGGACCCGCGTCACGTCGGACAGCAGCCGGCTGCGGTCCAGCGCCTCGACCTGGATCTGCACCAGGAACACGCTGGCCGAGGTGGGCGCCCACTCGACGTCGAGCATCCGCTCCGGCTCGCGCTGCAGCGTGGAGATGTTGCCGCAGTCCGTGCGGTGGACCGACACGCCCTGACCCTTGGTCACAAAGCCGACGATCTCGTCGCCCGGCACCGGGGTGCAGCAGCGGGCCAGCTTGACCCAGACGTCCTCGGCGCCCTTGACCACGACCCCGGACTCGTTGAACCGGGGCCGGGCGACCCGACGGCTCGGGGTGGTGACCTCGGCCAGGTCCTCCTCGGTGCCGTCGGCGCCGCCGAGTGCGGCCACGAGCTTCTGCACCACGGCCTGCGCGCTGACGTGGCCCTCGCCGACCGCGGCGTACAGCCCGGACACGTCGACGTAGCGCATCTCCTGGGCCAGGGCGACGAGCGCCTCGTGCGACAGGACCCGCTGGATCGGCAGGTTCTGCTTGCGCATGACGCGGGCCAGGGCGTCGCGACCGGCGTCGACGGCCTCCTCGCGACGTTCCTTGGAGAACCACTGGCGGATCTTGTTCCGCGCCCGCGGCGACGCGACGAACCCGGCCCAGTCCCGGCTCGGGCCGGCGCCGGCGGCCTTGGAGGTGAAGATCTCGACGACGTCGCCGTTCTGCAGCGTGCTCTCCAGCGGCACGAGCCGGCCGTTGACGCGGGCGCCCATGCAACGGTGACCGACCTCGGTGTGGACCGCGTAGGCGAAGTCCACCGGTGTCGCACCCGCCGGCAGCGACATCACGTCGCCGCGCGGGGTGAAGACGAAGACCTCCTGGGCGGCGACCTCGAAGCGCAGCCCGTCGAGGAACTCCTCGGGGTCGCCGGTCTCGGCCTGCCAGTCCAGCAGCTGGCGCAGCCACGACATGTCCGACGGGTCGGCCATGGGCGCGACCCCGGCGGTCTTGGTGCCCTTGCCGCCCTGCCCGCCCTTGTACTTCCAGTGCGCGGCCACGCCGTACTCGGCGCGGCGGTGCATCTCGAAGGTACGGATCTGCACCTCGACGGGCTTGCCGCCCGGGCCGATCACCGTGGTGTGCAGCGACTGGTACATGTTGAACTTGGGCATCGCGATGTAGTCCTTGAAGCGCCCGGGCACAGGCGTCCAGCGCGCGTGCAGCGCCCCCAGGACCGCGTAGCAGTCACGCAGCGTGTCCACCAGGACCCGGGCGGCGACCAGGTCGTAGATGTCCGCGAAGTCACGGCCGCGGACGATCATCTTCTGGTAGATCGAGTAGTAGTGCTTGGGCCGCCCGGTGACGCTGGCCCGGATCTTGGCCTCCCGCAGGTCGCCGGCGATCTGCTCACGGACCTTGACCAGGTACTCCTCGCGGGCCGGCGCCCGCTCGGCCACCATCCGCACGATCTCGTCGTAGACCTTGGGGTAGAGGGTCGCGAACGACAGGTCCTCCAGCTCCCACTTGATCGTGTTCATCCCCAGGCGGTGGGCCAGCGGGGCGTAGATCTCGAGGGTCTCGCGGGCCTTCTTCTGCGCCGACCCGGCCGACACGAACTTCCAGGTCCGGGCGTTGTGCAGCCGGTCGGCGAGCTTGATGACCAGCACCCGGATGTCGCGGGCCATGGCCACGACCATCTTGCGGACCGTCTCGGCCTGGGCGGCGTCGCCGTAGTGGACCTTGTCCAGCTTGGTGACGCCGTCCACGAGCAGCGCCACCTCGTCGCCGAAGTCCGTGCGCAGGTCGTCGAGGCTGTAGTCGGTGTCCTCGACGGTGTCGTGCAGCAGCGCGGCCGCCAGCGTCGACGTGGGCATCCCCAGCTCGGCCAGGATGGTGGCCACGGCGACCGGGTGCGTGATGTACGGGTCGCCGCTCTTGCGCTCCTGACCGGCGTGGGCCCGTTCGGCGACCACGAACGCCCGCTCCAGCAGGGACGTGTCCGCCTTGGGGTCCGCGGCCCGGACGGTCACCAGCAGCGGCTCCAGGATGGGGCTGACCTGCGTCCGGACCAGCCCCCGCCGGGCCCAGCGCGACAGCAGCCCGCCGGAGCCCGTGCCGACGTCGGGACGCGGCTCCCCCGGGGACGCAGCGGGCACGGGGACGGGCGCGACCACGGGCACTAGCCCTGATCCCTGACCGGTCTGCTCGTCCACAGCACCTCCCTGCCACGAGTCTAGGCATCCGCGAGCCATCCGGCCGCCGTGGTCACGCACGGTAGGGTGGGGTCATCCCTGGAACGTCCCCCGGTGTCCCGCCTCGCGGTGACCCGCGATGGTCGTCGTCCCTGGGGCCGTCCGCACCGGCCGCCCGGTCGAGCCGCACGACCAGACGAGGAGGCCGAGCATGATCGCCCTCGTCGCGGCCCACCTGCTGGCCGCGTGCGTCGCCCCGCTGCTGGTCCGCAGACTGGGACGGGACGCCCTGGCGGTGCTCGGGCTGGTGCCGGCCGCGTCGCTGGTGTGGCTGCTCGTGCAGGGTCCGGCGGAGCGCGTCGAGCGGGTCACGTGGATGCCCGAGATCCACCTGGACCTGGTGCTGCGCCTGGACGCGCTGTCGTGGCTGATGGCCGTGGTGGTGTGCGCCATCGGCACCCTGGTGCTGGTCCACACCTCGCGCTACCTGGACCGCGACCACCGCGGGCTGCAGTCGCTGACGGGCAACCTGATGGCGTTCACCGGGGTGATGCTGGGCCTCGTCCTGGCCGAGAACACCCTGCTGCTGTTCGTGTTCTGGGAGCTCACCACGATCTTCTCGTACCTGCTGATCGGCGAGGACTCCCGCCGCAAGGCCAGCCGTCGGGCCGCCATGCAGGCCCTGGTGGTCACCACGGCCGGTGGTCTGGCCATGCTCGTCGGCCTGGTCGCACTGGGCGAGACGGGCAGCTACGAGCTGTCCGCCCTGGTCGCCGACCCGCCGTCCGGCCGGGTGGTCGACGTCGCCGTGCTGCTCGTCGTGATCGGCGCCCTGAGCAAGTCGGCCCTGTTCCCGCTGCACTTCTGGCTGCCGGCGGCCATGGCTGCGCCCACCCCGATCAGCGCGTTCCTGCACGCCGCGGCCATGGTCAAGGCCGGGGTGTACCTGGTGGCCCGGCTCGCCCCGGGCTTCGCCGACGTCGGCCTGTGGCGCCCCGTCGTGATCAGCCTGGGCCTGACCACCCTGGTGCTGGGGGCGTGGCGCGCCCTGCGCCAGACCGACCTCAAGCTGCTGCTGGCCTTCGGCACGGTCAGCCAGCTGGGGTTCCTGGTCGTCCTGGTCGGCCTGGGCACCCGCGAGGCCATGCTGGCCGGGTTGGCCATGCTGCTGGCGCACGCGACGTTCAAGGCCGCCCTGTTCCTGGTCGTGGGGGCCGTGGACCACACCACCGGCACCCGTGACATCCGCGAGCTGGGCGGGCTCGGTCGCCGCAAGCCCGTCCTCCTGGTCGTCGGGGCCACCGCGGCGGCCGGGATGGCCGGGCTGCCGCCCTTCGCCGCGTTCGTCGGCAAGGAGGCGGCCTACGAGGCGCTCCTGCACCCGGGTGTGCTGTCCCCCCTCGCGGCCGGCGTCGCGCTGGCGGTCACGGCCCTCGGCTCCGGGCTGACCGTGGCCTACAGCGCGCGGTTCGTCTGGGGCGCGTTCGGCGGGCGGACCCCGGCCGACGCCCCGGCCGACGCCCCGGCCGACCACGCCCTGTCGCCGGTGCTGCTGGTGCCGGCTGCCGTGCTGGCTGCCGCCACGCTGGCGATCGGGCTCCTGATCCCCCTGCTGGACGGCCCGGTCGTCGCCTACGCCGACCTGCTGCCCGCCGGCTACGAGGGCACCTACGAGCTGGCCCTGTGGCACGGCTTCTCGCCCGCGCTGTGGTTGTCGCTGACCGTCATCGCGCTGGGCCTGCTGGCGTTCGTGCGTCGTGACGCCGTCGGTCGGTTCCAGGAGCGGGTGGGCGGGCACGGCGACGCCGACCTGACCTACCGCCGCACCATGCGAGGCCTGGACCGGCTGGCCGGCGCAGTCACGGCGGCCACCCAGACCGGGTCGCTCCCCCGCTACCTGACCGTCATCCTGCTCGTGGTCCTCGTCCTGCCCGGCGCGGCCCTGGCCGGCGCGTTCCGCAGCTGGGACGTGCGCGCCTGGGACACGCCGCTGCAGGCCGTGGTCGCCGTCGGCATCATCGCCTGCGCCGTGGCCGCCGTCCGGATCCGGCAGCGGCTCGCGGCCGTGGTCCTGGTCGGGGTGAGCGGCTACGGGATCGGCATCCTGTTCGCCCTGCACGGCGCCCCGGACCTGGCCCTGACCCAGTTCCTGGCCGAGAGCGTCACGCTGGTCGTGTTCGTGCTCGTCCTGCGCCGCCTGCCCAAGACCATCACCCAGCGTCACAGCACGGGTCGCCGTCTGGCGCGGATGGCCGTGGCCATCCCGGTCGGCCTGCTGATGGCGGGTGTGGCGGCGACGGCCATCGGCGCCGGCACGCAGGACTCCGTCAGCGAGGAGTTCCCCGCGGGGGCCTACGACTTCGGCGGCGGGGCCAACGTCGTCAACGTGACCCTGGTCGACATCCGGGCCTGGGACACCATGCTCGAGGTCTCGGTCCTGGTCGTGGCGGCCACGGGGGTCGCGAGCCTGGTGTTCATCGACCGTCGCACCGGGACCCCGCAGCACAGCGGGCACGCGTCCGCCGCCGACGCCGAGCGCGGCCGACGGGTGCGAGCGGACCGGAGCGAGTCCGGCAGCTGGCTGCGGGGCAGCGAGATGCTGCCCCGGGCGGAGCGCTCGGTCGTGCTCGAGGTCATCACCCGCCTGCTGTTCCACCCCATCGTCCTGGTCTCCCTGTACCTGCTGTTCGCCGGGCACAACGCCCCGGGCGGCGGCTTCGCCGGCGGTCTGGTGGCCGGGCTCGCCCTCGTGCTGCGCTACCTGGCCGGTGGTCGCTACGAGCTGGGCGAGGCCGCACCGCTCGACGCGGGCCTGCTGCTGGGCGGCGGGCTGGTGCTGGCCGGCGGGACCGGGGTCCTCGGCCTGCTGGGCGGGGCCGACGTCCTGCAGACCGCCATCGTCGAGTTCGCGATGCCGGTCTACGGCGACGTCAAGCTGGTCACGTCGCTGTTCTTCGACATCGGGGTCTACCTGATCGTCGTGGGCCTGGTGCTCGACGTCCTGCGCAGCCTGGGCGCCGAGCTGGACCGCAAGGAGGCCGAGCTGCAGGACGACCCGTCCGGGGCGCGCCTGCAGGGAGTGACGTCATGAGCGCCAACGCCGTCTACCTGGTGCTGATCGCGGCGCTGTTCTCCACCGGGGTCTACCTGGTGCTGGACCGCAGCCTGACGCGGGTCCTGCTGGGCGTGCTGCTCATCAGCAACGGCGTCAACGTGCTCATCCTGGCCGTCTCGGGCCCGGCCGGAGGTCCGCCCATCGTCGGCGTGACGCCCTTCGAGGACATGAGCGACCCGCTGCCGCAAGCCCTGATCCTGACGGCCATCGTCATCACGCTCGGCGTCGCGTCGTTCTTCCTCGCGCTCACCTACCGCTCCTGGGTGCTGGACTCCCGGGAGGACGTCCTGGACGACGACGAGGACGTCCGGGTCGCCACGCAGCAGCGGCTCGAGGACAGCGACAGCGACGTCTACGGCCAGGAGGGGACCGGCTGATGGTCAGCGTGCTCCTGCCCCTGCCCGTGCTGATCCCCCTCGTCGGGGCCGGTGTCGCGCTCGTCCTGGGCCGCCGGCCCAAGGCGCAGCGCCTGGTGAGCCTGGTGTCGCTCACGGCGGTCCTGGCCACCGCGGTGGCGCTGCTGGTGCTGGTCGACCGCGAGGGCCCCAGCTCGCTGGAGGTGGGCCGGTGGCCCGTCGGCATCGGGATCTCGCTGGTCGCGGACCGGCTCTCGGTCCTCATGCTCACGGTGTCGGCCACGGTGACCCTGGGCGTCCTCGTCTACGCCGTGGGCGAGGGCATCATCGACGGCGCCCGGGGCACACCGGTGTCGATCTTCCACCCCACCTACCTGGTGCTCACCGCGGGTGTGAGCAACGCGTTCCTCACCGGCGACCTGTTCAACCTGTACGTGGGCTTCGAGGTGCTGCTGGCGGCCAGCTACGTCCTGCTGACCCTGGGCGGCACCGCCGCCCGCGTGCGGGCGGGCATCACCTACGTGGTGGTCAGCCTGATCTCGTCGTTCTTCTTCCTGGTCGGGATCGCCCTGGTCTACGCGACCACCGGCACCCTGAACATGGCGCAGATCTCCGTGCGGATGGCCGAGGTGCCCCTCGAGGTGCAGACCGTCGTCCACCTGGTCCTGCTGATCGCGTTCGGGATCAAGGCGGCGATCTTCCCGCTGTCGGCCTGGCTCCCGGACAGCTACCCCACGGCGGCCGCCCCCGTCACGGCGGTGTTCGCGGGGCTGCTCACCAAGGTCGGCGTCTACGCCATCATCCGCACCGAGACGCTGCTGTTCACGGACAGCTCGATGCGGACCGTGCTGCTGGTGGCCGCCGTGCTGACCATGGTCGTCGGTGCGCTGGGCGCCGTGGCCCAGAGCGACATCAAGCGGCTGCTGTCCTTCACGCTGGTCAGCCACATCGGCTACATGGTGTTCGGGATCGCCCTGGGCTCGCAGCAGGGCGTGGCCGGGGCGCTGTTCTACGTGGCCCACCACATCCTGATCCAGACCGCGCTGTTCCTCGTCGTCGGCCTCGTCGAGCGCCGCGCCGGGTCGACCAGCCTGTACCGGCTGGGGGGCCTGGCCGCCACGGCGCCGCTGCTGTCGCTGCTGTTCTTCGTCCCGGCCATGAACCTGGGCGGCATCCCGCCGCTGTCGGGGTTCATCGGCAAGGCGTCCCTGCTCCAGGCGGGCGTCCAGGACGGCGGCCCGCTGGCGTGGCTCGGGGTCGGTGCGGGCGTGCTCACGAGCCTGCTGACCCTGTACGCCGTGGCCAAGGTCTGGAACCGCGCGTTCTGGCGTCCCGCGGACGAGAAGCCCGTCGTCCCGGGTGACACCGACGTCGTGGACCGGCTGGACCGGGCCGGTGCGCACGAGCCCGACGTGGCCACCGCCGTCACCATCGGCACCCCCGGGGCCGCCGACCGCGCCGCCGCGGGCGCGACCATCACGGCCGCCGTCACGACCCCGGTCGCGGACGAGGGCGACGCCTCGGCACCCCAGGAGGGCCCCCAGCCCGCGTCGCGGGCCATGTGGGGTGCGGCGCTCGGCCTCGTGTCCGTCACGCTGGCCCTGACGGTGGCCGCCGGCCCGATCACGCGGGTCGCCGCCACCGCGGCCGAGAACCTCACCCGCCCCGAGGTGTACGTGGTCGCCGTCCTGGTGACCGGCGAGGAGCAGGGATGACGCGCACCGGGAGGCCTCGCCGCTGGGTCGTGTCCGGCAGCATCGTCGCGCTGCTGGCCCTGCTGTGGGTGCTGCTGTGGGGCACGTTCTCGTGGGGCAACCTGCTGAACGGGGTCCTGCTGGGGGCGGTGGTGACCACGGTGTTCCCCCTGCCCGACGCCCGGGTCGGCGGTCGGCTGCACGTCGGCGCGCTGCTCGTGTTCGCCGGCAGGTTCGCCGTCGACGTGGTCATCGCCAGCGCGCAGGTGGCCTGGGTCGCCGTCCGGCCGGGACCACCCCCGGTCAGCTCCGTGGTGTCGGTCGACGTGCGCAGCAGCTCCGAGCTGATCCTCACCGTGCTCACCGAGGCGTTGTCGCTGGTGCCGGGCTCGCTGGTCATCGAGGTGGACACCCGCAGCAGCACCGTCGTGGCCCACGTGCTGGAGGCCGGCGACGACGCGGCGGTGGCGCGCTTCAAGGAGCGGGTCCGCGACGTGGAGGCCCGGGTCATCCGTGCCCTGGGCACCCCCGACGACCTCGCCCTGCTGGCGGACGAGAGGAGCCGGTCGTGATGGGCGTCGTCGTCCCCCTGGTGGCCACCATGCTGGCGGTGGCCGGGCTGCTGGCCGTCCTGAGGCTGCTGCGCGGTCCCACCACGCTGGACCGGGTCGTCGCCACCGACATGCTGCTGGCCATCCTGCTGTGCAGCCTGGCCGCCCTGGCCGCGACCCGCACCGACGTCACCATCACCCCCGTCATCCTCATCGGCACGCTGCTGGGGTTCGTCGGGTCGGTGGCCGTGGCCCGCATGATCGCGAGGCGGGACCCGTGACCCTGGAGACGTTCCTCGACGGCCTCGCGGCCGTGCTGCTCCTCCTGGGGGCGTCGTTGGCCCTGGCCGCCGCCATCGGCACCATCCGGTTCCCGGACGTGCTGATGCGGATGCACGCGGCCACCAAGCCGCAGGTGCTCGGCATCGTGCTGTGCCTGGCCGGGGCCGCCGTGAGGCTGCGGGAGCACCCGGACGCCTGGCTGCTGCTGCTGGCGGCCGGGTTCCAGCTCATCACGGCCCCGGTGTCCGCGCACATGGTGTCGCGGGTGGCCAACCGCTCCCGCCACTACGACCGCGGGTCGCTGCACGTGGACGACCTGCCGCCCGGCCGCACCCGGCCGCTGCGGCCCGAGCAGGACTAGCCCCCCAGCTCCCGCACCCACAGCGCCAGGTCGTCGACGGGCACGTCGCTGGGCAGCCGGGCGCTGGTGCCGTCGACCAGCCGCAGGCCGGGCCGGGACCGGCCCAGCCGGGCCGGCACGTGCCCGACGCCGGCCACGGCCGGCCACGGCCACGACGTCGTCGCCCCCCGGACCCGCACCACGAGCCCGTCGGGGCCGGCGACCACGAAGTCCCGCTCCCGCAGCCCTCGCCAGAGGTCCGCGAGCAGGGCCGCCGCAACGACGACGGCCACGACCAGCAGGTCCCAGTTGCGGGCCACGGCGGACGTGACGCCCACCACCAGGCAGGCCCCCAGCCCGGCGGCCAGCAGGAGCAGGTAGCCCCGGGACGGATCGGGCTCGTGCCAGCTGCGCAGGCCCGGGTCCGGGGTCTCGTTCAGCGGCGGCTGCTGCGGGGCGGCCGCTTGGGCTGGGCCCGCTGACCGGCCTGTCGCTCCATCAGCGTGAGCCGGTCGAGGGCGGCGAGGTCGCTGTCGTCGTCGCGCTCGGCGACCAGGACGGTCCCGGCCTCGGGGTGGGCCTTGCGGTACGCCTTGACCTTGCGGTCGTGCTTGACGATCGGCTCCTCGCGCTCCCGCAGGTGCACGAGCAGGGGCGTGGCCAGGAAGATCGACGAGTAGGTGCCGACCGCGATGCCGATGAACAGCGCCAGGCTCAGGTCCAGCAGCGTGCCCGCGCCCAGCAGGAGCGCGCCGATGAACAGGATCGACGCCACCGGGAGCAGGGCGACGACGCTGGTGTTGATGGACCGCACCATGGTCTGGTTGACCGCCTTGTTGGCGGCCTCCTTGTACGTCTCGGTCTTGGAGTCCAGCACGTCCTCGGTGTTCTCGCGCACCTTGTCGAACACGACGACGGTGTCGTAGAGCGAGTAGCCGAGGATGGTGAGGAAGCCGATGATGGTCGACGGCGTCACCTCGAGCCCGATCAGGGCGTAGATGCCGACCGTGATCACCAGGTCGTGCAGCAGCGCCACGAGCGCGGCGACGGCCATCTTCCAGGTGCGGAAGTACACGGCGATGACGAGCCCGACGAGGACCAGGAACACCAGGAGGCTCTGCAGCGCCCGCTGGGACACCTGCTCGCCCCAGGTGGGGCCGATGAAGCTGCTGGTGATCTCGGCGGGGTCCACCTCGTAGGCCTCGGCCAGGGAGTCGACGATCTCCCCGGACTGGGCCGTGGTCACCTCACCCGTGCGCACCCGCAGGGAGTCCCCGCCGATGGTGGTGGCCTGGACCTCGGTGGCCCCGATGACGTCCGTCACCGCCGCGTCCGCGAGGCTCTCGTCGACGTCGCCGGTGATGTTGGTGATCTGGAAGGACGCACCCCCGGTGAAGTCGATCCCCAGGTTGAGCCCCCGGACGCCGAGCGCGCCGATGCTGATGATGAGGATCACGGCCGCGATGGCGTACCAGGTGCGTCGGTGACCGACGACGTCGTAGGACTGCTCACCGGTGTAGAGGCGGTTGCCCCAGCGGTCGAACTTCACAGCACTGCTCCTTCGTTGGCGGCGCGCTCGGCGTCACGGGCGGCACGCTTGCGCTCGGCGAGCGTCAGGCCGTCGGGGTCGGGCGTCCGGGCGCCGGTGCGCACCGCGCGCCGGGCCACGGTCGACCCGAGGTGCTCGGGGTCGAAGCCGGACCACTTGTGGCCGCCGCCGAAGAACTTGGTGCGGGCGAGCAGCGTGACCAGGGGCTTGGTGAACATGAACACCACGAGCAGGTCGACGATGGTGGTCAGGCCGAGGGTGAACGCGAAGCCACGGACGCCGCCGACGGCGAGCAGGTACAGCGTGGCCGCGGCCAGGAACGACACCGCGTCCGAGGCCAGGATCGTGCGCCGGGCCCGCTCCCAGCCGCGCTCGACCGCGACCTCGAGACTGCGCCCGTCACGGATCTCGTCCCGGATGCGCTCGAAGAACACGATGAACGAGTCGGCCGTGATGCCGATCGCCACGATCAGGCCGGCGACGCCGGGCAGGCTGAGCCGGTAGCCCTGGCGCCACGAGAGGATCAGCAGCAGGCCGTAGGTGATGAGGCCGGCGATCAGCAGCGACGCGACCGTCACCAGGCCGAGGGCCCGGTACTGGATCAGCGAGTAGACGACCACCAGCACCAGGCCGATGACCCCCGCCAGCAGCCCCAGCCGCAGCTGCTCGCCACCCAGGGTCGGGGAGATGCTCTCGGTGGACTCGACGCGGAACGACAGCGGCAGGGCGCCGAACTTCAGCTGGTTGGACAGCGACTCGGCCGACTCCTGGGTGAAGTTGCCGGAGATCTGGGCCTCGCCGTTGGGGATGATCCCGTTCATGGTCGGTGCGGAGATGACCACGCCGTCGAGCACGATGCCGAAGCGGTTGAGGTCACCGGTCAGGCCGAACAGCCGACGGCTGGTGTCGGCGAACTGGTCGGTGCCCTCGCCGTTGAACTGGATGTTGACGACGACCTGACCGGTGGAGACCCCGGTCTGGCCGGTGCCGATGCCCCAGGTGGCGTCCTCGATGTTCTCGCCGGGCACCTCGACCGGGCCCAGGACGTACTTCTCGAGACCGTCGGCGGAGCAGACGACCAGCGCCTCGTCGGGCTCACCCTGCTCGACCCGCGTCACGGCGGCCTGCGGGTCCTCGGGGTCGACGGCGGTCGGGTCGATGCAGGTCAGCGCCGCGAAGGCCTCGGACACCTCGGGGGTGATGTAGGCGAGGTCCGACGGGCCGGTCGGCTCGGGCGCGGGGGCGGCCGAGGGGTCGACGGGGACCGGGGCCGGCTCGCCCGTCGCCGCGGGGGCGTCGGTCGGCTGGGCCGCGTCGGTCGGCTCGACGACGGGGACCTCGGTGGCGGCCGGGGTCGGGGCCGTGGCCGCCGACAGGTCGGCGCGCGGCATGGCGCGGCCCTGGGTCGCCGGGGCACTGGGCTCCGCCGTCCCGCCCGGGGTGATCGACGGGGGTGCGCTCGGGTCCTCGGCCGGGGCGCTGGGGTCGACCGCGGGGGCCGAGGCACCGTCGGACGGCTCGGCGGTCGGCTCCAGCAGACTCGGGTCGAAACCCGAGCCGGTCAGCAGCACGGGGCGCATCTCGAGCTGGGCCGACTGGCGGACCAGGTCCAGGGTGGCCTCGTCGGCCTGGCCGGGCAGCGCCACCACGATGTTGTTGGCGCCCTGCTGGGTGACCTCGGCCTCGGTGACGCCGGAGCCGTTCACGCGCTGCCGGATGATCTGCACGGCCTGCTCGACGGACTCGGCCGGGATGTCGGCCCCCTCCTCGGCCTCGGGCTCGAGGATGATCTGCGTCCCGCCCTCGAGGTCGAGGGCCAGGCCCGGCGTCCAGCGGGCGTCGGAGGCGACAGCACCCCCGGCGACGATGCCGAAGATGATCGCCACGATCACGGCGAGGAAGATCAGGGTGCGCCCGGGGCGCGACCGTCGAGTGGTCGTGGTCACGGTTCTCTCAGTCCTGGTGTCGAGGGTTGCCGTCGTCGTCGACGGCCCCCGTGTCGGTGGGGCCGGTCGCGTCGGTGGTGCGCGTGGCGTCGGTCGTGGCCGCGCCGTCGGCGGCCAGGGGGGCCTGGTACCGCGAGGACGCCGGGTCGGTGTCGGGCAGGACCCGGACCACCGCACCCTTGACCCAGCGCGACAGACCGCCGTCGGGGCCGCGCAGGGTGATGGTCGCCTCGTCCACGGACACCACGGTGGCCACGAGACCCGCCGCGGTGAGCACGTCCACGCCGACCTCGAGCCCCGCCTGCGTCTGCTTGACCGCCTGCTGCTGCTTGCGGACCCGGCTGAACTGCATGACCAGGATGAGGACGAGCCCGCCGACCAGCAGCAGGGAGACGGGATCCAACGGAGGGTCCTTCCGGTCGGCCGGCGACAGGCGACGGCGCACGTCAGCCCCGTGGTCCCGGAGCTCCCGCGGGAGTCTAGGCGAGCCGACCGCCCTCGCCGAACTCCCTCCACAACGGGGCGTCGTCCGGGTCGCCCCCGGACGGCGTCCCGACACCCCCCACGGACTGCACCGGCGGCGTCACCCCCAGGTGCTGCCACGCCGCCGGCAGGGCGACGCGACCGCGCGGCGTGCGGGCCAGGAACCCCTGCCGCAGCAGGAACGGCTCGCAGACGGTCTCGACCGTCTCGGGCTCCTCGCCCACCGTCAGCGCCAGCGTCGACAGACCCACCGGCCCTCCCCCGAACCGGCGGCACAGCGCGTCCAGGACCGCGGTGTCCAGCCGGTCCAGGCCGAGCCGGTCGACGGCGAACAGCTCCAGGGCCGCCCGTGCGTCGGCCAGGGTGACCGAGCCGTCGCCGGAGCCGTGCACCTCACCGAAGTCCCGGACCCGGCGCAGCAGCCGGTTGGCGATCCGGGGCGTCCCCCGCGACCGTCCGGCGATCTCGCGGGCCGCATCCGGGGCCAGGTCGACCCCGAGCAGCCGCGAGCTGCGCTCCAGCACCCGGGTCAGGTCGGCCTGGTCGTAGAAGTCGAGGTGACCGGTGAAGCCGAACCGGTCGCGCAGCGGGGACGGCAGCATCCCGGCGCGGGTGGTGGCGCCGACCAGGGTGAAGCGGGGCAGCGGGAGCGGGATGGCCGTGGCCCCGGGCCCCTTGCCCACCACGACGTCGACCCGGAAGTCCTCCATGGCCAGGTAGAGCATCTCCTCGGCCGCGCGCGCCATCCGGTGGATCTCGTCCAGGAACAGCACCTCGTGCTCGTCGAGCGAGGACAGGATCGCGGCCAGGTCGCCGGCGTGCTGGAGCGCGGGACCGCTGGTCACCCTGACGGGCACCCCCAGCTCGACGCCGACGATCATGGCCAGGGTGGTCTTGCCCAGGCCCGGGGGCCCGGCGAGCAGGACGTGGTCCGGCGCCCCGCCCCGCCGCTTGGCGGCCTCGAGCACCAGGCCCAGCTGGCGCCGGACGACCGGCTGGCCGACGAACTCGTCCAGCGAGCGGGGCCGCAGGGCCGACTCCTCGGCCATCTCGCCCGGGTTGATCTCGGGGTCGACCTCGCGGCTCGGGCCGGTGACCTCGTCGGCGAACGAGCCCTCGTCGATGTGCCCGGTCAGGTCGCCGTTCAGGTCGCCGTTCACGTGCGGGCCAGCCCACGCAGGGCGGTGCGGAGCACGTCAGCCGGCTCCCGGGCCCCGGCCGCGTCGTCACCGTCGGCCGCCAGCACGCCGTCGACCGCCTCCGCCGACTGCTTGCTCGCCCAGCCCAGTCCGACCAGGGCCGCCACCACCTGCTCGCGGGTGCCGTCGCCCGGGCCGTCCCCGCCGGCCGTGTTCGGCCGCGCGGCAGGACCCGTCGCGCCGTGCGGCGGCCCCAGCCGGTCGCCCAGCTCCAGCAGCATCCGCTGGGCGCCCTTGCGGCCGATGCCGGGGACCTTCATGAGCGCCGCCTCGTCGCCGGCCGCCACACCGCGGCGCAGGTCGTCGGGCTCGAGGACGGCCAGGACGGCCAGCGCCAGGCGGGGCCCGACCCCGCTGACGGTCTGCAGCAGCTCGAAGACGTCGCGCTCGTCGTCCTCGGCGAACCCGAACAGCGTCAAGGAGTCCTCGCGGACGACCAGCGACGTGGCCAGCCGAGCCGGCGACCCGGTCCGCAGCCCGGCCAGGGTGCGGGGCGTCGCCCGGACCAGCAGGCCCAGACCTCCGACGGCGACGACGGCACCGTCCAGCCGGGTGCTCAGCACCTGGCCGTTGACCTCGGCGAGCATGGGACCTCCGCTGTTGGTTCCGAACACGTGTACGACACGCTAGCGGGCGGGCTCAGACCCCTCGTCGCGGCGCGCCGGTGGCGGCGGCCAGACGGCTGGCGGCCCGGCCCCGCCACAGCTGGCACAGCGCGAGGGCGACGGCGTCGGACGCGTCGGCCGGCTTGGGGGCGGCCGCCAGCCCCAGGATCTTGGCCACCATGAACCCGACCTGGGCCTTGTCGGCCCGGCCGGAGCCGGTGACGGCGGCCTTGACCTCCGACGGGGTGTGCATGGCCAGGCGGACCCCCGCCTGCGACGCGACCAGCATGACGATGCCCGCGGCCTGGGCCGTCCCCATGACGCTGCGGACGTTGTGCTGCGCGAACACGCGCTCCACGGCCACGACGTCCGGGCGGTGCTCGGCCAGCAGGGCGGTCAGCTCGGTGTGGACCTGGGCCAGCCGGTCGCCGGTCTCCAGGTCCAGGGCCGTCCGCACCACGCCGACGTGCACCAGGCTCGCCCGGTGGCCGGTGCCGCCGTCCACGACGGCCACCCCGCAGCGGGTGAGACCCGGGTCGACCGCCAGCACGCGCACGACGACAGCCTGCCCCGACGGCGGCCGGTGCGGGCGCAGGCGCGCCCGGACCGGCCGCGGACCTCAGGGCCGCGGACCTGAGGTCAGCCGACGAGCTCGAGCTCGGCCAGCACCTCGTCGGACACGTCGACGTTGGAGTAGACGTTCTGCACGTCGTCGGAGTCCTCGAGCGCGTCGATGAGCCGGAACACCTTGCCCGCGGTGTCGGCGTCGACCGGCACCTGCGTGGCGGGGACGAACGACGCCTCGGCGGAGTCGTAGTCGATGCCCGCGTCCTGCAGGGCCGTCCGGACGGCCACCAGGTCGGTGGCCTCGCTGATGACCTCGAAGGACTCGCCCAGGTCGTTGACCTCCTCGGCGCCGGCGTCCAGCACCGCGCCCAGCACGTCGTCCTCGCCGAGCCCGCCGTTCTGGTCCTTGGCCACGACCACGACGCCCTTGCGGGTGAACAGGAACGACACGCTGCCGGGGTCGGCCATCGTGCCGCTGTTGCGGGTGACCGCCACCCGCACGTCGCTCGCCGCACGGTTGCGGTTGTCGGTCAGGCACTCGATGAGCACGGCCACGCCACCCGCGGCGTAGCCCTCGTACATGATCGTCGAGTAGTCCGCGCCGCCGGAGTCCGCCCCGGACCCGCGCTTGACCGCCCGGTCGATGTTGTCGCTGGGCACCGAGGACTTCTTGGCCTTCTGGATGGCGTCGAACAGCGTCGGGTTGCCCGCGACGTCACCGCCGCCCGTCCGGGCCGCGACCTCGATGTTCTTGATCATCTTGGCGAAGAGCTTGGCTCGCTTGGCGTCGACCGAAGCCTTCTTGTGCTTGGTCGTCGCCCACTTGGAGTGACCCGACATCGTTCACGTCTCCTTCGTCGTCCGCTGTGCGACTGCGTCACGCGCCTGGGCCGCGAGCTCCACGAGGACCCGGTGGAACCGGTCGTCGCCCGACACCTCGGGGTGGAACGCGGTGGCGAGCAGCGCGCCCTGCCGCACGGCGACGATGGTATCGCCCGAGCCGGGCAGGGCCACGCTAGCGAGGACCTGCACGTCAGGGCCCACCTGGACCACCTGCGGGGCCCGGATGAAGACCGCGTGCACGGCAGGGCCGTCCAGGCCCGCGACGTCCAGGTCGGTCTCGAAGCTGTCGACCTGCCGACCGAAGCCGTTGCGCCGCACCGTCATGTCGATGCCGCCGATCGTCTGCTGACCCGCTGCGTGCTCGGTCAGCCGGTCGGCGAGCAGGATCATCCCGGCGCAGGACCCCAGCACCGGCAGGCCGTCACCGATCCTGGACCGCAGCGGCTCCTGCAGGTCGAACGCCCGCACCAGCCGGTCGATGGCGGTCGACTCCCCACCCGGCAGGACCAGGGCGTCGACGGCGGCCAGCTCGGCGGGGCGCCGGACCAGGACGACCTCGGCCCCCAGGCGCCGCAGCACCGCCACGTGCTCCCGGACGTCGCCCTGCACGGCCAGCACGCCCACCACCGGGGGCCGCCCGGGACCGGTCGCCGCAGCGCTCGGACCGGTCGGCGACACAGCCCCTGGCCCGCCGGTCACGGGACCCCGGACGTGGGACCCTTGGTCCGTGGCGCTCATGACGTTCCTCCTGATCCAGGCCCTGCTCGTCGGTGTGTCCGTCGTGCTGCTGCGCCCGGGCACGGACGTCCTGGCCGCCCGCGTGCTCGGCAGCGAGGTCCGACGGGAGGACCTGCGGCTGGTGGGCGGGATCGTCGTGACGGCTGCGGTGCTGGTGGTCCTCGGCGTGCTGCTGCTCAACGGGTTCGTGGCCGCGCTGCCCCTGATCGTCGTGTCCGCGCTGGCCGCGGTCGGCGCGGAGGCCCTCACCCGACGGCTGCACCGCCCTGACGTCCAGGCGCGCCTGATGCGCTGGCTCGAGCGGACCCTGCTGCGCGCCGCGGACCTGGGCCGGGCGGGCGGCGCTCAGGCCACCCGCCTCGGCCGCGAGGTCACCAGCCGCGCTCGGCGAGCCGGTGAGGCGCAGGCAGCTCGTCGACGTTGATCCCCACCATCGCGTCCCCCAGACCCCGGGAGACCTTGGCGATGACGTCGGGGTCGTCGTGGAACGTGGTGGCCTTGACGATGGCCTCGGCCCGCGCCTTCGGGTCACCCGACTTGAAGATCCCCGAGCCGACGAAGACCCCGTCCGCACCGAGCTGCATCATCATGGCCGCGTCCGCCGGGGTGGCGATGCCGCCGGCGGTGAACAGCACCACCGGCAGCCGGCCCTCGCGTGCGACCTCGCGGACCAGCGGCAGGGGCGCCTGCAGCTCCTTGGCCGCGACGTAGAGCTCGTCCTCGCTGAGCGAGGACAACCGACGGATCTCGCCGCCGATGGTGCGCATGTGGGTGGTGGCCTGGCTGACGTCGCCGGTGCCCGCCTCGCCCTTGGACCGGATCATGGCCGCGCCCTCGCTGAGCCGGCGCAGCGCCTCGCCCAGGTTGGTGGCGCCGCAGACGAACGGCACGGTGAACGGCCACTTGTCGATGTGGTGGGAGTAGTCGGCCGGGGACAGCACCTCGGACTCGTCCACGTAGTCGACCCCGAGGCTCTGCAGCACCCGGGCCTCGACGAAGTGGCCGATCCGGGCCTTGGCCATCACGGGGATGGAGACGGCCTGGATGATGGCGTCGATCATGTCCGGGTCGCTCATCCGCGAGATGCCGCCCTCGGCCCGGATGTCGGCCGGGACGCGTTCGAGGGCCATCACGGCCACGGCGCCGGCGTCCTCGGCGATCCTGGCCTGCTCGACGTCGACGACGTCCATGATGACGCCGCCCTTGAGCATGTCGGCCATGCCGCGCTTGACGAGGTCGGTACCGGTGACGGAGGCGCTGGGGCCGGGGATGCTGGGGTCGCTCATGGGGCCCATCGTAGGTTCGCGCGGGCCCGTCGCCCCCCCGGGGTCAGCCCTCCGTGACGGTGGGGCTCCCGCCGTCGGCCACCAGCACGACCCAGGTGGTGCCCACGTCGAGCAGCAGGTCCTCGCGGCTGCCCTCGACGGCCGTGCCGTCCCGCAGCAGGGTGGCGGTCCCCGAGCCGTCCGACCCCTCGGTGAACAGCACGTTGTCGGTCCGGACGGGCTCCCCCGCCTCGTCCTGGACGGGCTCGCCGTCCCGCTGCAGCAGCCAGGCGTCCTCCTCGGCCGACCACGCGAAGTCCACGGTCGCGGCGTCCCAGGCGTAGGACGCGGCGGCCGCCGGGGCGGCGTCGTCCGGCCCGGGGCCGAACCGGAACCCCACGTCCCTCGCCACCCCGGACCCGGGAGCGCGGGCCAGCAGGGCCGTCCCGTCACCGACGACGTCAGCGGCCGGGTCCCGCTCGGGGTCCTGGGTGAAGCCCTCGGGACCCGCCGCCAGCGACACCGGTTGCAGGTCTGCGGCGGACAGCTGCGCCTCGACGTCCGGGGCCGCGTCGGTGAACGCCAGCGCGACCGCGCCGTGCGGGCCGAGCAGGGCGACGTCACCGGCCCGGGCGGGGCCGACGGGACCCACCCGGGTGGGGACCTCGGTCTGGAACAGGGCCAGCAGCCTGGTGGCGCCGTCCTCCGCCTCCTCCAGGTAGACGACGTCCGCCTGGGCGAGGCCGGCCTGCGGTCGCGCGGCCGGCGAGTCGTCGAGCACGACGGCGAGGACCCGGCCGTCCGGCACCGGCTCGCCGGTGAGTGCGTTGACGGTCCCCGCGGCACCGACCCTGGGGGCGCTGGCCACCGGGACGGGCAGCTCCGACGGGGCGATGACGGCGGGCTGGTCGGTGAGCGGGTCGTCGTCGCCGAACCCGGCCCCGCAGGCCGTTAGCAGACCCAGCGGCCCGACCACGAGCGCGGCCACCAGCGCCCGTCGACGGTGCCGCCGCCGAGGGGGCGCGGGGTCGGTCCTCAGCACCCGGGAAGGCTAGGGCACCAGGGCCAGGACCCCCGGGACGTCGACCACCCGCCCGCGTCGTCGTCCAGCTCGGTCGTGGGCTCGCCCCGACGGCGGGCCACGTCGTTGGCGAGGGCCCTGACCGCCGCCACCCGGTCCGTCGTGCGGGCCAGGTCCGCGGCCGCCGGCTCGGGGACGGCTCCGGAGCGGAGCAGGGCGGTCAGCCGGCTCTGCGCCGGGAGGTCGTCGGCGTCGGCGGCGGCGCGCGCCGCCGGGGCCAGCCCGGCGGCGGTCGGGTCGCCCGCGAGCCGACCCGCAGCGGCGTGCTTCGCGGCGGTCTCGGCCCGGTCGAGCAGGTCCCGGCGCAGCCGGGCCCGAGCGGCGCCCGGCCCCGCGGCCACGTCGACGGCCAGCTCGTAGACCTGGGCCCAGGCGGCCCCGACGACCGGCCAGTCGTACCCGGCGGCCCGTCGCCGGACCGCCTGCGCCTGCTCGCCGGCCGCGTCCGTCGGGGCCAGCAGCACCTCGGCCACGGCACGGGCCAGCTCGGCAGGGTCGCCCGGGCGGACCAGGGTCCCGGTCCCCGCCATCACGTCCCGGAACGCGGGCAGGTCGGAGGCGACCACGGGGGTGCCGGTGGCCATGGCCTCCACCAGGACGATGCCGAAGCTCTCCCCACCGCGGTGGGGAGCGACCAGCACGTCGGCCCCGGCGACCAGGGCCCGCTTGTCGGCCTCGTCGACCGTCCCGGCCAGGTGCACGCCGTGCCCGCTCCCCCCGGCGCCAAACCCGGTCCGGGCCGGACCCACGACCACGAGCCGGGCCCCGGGCACCTGCTCCCGGACCCTGGGCCAGGCGCGCAGCAGCACGTCGACGCCCTTGCGGGGCTCGTCGGCACGACCGAGGACCAGGACCACCGGCCCGTCCCCCGCCCGCCGGGGCGTCGCCGAGGCCCAGCCGGCCACGTCGACCCCGTTGGGCACGACCAGCGGGACCCGGCCCAGGTGGTCGACGAGCGTGCGCCTGGCGTGCTCGCTCACGGCCGTCAGCACGTCGACCTCGCGCAGCGCCGAGCCGACGTGGCGGGAGGCGGTGCGCAGGCTGCGGGAGCGACCCGCGGGCCACGGCGACATCGACACGTGCACGGTCGCCACCACGGCGGGGCCCTGCTCCCCCGTGCGGTCGCGCGCCGCGGCCAGGCGGCGCAGCACGGTGTGGCCGATCCCGGGCGGGATGGGCTCGTGCACGTGGACCACGTCGAAGGGACCGTCCGGGCCGCCGTCGGCCCAGGCCGCGGCCCGCGACCGGGCCCTGACCCCGACCCCCAGGCGAGCGGTCGACCCGTTGGTGGGCAGCGGCAGGGCCGGCCCGGCGCTGTGCACCGCCACGCCGGCCAGGTCCTGGCGCGACGGGGCGCCCCGGGCCCGCGGCGCCAGCACGCTGACCTCGTGCCCGGCCCCCAGCAGGGTCCCGGCCAGGCCCAGGACCTGCTCGCGCACCCCGCCGGGGACGTCCAGGTCGTACGGGCAGACCAGGCCGATGCGCAACGGCCGACTCACGGGGCACTCACCACGGGGCCAGTCACCACGGGGCCAGTCACCACGGGGCCAGTCACCACGGGGCAGGGTCGCGGCCGACGTCGCTCACGAACACCGCCTGCAGCATGTGCCAGTCGGCCGGGTCCTGGCGGATCTGCTCGCCCAGGGCATCCGCCACCCGCTGCATGGCCACCGCGACCTGCGCCGGCGAGTCGTCCGGCACCTCGAACGGCTCCAGGAACCGGACGACCGTCCCCCAGCCGGACGGCGACGCCGCCGACCGCTCGTAGACGATGCCGACCGGCAGCAGCAGGGCCCCGGTACGGCCGGCCAGCACGGCCGGCCCGGACGCCACCCGGGCCGGCTCCCCCAGCAGGTCCACCACGACACCGCGCCCGGACAGGTCCCGGTCCGACAGCAGGGGCACGAACCGGCCGTCCCGCAGCCGCTGCTCGAGCACCTCGGTCACCGACGGGCCCATCTCGGCCCCGGCCGCCGTCGCGTCGCCGCGGTGGGGGTGGGCCAGGATCTCGATCCCGAGGTCGGTGCGGAACCGCAGGAACCGCATAAACACCGCGTCCGGCCGCAGCCGCTCCGCGACGGTGGTCACCGTGGCCAGGCGCAGGTGCGACCAGGCGCCGGCGTGGTCCCAGTTGCCCAGGTGCGCCAGCGCCCCGACCACCCCGCGACCGCCCTCCAGCGCGTCCCGGACCGCCTGGTCCCCCTCGGTGCGGATGCTGCCGACGATGCGCTGGGAGTCCCAGTCGGGCAGCCGGAAGGCGTCCACCCAGTAGCGCAGGTAGGACTCCAGGGCCTGCCCGGTCAGCGTCCGCAGCTGCTCGGGGCCGGCGTCGGGGACGGCGCGGGCCAGGTTGTCCCGCAGCCGGCGCACCCCGCGCCCGCCCCGGCGCAGCAGCAACCGGGCGCCCAGGCGGGCGGCCCCGTACGCCGTCCGCTCCGGCAGCAGTCGGACCACCCGCCAGGCCGTCAGGTACGACCACGCGGTCAGCCGGTCGCCGACCGCGCTCACCGCAGCCCGGGCGCCGGGGCGTCGACCGGGGTCCGACCGACGGCCGCGTGGACCCGGGCCCCCCGCTGGACCGTGGTGACCAGGCTGGCCAGCAGGAGCAGGCCGAGCACGACGTGCAGGACCACCACGGGCACGCCGAGCGCCTGGGTGGACCAGGTGGCGAAGATCCCCACCGCGAGCCGGTCACCCCGCTCGGCGATGCCGTTGTCGGCGACCACCCCGAACGACTCGGCCTTGGCCCGGGCGTACGGCACCAGCGACCCGGCCCCCACGACCGCGGCCGCCAGCACCAGTCCCACCGTGTCGCCCTGCAGGTGGAAGTACACCGCCAGCGCGCCGAAGATGCTGGCGTCGGCGACCCGGTCCAGCGTCGAGTCCAGGAACGAGCCCCACTGCGTCGACTTGCCCGACAGCCGCGCGACCGTGCCGTCCAGGGAGTCGAACATGGCGAACAGGAAGATCAGCCAGGCCCCGACCTCGAGTCGGCCGGCGGGCC
Organism: Actinomycetales bacterium; assembly: GCA_038258055.1. Classification (GTDB taxonomy): domain Bacteria; phylum Actinomycetota; class Actinomycetes; order Actinomycetales; family JBBAYJ01; genus Aquipuribacter. Next base: position 66,610 of record JBBSQH010000008.1, read on the forward strand.
AGAACCAGAACGCGCTGACCACCACGCCCAGCGTCCCCACGACCGTGACGGCGTTGGGGCCGATGCCGAGGGCGACGATGCCGCGCGCGGGTGCGCTCAGCAGCAGCCGGACGGTGCCGCGCAGGCGGCGGGCTAGCACGAGGCCTCCCAGGCGTCGGCCAGCAGCGCGCGGGTGTCGGCCAGCAGCACCGGGACGGCCTTGGTGCGCCCGACGATGGGCAGGAAGTTGGAGTCCCCGCCCCACCGCGGCACCACGTGCTGGTGCAGGTGCGCCGCGACGCCGGCCCCGGCGACGGGCCCCTGGTTCATGCCCAGGTTGAACCCGTGGGGGTGGGACACCGCCCGCAGCACGCGCATGGCGGAGCGCGTCAGCGACGCCACCTCGGCCACCTCGGCCTCGTCGAGGTCGGTGTAGTCCGCGACGTGCCGGTTCGGGCAGACCATCAGGTGCCCGGGGTTGTAGGGGTACAGGTTGAGGACCACGAAGGCCTGCTCGCCCCGGGCGACGACGAGCGCCTCGTCGTCGGGCCGGGTCTGGGCGCGGCAGAACGGGCACTCGGCCCGGCTGTCGTCGGCAGGCTTGTCCTGCCCCGACAGGTACGCCCAGCGGTGCGGGGTCCACAGCCGCTGGAACGCGTCCGGGGCCCCGGCCAGGGTGGCCGGGTCCTCGGGGCCCGCGGGCGCGCCCGGGTCCGGTCGGCCCGGACCGGGCGTGGTCGGGGTGCTCACACCTGTGCGCGGGTGCGCACGGCCTCGACGATGCGGGCCACCGCGTCGGCCACGGGGACGGTGTTGTCCTGGCGTCCGTCGCGGTAGCGGAACGACACCGCCCCGGCCGCCACGTCGTCGGCCCCGGCGATCAGCTGGAACGGCACCTTCTGCTTGGTGTGGGTGCGGATCTTCTTGGGCATCCGGTCGTCGGAGGTGTCGACCTGCACCCGGACCCCCTGCTCCCGCAGCAGCCCGGCGACGTGCTCCAGGTGCGGCACGAACTCCTCGGCCACCGGGATGCCGACCACCTGGACCGGGGCCAGCCACGGGGGGAACGCGCCGGCGTAGTGCTCGGTCAGCACGGCGAAGAACCGCTCGATCGACCCGAACAGGGCCCGGTGGATCATGACGGGCCGCTGCCGGGTGCCGTCGGCGGCCTGGTACTCCAGCTCGAACCGCTCCGGCAGGTTGAAGTCCAGCTGGATGGTCGACATCTGCCAGGTGCGGCCGATGGCGTCGCGGGCCTGGACCGAGATCTTGGGCCCGTAGAACGCGGCCCCGCCCGGGTCGGGCTCCAGGTGCAGCCCCGACGCCTCGGCCACCTCGGCCAGGGTGCGGGTCGCGATGTCCCAGGTCTCGTCGTCGCCGACGGACTTGCCGGGGTTGCGCGTCGACAGCTCCAGGTAGAAGTCGTCCAGGCCGTAGTCCTTGAGCAGCTGCAGGACGAAGGTGAGCAGGCTGGTCAGCTCGTCCTTCATCTGCTCGCGGGTGCAGAAGATGTGGGCGTCGTCCTGCGTGAAGCCGCGGGCCCGGGTCATGCCGTGGACCACGCCGGACTTCTCGTAGCGGTAGACGGTGCCGAACTCGAACATGCGCAGCGGCAGCTCGCGGTAGGACCGGCCGCGGCTGCGGTAGATCAGGTCGTGCATCGGGCAGTTCATGGGCTTGAGGTAGTAGTCCTGCCCCTGCCGGCGCACCGTGCCGTCGGCGTTGTGCTCGGTGTCCAGGTGCATGGGCGGGTACATGCCGTCGGCGTACCAGTCCAGGTGCCCCGACGTCTCGAACAGCGCGGCCTTGGTGATGTGCGGGGAGTACACGAACTCGTAGCCGGCCTCCTCGTGGCGGCGACGGGAGTAGTCCTCCATCTCGCGCCGGATGATCCCGCCCTTGGGGTGGAACACCGCCAGCCCGGACCCGATCTCCTCGGGGAAGCTGAACAGGTCCAGCTCGGTGCCGAGGCGGCGGTGGTCGCGCTTCTCGGCCTCGGCCAGGCGCTCGGTGTAGGCGGTGAGCTCGTCCTTGGTCGGCCAGGCGGTGCCGTACACCCGCTGCAGCTGCTGGTTGGCGGAGTCGCCACGCCAGTAGGCGGCCGCGGTGCGCATCAGCTTCCAGCCGTTGACCAGCGCCCGGGTGGTGGGCACGTGCGGGCCGCGGCACAGGTCCTTCCAGGCGACCTCGCCGCCGCGGCGGACGTTGTCGTAGATGGTCAGCTCGGACCCGCCGACCTCGGCGTCCGCCCCCTCGGCGGCCGCGGCCGCGTCGGGCCCCTTGAGGCCGATCAGCTCGAGCTTGTAGGGCTCGTCGGCCAGCTCGGCGCGCGCCTCGTCCTCGGTGACGACGCGACGCCGGAAGGCCTGGCCCTCCTTGACGATGCGCTGCATCTGCTTCTCGAGCGCCTTGACGTCCTCGGGGGTGAAGGGCTCGGCGACGTCGAAGTCGTAGTAGAAGCCGTCCGTGACGGGCGGGCCGATGCCCAGGCGCGCGTCGGGACGCAGCTGCTGCACGGCCTGCGCCAGCACGTGCGCGGCGGAGTGGCGCAGCACGGCGAGGCCGTCGGGGTCCGACGTGCTGACGGCGTCGACGGCCTCGCCGCCGGACAGCGCGTGGTCGAGGTCGCGCAGCGTGCCGTCGACCCGGGCCACCACGACGTCGCGGGCCAGCAGCCCGGCCGCCTCCAGGGCGTCGGCGGCGCTGCCGCCCTGGGGCACCTCGACCGCCGTCCCGCCGACCGTCACCGTCACCGTGGGGCCCGCAGCGACCGTGGCGCGAGCCTCCGTCGCGCCGGTGGCGGGCGCGGAGCCCTCGTGCGGGTCGGTCGGGTCGGGCACGGTCTGGGTCATGCCCGCAACGGTAGAGGTTCCGTGGGTCCGGTCGGCGCCCGGTCGGGGCCCGGACCGACCGGCTGGCGGCACGCCGCGTCACCGCCAGGTCACACGACCGTTACCCCGCAAGGCCGTGCCGGCCGGGGATCGTCATCACGACGACATCTGATCGACCCATCCACTCCATACCGTCACCGCGTCCCCCACCCCAGGCCCCCAGGAGCCAGCAATGAGGCGTTCCCTGTCCACCCGAGCCGCTGCCGCGGCCGGGGCGTTCGTCGCCACCGTCGCGGTGTCGTCCGGCGCGCTCGTCGCCGCACCCGGCGTCGCACTCCCGTCCCTCGGCACCCCGTCGGCGGCCCGCGCCGCCGTGCCCGACATCGACGTGGAGACCGCCACGGCGGCCGAGCTCCGCGAGATGGTCGTGTCCGGCGAGGTCACCAGCTTCCAGCTCACCCGCGCCTACCTCGACCGGATCGCGCTGACCAACACCGACAACCCGTCGATCAACGCGGTCCGCTCGCTGAACCCCAGCGCGGCCGCCGACGCGCGGCTGCGGGACCGGGACGTCCGCATCGGGCGCGACCTCGGCCCGCTGCACGGCGTGCCGGTGCTGATCAAGGACAACATCGACGTGGCCGGCATGCCCACCACGGCCGGCTCGATCGCCCTGGAGAACAGCTACCCCGCCACCGACGCGCCGCTGGTCACGGCGCTGGAGGACGCCGGCGCCGTCATCATCGGCAAGACCAACCTCAGCGAGTTCGCCAACTTCATGACCAGCGGCATGCCCAGCGGCTACAGCTCGCTCGGCGGGCAGGTGCTCAACCCCTACGACGCCAGCGTCACCCCGAGCGGCTCCAGCTCGGGCACCGGTGCGGGCATCGCGTCGGGGATGGCCCCGATCGGCGTCGGGACCGAGACGTCCGGGTCGATCCTCAGCCCCGCCCAGGCCAACTCCCTGGCTGCGGTCAAGCCGACCGTGGGCCTGGTCAGCCGGACCGGGGTCATCCCGATCTCGGCCACCCAGGACACCGCCGGGCCGATGACCAAGACCGTCCTGGACTCCGCGCTGCTGCTGGAAGGGCTGGTGTCGGTCGACCCCGAGGACCCGGTGACCGAGGGCGCCGAGCCGTTCGTGGGCTTCTCGTACGCCGACGCGCTGTCGGACACGTCGCTGGAGGGCGCCCGCCTGGGCTACGTCAACAGCAACAACCCGCTGTTCTCGGCGGCGCTGGAGACCCTGGAGGCCGAGGGCGCGATCCTCGTCCCGGTCACCGTCCCCAACACCTCGGCCCCGGGCATCCTGTTCGACGAGTTCGAGCGCGACCTGAACGCGTACTTCTCGCGGCTGCCCGAGGACGCCCCGATGGACACCCTGAGCGACGTCATCGCGTTCAACGAGGGCCGGCCGGAGATCAAGTTCGGCCAGACGATCCTCCAGCAGTCCGAGGCCGTGGACCTGTCCGACCCCGCCACGCTGGCGACCTACGAGGCCAACCGCGACCGCGGTCTGGCCGAGAGCCGCGGCAACATCGACGCGGTCCTCACCACCAACGACCTGGACGCCATCGTGTCGCTGTCGGGCACGACCGGTGTGGCGGCCCGTGCCGGGTACCCCAGCGTCTCCGTCCCGGCGGGCTACACCGCCACGAACGGGCGTCCGAGCAACGTCACCTTCATGAGCACCGCGTTCTCGGAGGCCACCCTGCTGAGCCTGGCCTACGACTACGAGCAGGCCAGCCTGCTTCGGGAGCCCCCGTCGGTGATCAACCCGACGCTGTTCAAGTGCCTGGAGCCGGTGCGGGAGCGGGCGGCCAGCTGCGCCCCGTGATGTAGCGCGGCTCGTCCGGACCCACCCCTCGAGCGCCCCCGACCGGACCGGTGGGGGGCGCGCGTCGGCGGTGGGGCTCATTCGGTGGGGGCGCCTCAAGGTGGGCCGTCCACAGGTCGATGAAGGGGGGTCGGAGCAAGGGGGACATCGCCCCCCCCTGCCCGCACCACCCGTGGAGCCGTGTGATCACCAACGAACGACGCCGCCAGGAATCCGTTCGTCGCTACGCGCTCCCGTTGGACCCTCCGCCGCAGCAGCCGGACCCGGAGCTCACCGCCCTGGTGGTCCAGGCCCAGCGTCTGATGCGGGCCGAGTTCGCCGCCGTGCACGTGATGGACGGCGAGGGCCAGGTCCGGATCGCCGGCACGCCCGGGCTGTCCCTGGACGTGGTGGAGCGCTCCTCGACGATGTGCAACCGGGTCGCGGCGGCCTACCCCGGCCGGCAGTCGTTCCTCACCACCGCGGCGGACGTCGACCCGTTCTTCGCGGACAACCCTTGGGTGGACGGCCGTCTGGACGCGATCCGCTACTACGCGGCGGTCCCGCTGGTCGGCCTGGAGGGACTGCCGCTCGGCGTGCTGTGCGCCTGGTCGTCCGACGAGGTCCCCAGTCCCGCCCCGTCGGTGGAGCTGATCGCCAAGGTGGGCACCGCGGTCGTCGCCCTGCTCGACTCCCGCCGCCGGGCGGCCGAGGTGCCCCGCCCGCGCGGTGAGTGCCCCGACGCGGACTCCCTCGTCGACCGCTCCGTCCACGGGGTCATCGACACCGGCGCCGTCACGACGCTGTTCCAGCCGGTCGTCCACCTGCCGACCGGGTCCGTGGCCGGGTTCGAGGCGCTGTCCCGCGGACCCCGCGGGACCGACCTCGAGTCGCCCATGGCGCTGATCGAGGCCGCCTCGGCGGCGGGTCGGCTCAGCGACCTGGACTGGCTGTGCCGGGTCAACGCCATGGCCGCCGCCGCCCACGCCGACCTGCACCCGGGCCTGTCCTGGTTCATCAACGTGGAGCCGGCGAGCCTGCACCACGAGTGCCCGCCGCACCTGCTCAACGCCCTGGCCCACGCCCGCAGCGAGCTGCGCATCATCCTCGAGGTGGTCGAGCGGGACCTGAACGGGCACGTCACCCACCTGCTGCACGCCGCCGACCAGGCCCGCCGCGACGTCTGGGGCGTCGCCCTGGACGACGTCGGCCCCAACGAGTCGTCGCTGGCCCTGCTGCCGCTGCTCATGCCCGACGTGGTCAAGCTGGACATGTCCCTGGTCCAGCAGCTCCCGGACCGTCGCAGCGCCATCGTCACCGCGGCCGTGCGCGCCTACGCGGAACGGACCGGTGCGGTCATCCTCGCGGAGGGCATCGAGACCGAGGAGCACGAGCAGCTGGCCCGGGTCTTCGGCGCGACGTACGTCCAGGGCTACCGGTACGGCCGCCCCGGCCCGCTCCCGGAGACGGTGCCCGCCCCGCGGGCCGTCGTCCCCCTGCGGCAGCAGCCGGCGCCCCTGGACGGGGCGACGCCGTTCGAGGTGGCCTCGGCCAGCGCCCCGGTCGAGCGGGCGTCGCGCCAGCTCATCGAGCACGTGGTCGAGCACCTCGAGGAACGCTGCCGGGTGCTACCGGACCCGTTCGTGCTCCTGGTCGGCCTGCAGGGCGTCCAGTCGGACCAGGAGGAGCGGCTGGCGTCCCTGCGACAGCTGTCCGAGCTCGGCGCGCTGACCGTCGTCCTGGCCAAGGGGGCGCAGGGTGACGCGGCCCGGGCCGAGGGCACCGAGCGGTTCGCCGTCAGCGCGCGGCAGGCCGGCAGCCGGATGCGTCAGGAGTGGTTCGTCGCGGTGCTCAGCGCCGGCTACTCGGCCGCATTCGTGGCCCGGGACTGCGGTGACCCGGGTGAGGGACCCGGACGACGCTACGACTTCGTCCTCACCCACGACCCCGGTCTGGTCACCGCCGTCGGCCGCAGCTTCCTGCAGGAGCTGGTGCCGGTCGGGTCGCTGCCGTCGATGGGTGAGCACGCCCCGCAGCCCCGCGGCACCCCGGTCGAGGACCCTGCGCCCTCGCGCGGGGGGAGCCTGCTCAAGCGCTACACCCGGGGTCGGTGAGCCGCCCGACCCGCTGGCCTCAGGCGGTCCCGTCGTCGACGAGCGCCGCGAGCAGCTGCTCGCCGTACGTGGCCAGCTTGGCCTGCCCGACCCCGCTGACCCCGCCCAGCTCGGTCAGCGAGGTCGGCCGCTCCAGGGCGACCTGCCGCAGCGTGGCGTCGTGGAAGATCACGTAGGCCGGGACGCCCCGCTCCTTGGCCGCGGCCGCCCGCCAGGCGCGCAGCCGCTCGAACACCGGGGCGACGTCGGCGGGCAGGTCCTCGACCGCGGCGCGCGCCTTCCGACCGCCCCGGCCGGACCCGGTCCGGCGGGGTGCCTCCTTGCGGAGCCGCACCTCGGCCCGGCCGCGGAGCACGTCCTCCGACGCGGCGGTCAGGGCCAGGACGCCGTACTCCCCCTGCACGTCCAGCAGCCCCTGGGCCAGCAGCTGCCGGACGACGCCGCGCCACTCCCCCTCGTCCAGCTCGGTCCCGATGCCGAAGACGGAGAGCTCGCCGTGGCGGTGCTGGGTGACCTTGGGCGTGGTGCGCCCCAGCAGGATGTCCACCGACTGCCCGGCCCCGAACGACTGCCCGCGTTCGCGCTGCAGCCGGAGCACGGTGGACAGCAGCTTCTGCGCCGGGACGGTGCCGTCCCAGGTCTCGGGCGGGCTCAGGCAGGTGTCGCAGTTGCCGCAGGGCTCGCTGGCCTGGTCGAAGTAGGCCAGCAGCCGGACCCGGCGGCACCCCGCCGTCTCGCACAGCGCCAGCATGGCGTCCAGGTGCGCCGACAGGACGCGGCGCCGGGCCAGGTCGCCGTCGGAGGTGTCGATCATGCGCCGCTGCTGCACCACGTCGGCCAGGCCGTAGGCGAGCCACGCGGTCGAGGGCAGCCCGTCACGCCCGGCGCGGCCGGTCTCCTGGTAGTAGCCCTCGACCGACTTGGGCAGGTCCAGGTGCGCGACGAAGCGGACGTCGGGCTTGTCGATGCCCATCCCGAACGCGATGGTCGCCACCATCACCAGGCCGTCCTCGCGCAGGAACCGCTGCTGGTTGGCCAGCCGGGTCCCCGCGTCCAGGCCTGCGTGGTACGGCAGGGCCTGGATGCCGTTGTCGACCAGGAACGCCGCGATCTTCTCGACCGAGGCCCGGGACAGGCAGTAGACGATGCCGGCGTCGCCGGGGTGCTCGGTGCGCAGCAGGTCCAGCAGCTGCCGCCGTGGCTCGGCCTTGGGCACGATCCGGTACTGGATGTTGGGCCGGTCGAAGCTGGCCACGAAGTGCCGGGCGTCGGTCAGGTCCAGCCGCGTGGCGATCTCGGCCCGGGTCTGCGTCGTGGCCGTCGCCGTCAGGGCGATCCGGGGCACGTTCGGCCAGCGCTGGTGCAGCATCGACAGCGCCAGGTAGTCCGGGCGGAAGTCGTGGCCCCACTGGGCCACGCAGTGCGCCTCGTCGATGGCGAACAGCGAGATCGTGCCGCGGTCCAGCAGGGCCTGGGTGGCCGGTGAGCGCAGCGCCTCGGGCGCCAGGTAGACCAGGTCCAGCTCGCCGTCGACGTACCGGCGCTCCATCTCGCGCCGGGTGCCGGGGTCCTGGGTGGAGTTGAGGAACCCGGCCCGCACGCCCAGCGTGGTGAGCGCGTCCACCTGGTCCTGCATCAGGGCGATCAGGGGCGAGACCACGACCGCGGTACCGGGACGCACCAGGGCGGGCACCTGGTAGCAGAGGGACTTGCCGCCGCCGGTGGGCATCAGGACCAGGGCGTCGCCGCCGGCCACCACGTGGTCGACCACGTCCTGCTGCCCCGGGCGGAAGGTGTCGTAGCCGAAGACCCGCTGCAGGACCCCCGTCGCCGTCTCGTGCTCTCGGGTCGGGGTGGGGGTCGTCACGGGTCGAGTCTATGGACGGTTCCGCCGGGCCGGGATCGGTGCTGTGATCTGTGCACGGGCGGGCCGACGGCGGCGGTGCCCGACCCGGCAGCCCGGAGGTGGTCGACGTGGTGGTCGGACGCGTGGAGGTCGGCGCGGGTGGGCCGGCGGGGCACTCCTACCGCGGGGCCGTGCTGACCGGTGAGCACGGCGCGGTCCTGGAGCACGCCCGGCGGGCCCGGTTCAGCGGCTGGGTGGGCCCGCAGGAGCACGGCCACGTGGTCCTGGTGCCGTCCTCGCCGCACCTGGTCGTGGCCTCGGGCGGGCGGGACCTGGAGGGCCTCGGCACCGACCTGGCGCCGGCGCTCGGCCCGGTGCTGGTGGTCGAGGTGGTGAGGGACCGGCTGCTGTCGCTGGTGCTGGTCACCGGCGACGCGACGGCCGAGCCCCTCCGCTACCTCAGCGACCCGTCCGTGCTGGACGACGAGGACCTGGACGAGCCGCGCGGCGCCCACCACGCGCCGGCCCTGGCCCGGGCCTACGGCGTGCCGGGGGTCGCGGCCACCCTGCGCGACGTGCTGTCGGAGTCGCTGGACCCCGAGCACTACATCGAGTCCGAGCGGGTGGCCCGGGTGCTGGGCCTGCTCGACCTGCCGACCTGGCTGGTGTCGGCGTGGACCCTGCCCCGACGACCGTCGTACGGCCCGGACGCCCGGTCGATCACCCGGCTCGGCGCCGGCGTGCCCGGGGTGGCGGGGTGGCCGGTGCGGTGGGTGAGCCGGCCCGTCCGGCGGGCACGTCAGCTGCTGACGCGCCGGCCGGACGGGCCCCGCCCCGACGGGCTGGCCGTCCAGGGGGTCGACGAGACCGGGCTGTGGTGAGCGGCCCGGCCTCGGTCATCAGTCCGGGATGCGACCGGACCGGGCCAGCTCGGCGAACCAGGCGGCGCTGTCCTTGGGCAGACGTTCGAGCGTGTCGTAGTCCACCCGGACGATGCCGAACCGCTTGGAGTAGCCGTAGCCCCACTCGAAGTTGTCCAGCAGCGACCACACCAGGTAGCCGCGCAGGTCGACACCGCGCTCGATCGCCCGGTGGCACGCCGTCACGTGGCGGCGCAGGTAGTCGACGCGCTCGACGTCGTGGACCGCGAGCCCACCGGGTGCGGTCGGGTCCGGCACCACCTCGTCCGCGAAGGCCGCCCCGTTCTCGGTGACCATCAGGGGCAGGTCCGGGTAGCGCCGCGACAGGTCGACCAGCACCTCCTCCAGGCCCGCGGGCTCGATGTTCCAGCCCATGTCGGTGTACGGGCCGGGCTGGAGCAGGAACTCCACGTCGTCGGCCCCGGGCCACGGCGTACCGCCCATGTCCTTGTGGCCGTCGGCCATCTGCCGGGGCGAGGTGCCGTCCCAGCGACGGACCCGGGTCGTGGAGTAGTAGTTGACGCCCAGCACGTCCAGCGGCTGGCGCACCAGGTCCTCGTCGCCGTCGCGGACGAACGACCAGTCGCTGACCGCGGCGGTGTCCGCCACGACGTCGGCCGGGTAGCCGCCCTCCAGCAGGGGCTGCAGGAACACCCGGTTGGCCAGGCCGTCGACCTGGCGCAGCGCGTCGGCCGCCCCGTCGCCCTCGCCGCGGAACACGTGCATGTTGAGGGTGATCGAGTAGTCCGGGGTACCGGTCGACGTCGCGCGCAGCGCCCGCACCGCCAGGCCGTGGCCCAGGTTGAGGTGGTGGACCGCGGCCAGCGCCGCGGCGGGCTCGGTGCGCCCCGGGGCGTGGGCGCCCGAGCCGTAGCCCAGGTAGGCCGAGCACCAGGGCTCGTTCATGGTGGTCCAGGTGCGGACCCGGTCCCCCAGCGCCGCCCCCATGACCGCCGCGTACTCGCCGAAGGCCTCGGCCGTGGCCCGGACGGGCCAGCCGCCGGCGTCCTCCAGGGCCTGCGGCAGGTCCCAGTGGTAGAGCGTGGCGATCGGGGCGATGCCGCGGGCCAGCAGCCCGTCGACCAGGCGGTGGTAGAAGTCGAGGCCCGCCGGGTTGACCGGCCCGCGCCCGGTCGGCTGGACCCGGGGCCACGCGACGGAGAACCGGTAGGCGTGCAGGCCCAGGTCGGCCATCAGGTCCAGGTCGGCCTCGAGGCGGTGGTACTGGTCGGCGGCCACGTCACCGGTGTCGCCGTCCCAGACCTTGCCCGGGGTGCGGCTGAAGGTGTCCCAGATGCTGGGGCCACGGCCGTCCTCGGTCGCGGCCCCCTCGACCTGGTAGGCCGCGGTGGCCGAGCCGAGCACGAAGCCGGGCGGCAGCCGGAGACCGGCCCCGCGGTAGTCGTCCGGACCCGTGGCGGGCGTGGTGGCGCTCGTGGTGGTGCTGGTCGCGCTCATCGGGCGAGCCCCGCGCGGCCGTCGACGGCCGCCACGTCCGACGCACCGACCAGGCGCGCCCGGAACGGCACCGCCGGCTCGGCCGTGACGCGGGCCCCGCCGTCGGCGTCCCGGACCACCCGGAACGTGGTGACCGCGCCCGTCGTGGGGTGGGTGACCACGACGTCGCGGTCGGCCGTGCCCGGGTACACCGTGACGAGGGCGTCCTGGGCGTAGTCGTACTCGGGGGTGTCGTCGCGGGAACCGGTCACCAGGACCGCGTCCTCGCGCACCCACAGCGGCAGCGACGCGAACCCGTGGCGCTCGCGACGCCACGCCCCGCCGGTGACGACCTCGTCGGTGAGCAGGTTCGTCCACGTGCCGGCGGGCAGGTAGTAGTCGACGTCGCCGTCGGCCGACATCACGGGGGCAACCAGCAGGTCTGCCCCCAGCAGGTACTGCCGGTCCAGGTGGTCCACAGCGGGGTCGCCGGGGAACTCCAGCTGCATCGGCCGCATGAACGGCACCCCGTGCTGGTGGGCGTGCAGGCCGACCTGGAACAGGTACGGCATCAGGCGCAGCTTGAGGTTCGTGAAGGTGCGCGCCACCTCGACGGCGCTCTCGCCCGGCACCGCCTCGACCTCGTCGGCCTCGTTGGCCTCGTCGGCCTCGTCGAACACCCACGGCACCCGGTAGCTCTGCGAGCCGTGCAGGCGGGAGTGGCTCGACATCAGCCCGAACGCCAGCCAGCGCTTGAACACCGCCGGGTCGGGGGTGCCCTCGAAGCCGCCGATGTCGTGGCTCCAGAACCCGAACCCGCTCAGGACCAGCGACAGCCCACCGCGCAGGCTCTCGGCCATCGACACGAACGACGAGGAGCTGTCGCCGCCCCAGTGCACCGGCATCCGCTGCCCGCCCGTGGTGGCCGAGCGCGCGAACAGCACGGCCTCGCCCTGCCCGCGGACCTCCTCGAGCACCTCGAACACGGCCTGGTTGTACAGCTGGGCGTACCAGTTGTGCATGACCCCGGGATCAGTCCCGTCGTGCCAGACGACGTCGGTCGGCACGCGCTCGCCGAAGTCGGTCTTGATGGCGTCGACGCCCTGGGCGAGCAGGCCGCGCACCTTGTCCTGGAACCAGGCGGTCGCGGCGGGGTTGGTGAAGTCGACCAGTCCCATCCCGGCCTGCCACATGTCCCACTGCCAGACGCTGCCGTCGGCGCGGCGCACCAGGTACCCGGCCTCGACGGCCTCGTCGAACAGCGCCGAGCGCTGGGCGACGTAGGGGTTGAGCCACGCGCTGACCCGCAGGCCGCGCTCGTGCAGGCGCGCGAGCATGCCCTCGGGGTCGGGGAACGTGCGCGGGTCCCACTCGAAGTCGGTCCAGCGGAACTCGCGCATCCAGAAGCAGTCGAAGTGGAAGACGCTCAGCGGCAGGTCGCGGCTGGCCATCCCGTCGATGAACCGGTTGCCGGTGGCCTCGTCGTAGTCGGTGGTGAACGACGTCGACAGCCACAGCCCGTACGACCAGGCCGGCACCTTGGCCGGGCGCCCGGTCAGCCGGGTGTAGCGCTGCAGCACCTCCGCCGGGGTCGGTCCGGCGATGACCAGGTACTCCAGCGTCTCGCCGGGGACCGAGAACTGGACCTGCTCGACGGCCTCGCTGCCCACCTCGAACGACACGTGCTCGGGGTGGTTGACCAGCACGCCGTAGCCGCGGTTGGTCAGGTAGAACGGCACGCTCTTGTAGGCCTGCTCGCTGGACGTGCCGCCGTCGGCGTTCCAGACGTCGACGCTCTGGCCGTTCTTGACCAGCGGGCCGAACCGCTCCCCCAGGCCGTAGACCAGCTCGCCCACGCCCAGGCTCAGCTGGGTCCGGACGTAGGAGCTCGCCGGGGCCAGCCCGTCGGTGCTGACGCCGGCCACGCCCGCGGGCTCGGCGGTCACCGGGGCGTCGTCGGCCACACCCAGCCAGGCCACGGACTTGTCGCCGCTGCGGGTGAGGACCGTGCCGTCGGCCTCGAACGCCAGGTCCCAGGGCGCACCGCGGGTCATCCGCGCCCGCAGCGGGCCGGACTCCAGCACGCCCGCGGCGTCGTCGGTCCAGGCGCTGCCGTGGCCCTTCTCGGCCCCGACCAGGTCGAAGCCCGGGGACGGTCGCGTGCCGCGGTGGTGCTCGACCCGGATCCGGATGACCCCGTCGAGCGGGCTGGACAGCGTGACCGTGAGGACCGGTCGGTTGAGGGTGTCGCCGCGTCCCGCGATGACCCGGGTGGGCGCCTCCACGACGAGCCGGTCGCCCTCGGGGGACGGCACCGCCTCGACGTCGTGGGCCTCGCGGGCGATCTGGGCGTCGACGCCGGGTCGGGTGTGCCAGAACCCGTCGGTGAACTTCATTACTTGACTGCTCCTGCCGTGATGCCCCTGGTCAGGGTGCGCTGGAAGATCAGGAAGAACACGAGCGTGGGGATGAGGCCCAGCAGGGCGGACGCGGACGTCGTCGTGACGTCCATCATCCGGTCGCCCTGCAGGACGGTCACCGCCACCGGGACGGTCTGGACCGCGTTGCTGACCAGGAACGTCAGCGGGATGAGGAACTCGTTCCAGGTCCAGATGAAGAAGAAGATGAGCAGCACCGCCAGCGTGGGCCGCGAGATCGGGTAGACGATCCGCCACAGGATCTGCCGGCGGTTGGCGCCGTCGAGCGCCGCGGCCTCGAGCATCTCCTTGGGGAACGTGCTGTAGACGCTGGCCAGCAGGTAGGTGCCGAACGCGCTCTGGATGACGGTGAAGATGATGATGACGGGCCAGATGGTGTTGTAGAGCCCGATCTCCTTGAACATGAAGTACAGCGGGTACAGCAGCACCTCCTGCGGCAGCATGTTGGCCAGCAGGATGAGCAGCACGATCCACATCCGGCCCTTGATCCGGCCGATGCCCAGGGCGAACGCGTTGAGCACCGACAGCAGGACCGCGAGCACCGCGACGCTGCCGGAGATGACGAAGCTGTTCAGGAGCTTCTGCGGGAAGTCGACCCGCTCCCAGAACGCGACGATGCCGTCGGTGTAGAACGACGTCGGCAGCGACAGCGGCCCGCCGTTGCTGTAGTCCGTCGGGGACTTGAACGAGTTGATCAGGATCAGGACGAACGGCACGGCGATGACGAGCCCGACGAGGACCGCCACCGCGAGCAGCGCCCAGTCGGTGAGGGTGCGACGGCGTCGACGCCTCGGGGCGGGGGCCGTGCGGTCCACCGCGGGTACGTCCCGGGTCGGGCGGTCGGTGGTGGGGGCGCTCATGAGCTCCGCTCCTCTGCCTTCTCCAGGCGGCTCTGGACCAGGACGAACACCACGGCCAGGGCCGCGATGACCACCGTCAGCGCGGTGGCGATGGTGGCGCCGTAGCCGACCTGCTGGGACTGGAAGAACTCGCTGTAGGCGTAGTAGGCCGGGACGATGGTCGAGGTCCCGGGCCCGCCGCCGGTCAGGGCGTAGACCGGTCCGAACACCTTGAGCGCCGCGATGGCGCAGGTGAGGACCACGACGAAGATCTCCGGTCGGATGATGCTGACCGTGATCGCACGGAACCGCTGGAACCAGTTGGCCCCGTCGAGCTCCGCGGCCTCGTACAGCTCGGGGTCGACCCGCTGCAGCGCGGCCATGAAGATGACGACCGGGTAGCCGATCTGCACCCAGACCAGCACCAGCATGATGCTGGGCAGCGCGAACCGCGGGTCGCCCAGCCAGTTGGCCTGCAGCGCTCCCAGCCCGACGGCCTCCAGCATGGTGTTCAGGGCGCCGTTCTGCGGCCGCAGGATCCAGCCGATGACGATGGCGGCGATCACCGACGGCAGGATCTGCGGCAGGTAGTACGTCGCCCGCAGGAAGCTGGCCACCCGGCCGCCGAACTTGCGACCGACCAGGTCGAAGAGCATGGCGGCCAGGACCAGGCCCAGGCCGGTGGGCACGACCACCATCGCGACGATCATGGCGATCGAGTTCTGGAACGACTGCCAGAAGGTGGCGTCGCCGAACAGCTCCACCCAGTTGTCCAGGCCGATGAACTCCGGCGGCCGGATCCCCCGGTAGGACGTGAACGTCAGGTACACGTTCCAGACCAGCGGGACGAGGATGACGAGGGTGAGCAGCGCGAGCCCCGGGACGAGGTAGATCCAGTACGTGTGGGCGCGCAGGCCCGGGATCTGGCTCGGCTGCCCCCGCCGGGGAGCGGTGCGCTCCCCGGCGGTGGTCCGTTCGGTGACGGCAGCCATCTCGATCAGCCCGTGATGTCGGCGACGCCGTCGGCGTACTGCTGACCGAGCTGCTCCTGCACGGCGGCGGGGTCCTGGGTGCCGTTGAGCAGCTCCTGCAGGCCGGCGTTCAGGTCGTCGTAGAACGTGGCCGTGGGCCAGTCCGGGTAGAAGGCGATCCCGTCGCGGGAGTTCAGGGTGTTGAAGTTCTCGATGAGCTCGGCGCTCTTCTCGTCGGTGATGTCGGCGGGGTCGGCCGCGACGGGCACGCCGCCGTTGTTGCCGATCAGGGCCTGGATCTCCGGGCGCATGGTGATGTCGATGAACTCCGCCGCCAGGCCGGGGTTGCGGGCCTCGACGGGGATGACCCACATGTTGCCGGCCGACCCGGGCGACATCTCGGCCCCGGGGAACAGGAACGTGCCGAACTCGAAGCCCTCGATCTCGGTCGTGAACCGGTTGTGCCACCAGCTGCCCGAGAAGAACATCGGGTACTCGCCGTTCATGAACGCCACGCCCGCGTCCTCGGCCGCGAGGCCGGTGGCGTCGGTGCTGATGTAGCCGGCGTCCGTCCAGTCCTTGACGGTCTCGGTCGCGTAGCTGATCTCCTCGCCGGAGAAGTCCACGTCGTCGGTGTACAGCTGGTAGGCGTCGACCCACTCGCGGTCGGCCTGGGTGAGGGCGAGCTGGTACCAGAGCTGGCCGAGCGGGTACTCCCCCGCGGCCTCGGCCAGCGGCGTGACACCGGCCTCTTCGAAGGTGGCCATCGCGGCCTCGAGCTCCTCGATGCTGGTGGGGACCTCGACGCCGTACTCGGCGAACATGTCCTCGTTGTAGTAGAACTCGACGAACTCCCCGTAGTTGGGGACGCCGTACCAGCTGCCGGAGCCCATGATCCCGGACTCGTCGTAGCGGGCCGTGGTCTGCAGGGCGGGGGCCAGCATCTCGTCCCAGCCGAACTCCTCGACCTGGTCGTCGATCGGGGTCAGCAGGCCCTGGCTGGCCAGCAGGCCCGCCGTGGCGTTGCCCTTGTTGTACTCGAGGATGTCCGGGGCCTCGTCGGAGTTGAGGACCTGGCTGGCGGTGGTGCGGATCTGCTCGAAGCTGCGCTCCTCGAACTCGACGGTCGCCCCGGTCTCGGACTCGAACGTGGCGATGGCCTCGTCCCAGGCGATGCCCATGGCGCTGGTGTCGGACTCGAAGTGCCACAGCCGCAGCACCTGGTCGCCGGAGTCACCGCCGGCCGCGCTGTCGTCCCCCGACCCGCCGCACGCGGCCAGGGCGAGCGCGCCCACGACTGCCGCTGCGGTGCCGATGCGTACCCGGCGGAACCTGCTGCTCCTGCTGGTGGTCCTGCTGCTCATGGTGCCTACCTCCTCGTAGGTGGTGCTGGGTTCGATGCGTTTCGACAGTCGATGCGTTTCGATGATGACCGGACGGGTCCTCCGGGGGGTCGGGCGAGGGTCAGGACGTGGGCGGGGGTCCGAGCGAGCCGCGACCGACGTAGGTCGGCGGGATCAGCTCGACGCGCGGGTCGACGCGCTCGGTCAGCTGCTCGATGGCCAGCTCGACGGCGCGGTCGCAGCTGCGCGCGGGCACCAGCGGGATGACGTCGAGCGGGACCGGCAGGGCGGCGGTGTCGAACGTCGACGCGGCCGAGATGACCGAGACGTCACCGGGCACCGAAAGGCCGCGGTCGCGCAGCAGCTCCACCGCGGTGGCCTGGATGGACTCCTCGCAGTGCATCACCAGCCCGGTCAGGTCCGCGTCCGGACCCAGCAGGTCACCGACCGCGGCCCGGGCCGCAGCGGTGTCCCGCTCCGGCATCGCGAAGCGGGCCTGCAGGCCGCGCGAGGCGGCGTGAGCCAGGAAAGCGTCCCGGAACCGGGGCGGGAAGTTGGAGCCGCGCTCGTAGACCGACCGGGGCTCCCCCAGCAGGCCGACGGTGCGGTGGCCGGCGTCGGCCAGGGTGTCCACCGCCAGGCGGGCGGCGGCCTCGAAGTCCAGGTCCACGCACACCAGGCCCTGGGTGTCGTCGGGCACACCGACGACCACCGACGGGACGTCCAGCCGGCGTACCAGGTCGACCCGGTCGTCGTCCTTGGTGACGTCCAGGACGATGATCCCGTCGACCAGGCGGCTGGAGGTGACCCGCTGCAGCCCACCGGCGGCCTCGTCCTGCAGCAGCAGGAGGACGTCGTAGTCGTAGCGCCGCGCCGCGGTGGCCACGGCCAGCACGAAGGCCATGTGGGCCGGGGCGTAGGTGTCGGCGCGCAGGGGCTCGGTGACGGCCAGGATGTAGGTGCGCTTGCCGGCCAGCATGCGGGCGCCGGCGTTGGGCCGGTAGTCGAGGTCACGGACGGCGGCCTCGACGCGCTGGCGGGTGGCCTCGGTGATCGAGCGCTTGCCGGACAGGGCGTAGGAGACCGTGCTGATGGACACCCCGGCGGCACGGGCCACGTCGTGGATGCTCGTCATGCTCGGACTCCGTCGTCTCGTCCGCGTGCGGCGGACTGGTGAAACGCTTCGACAGTGAGGCGCTGACGAGAAAGTACGCCCGGGTCGACGAATCCGCAAGCACGTCGGCGCGCGCGCTCAGACGGTGGCGTGCGCACCGATCTGCTGGTCGATCTCCGCCGCAGGAGCCGGGCGGTGGTGCAGGTACCCCTGCGTGACGTCGACCCCGAGATCGGTGACCAGCTCGAGCTGGGAGGCGTTCTCGACCCCCTCCGCCACGACGGTCAGCCCCAGGGAGCGCCCGAGGGCGACGATCGACGACGCCACCGCCCGGTCGGTCCGCTGCTGCAGCCCGGACACGAAGCTGCGGTCGATCTTGATCTCGTCGAAGCTGAACCGGCGCAGGTAGTCCAGCGAGGCGTACCCGGTGCCGAAGTCGTCGACCGACAGCGCCACGCCGAGCCGCCGGAAGGCCTCCAGGTCGTCGATCACGTGGCCGACGCGCCGAGCCAACTGCCGCTCGGTGATCTCCATGCCCAGCCGGTCAGGGGGCAGGTGCGTCTCCTCCAGCACGTCGGCCACGACCCCGACCAGGTGGTCGCGCCCCAGCTGGTCGCACGACACGTTCACCCACACCCGCGGCGCCCGGTCGCCGTACCTGTTCGACCAGATCGCGGCCTGTCGGCACGCGGATCGCAGGACCCAGTCCCCGATCGGCTCGACGAGGTACGGCCCCTCCGCCACGTCGAGAAAGCTCGCCGGCTGCAGCAGGCCGCGGCTGGGGTGGTGCCAGCGGATCAGGGCCTCGACACCGGTCACCGCACCGGACGCCACGTCGATCATGGCCTGGTAGTGCAGCTCCAGCTCGTCGCGCTCCAGCGCCAGGCGCAGCTCGGCCACCATCGGGGCCTGGCGCAGCTGAGCCACCCGACGGCGGGCCAGGTCGGCGACATGACCGGCGGAGTTGACCGCGACGACCGACGCCTCCTCGGTCGCCGCGCTGGCATGTGCGGTCTCCTCTGCGGCCGCCCGGGCCCCGAGCGCGGCGGCCTCGACCAACGAGGCCGCCGTCCACGCGGCCAGGGCAGCCGCCTCGGCGGCCAGTGCCACCGCCTGGGCGACACGCCCGGCCGCCTCGTCGGTGAGCCGGGCCTGGTTGACCACGTCGGCCGACACGAGCTGCGCGATCCGGGCTGCCAGCCGGCGCGCCTCGTCGGGGGTCACGGCTCCGTCGTCGACCGCCACCAGCTCCAGGGCGGTGACCGCCGCGGCGGCGACGTCGACGGCACGACGGTCGGCCTCGTCCTGGACCGCCAGCGCCTCGCGGGCTGCGATCTCGGCGGCGACCGACGCCGCGGCGGCCACGATCTCCGCGGCGGCGGAACGGGCGGCGGCGACCGATGACAATGTCGCGGTCGTCGCGTCCCCGGCCGCGGACACCGTGTCGGCGGCGGAACGGGCGACGGCCTCTGAGTCCTTGGACGCACGCCGTGCCGCGTCGTGCGCCGTGTGCGCCGCCTTCGACTGGTCGGCCAGCGGCGACGGCTGACCGGGCACGAACGACGGGTCCTGACTCGGAGCGTTCATGCGGTGCTCCCCACGGTGGACCACCGGGCGCCGGCCCACCTGGCGCAGGACGGTCGAGAGACGCTACCGCGGAGGCCCGTAACAGTGCAGCCAGTTGAGGCCAGTTCACCCTCCGTGACGGGGTAGGTCCTCGTCGCCGATCGCGGTGGTGCCAGCATGGGCTGCTTCCGACTCACCGGGGGACGATGTGACTAGGCACGAACGACCGACGGGGCAGGTGGCGCCACCCGACATTGGGGTACTCGGTGCCGGCGACCACGAAGGTCGACTGGACCGGTGGCTGCGTCCCGGCCACCGCAGGCCGGTGGCGGCGGTGCTGCTGCTCGCGGCTGCGGCGACGATCTTCGTGGTGAACGGCTACGCCGTGGCCGTCATGCGCCTGGGCACGCCGGGTGGGTTCGTCGCGGTGCTCGAGCTGCTTCCCGTGATCACCAGCGCTGTCGTGATGGGTGGGCTTGCCGCCTTCGTCCTGGCTGGATCCCCGGCCGCACGAATCCTCGGCGGTCTGGCCGCACTGGGTGGCCTGATGCAGCTGGTGCTGCCGGTGATCGCCTACCGCGTGGTGCTGGACGAAGCCGCCTGGGTCGTCCTGCTCTACGGCCTGGCCGTCGTCCTGCACGCCGCCACGATCGTGGCCCTGCTGCTGCCTGCGAGGTCGGAGGGCGAGCCGGTCTGAGGGAGGTGCATCAGTTCCGCGGGATGCTTCCTGCCGGCTCGAGAAGCGCCCTCCGTTCGGCGCGCGTCGTATCGTCCGGTCGGCCCGTGCTGGCCCATCCGTCTGCCCGTGTGCGTCCGGCCGACCTACGTTCCGGATCTGCCCTTTCCGTCCGGGTAGGTGAGCCGACCACATCCGGGAGACACCATGCGCTCAACCCACCCTTGAACTGGCCCCCGCCCCCGCGAACGAGCAGGCGGCAAAGTCGGCCGAGTCCTACCTTGAGTTCACCTCGTTCTCCCGCTCCGGCCTGATCGAGCAGCTGGAGTACGAGGGCTTCACCCCCGAGCAGGCCGAGTACGGAGTCAGCCAGACGGGGCTGTGAAACTCAGCCAGCGCTGATCAGGTCTACCTCTTCGCCTAAGGGTGTCTGGTGACGAACTGTCTGGTGGCGAACGTTGCGCCGCCTGAGTGCAGGGCCCGTCGCCTCGGGCGAACAGCGACGTCACCAGGCCACCCTCACTGACGAGGTGGTGCGGGCACCCGCGGTCGGCCGTGCGGGCCACCCTGCGTAAGCCGCGCCGACCAAATGGACCGATCTCATGAGGGCGCTTGTGCCAGATCATCGTGCTGGTAGGCGGTCCTGGGTTCGAACCAGCGACCCCTTCGGTGTGAACGTTGCCGGGGCCCTCCGGCGACGTGCCGCACCGCTCTCACCTGCACTTACCTGACGCCGTGTGTTGTCTCGCGCAGGGGTGGCTGCTGACTTTCTGCTGACTTTCTTGGGACGGCCCTCCGTTCGGCGGAGGTCTCATCCTCCGCTCGGCCCGTGGTGACGCATCTGACTGCCTGAGTCCGGAGGGCTCACATACGTTCCGGATCTGCCCTATCCGCCCGGGTAGGCGAGCCCACGACACCCGGGAGGCGTCATGCGCTACAACCCACCCCCGAACTGGCCCCCGCCCCCGGAGGGGTGGACGCCGCCTCCTGGATGGGAGCCGGACCCGGCCTGGGGCCCCGCCCCGGACGGGTGGGAGCTCTACACGCCGGAGCCCGGCGACCCGCTGGTCGAGACCACCGGTCGTGCCCCGCGCCCTTGGTTCAAGAAGAAGCGGTTCGCCATCCCAATCGGCCTCGTCGGGCTATTCATCGTTCTGGGGCTCCTGGCCCCCGACCCGGCTCCCGACGAGGAGGCGGCGCCCGTCGCTGCAAGTGCGCCGGCCTCAGCGTCGGCTGAACCATCGCCTAGCGCGGAACCGACGGAACTGACGGCCGAGGAGCTCGCGGCCCAGGAGGACGCTGACCGCGTGGCTGCGGAAGAAGCAGCGGCCGAGGAGGCGGCAGCAGCAGCGGAAGCAGCCGAGGCTCAGGCGGCGGAAGAGGCGGCTGCTGCTGAAGCGGCGGCAGCTGAAGCCGCCGCCGCGGAAGCCGCTGTGGCCGAGGCCGAGGCCGTGGCGGCTGCCGGCACCGTCTCCCAGCAGAACGCGCTCCGGTCCGCCGAGAGCTACCTGGACTACACGGCCTTCTCCCTGACCGGGCTTATCGAACAGCTCGAGTTCGAGGGCTTCTCTACCGAGGACGCGACCTGGGCGGTCGAGCGCGTGACGGTCGACTGGAACGAGCAGGCGGCCAAGTCGGCCCAGTCCTACCTGGAGTACACGTCGTTCTCCCGCTCCGGTCTGGTCGAGCAGCTGGAGTTCGAGGGCTTCACCCCCGAGCAGGCCGAGTACGGCGTCAGCCAGACGGGGCTGTGACGCTCACATGACGTTGCTTGGGGTTCGGGGTCTCCCCCGTCACCTGCTGGCTGGGTGGTGGTCCCGTCGCGTCGGCCGGGGGTCGTTTAGCTGCCCCGGGGGGGGGGGGGGCGGGGGGGGGGTGTGTGGGTGTGGGGGGGGGGGGGGTGTCGGTGTGGTGGGCGGGCGGCGGCTGCGTGTGCCGGCGCCGCCCCCCCCCACCCGGGGGTGGGTTCCCTCCGGAGGGCCGGCGCGACGGGATCACCAC
>JBBSQH010000009.1:0-84351 GCA_038258055.1 Actinomycetales bacterium
GGGTGGCCGGCCGGGCGCCCCCCCGCCGGCCCGGCGCGGGGGGGGGCCCCCCCCCCCCCGGCCGCCCGCACGGCTCCCGTGCCACCACCCAGGAGCAGACCCGTGCCGAGCGCCCAGCTGACCATCGCCCGCGACTTCACCGTGGGGCCCGTGCCGCCTCGGCTGTTCGGGTCGTTCGTGGAGCACATGGGCCGGTGCGTCTACACCGGGATCTACGAGCCCGGGCACCCGAGCGCCGACGCCGACGGGCTCCGGCAGGACGTGCTGGACCTGGTCCGCGAGGTCGGGCCCACCGTGGTCCGCTACCCCGGCGGCAACTTCGTGTCCGGGCACGACTGGGAGGACTTCGTCGGGCCGCGCGAGGACCGGCCCCGCCGTCTCGACCTGGCCTGGCGCACCGTCGAGACCAACGAGTTCGGCCTGTCGGAGTTCGTCCGCTGGGCGCGCAAGGCCGACGTCGAGCCGATGATGGCGGTCAACCTGGGCACGCGCGGCGTCCGCGAGGCGCTGGAGCTGCTCGAGTACGCCAACCACCCCGGCGGCACGAAGACGTCGGACCTGCGCCGCGCCCACGGCGACGCCGACCCGTTCGACATCAAGCTGTGGTGCCTGGGCAACGAGATGGACGGCCCCTGGCAGGTCGGGCACAAGACCGCGCACGAGTACGGCCGTCTCGCGGCGGAGACGGCCCGCGCCATGCGGCTGGTCGACCCGTCGGTCGAGCTCGTCGCCTGCGGCAGCTCCGGGCGGGGGATGGCGACGTTCGGCGAGTGGGAGCGCGTCGTGCTGGAGGAGACCTACGACGTCGTCGACCACGTCTCCGCCCACGCCTACTACGAGGAGTACGAGGGACCGTCGGGGCTCGCGGACTTCCTGGCCTGCTCGGCCGACATGGACGCGTTCATCGACGAGGTGGTGGCCACGGCCGACGCGGTCAAGGCCCGCGGGCGGCACCGCACACAGATGACGATCTCGTTCGACGAGTGGAACGTCTGGTACCTGAGCCGGCACCAGCAGACCGACATCGCGAAGGGTCGCAGCGGGTGGGACGTGGCGCCGCGGGTCATCGAGGACGAGTACTCGGTCACCGACGCCGTCGTCGTCGGGACGCTGCTGAACTCCCTGCTGCGCCACGCCGACCGGGTGGCCATCGGCTGCCAGGCCCAGCTGGTCAACGTCATCGGCCTGCTGCGCAGCGAGCCCGGCGGCCCGGCCTGGAAGCAGGCCTCCGCCCTGCCGTTCGAGCAGGTCCGCCGGCACGCCCGGGGTCAGGTGCTGCAGGTCCTCATGGGCGGGGACCGGCACGAGAGCCCCACCTACGGTGACGTCCCCGTGGTCGACGGCACCGCGACCTGGGACGAGGAGACCGGGACGCTGGCGCTGTTCCTGGCCAACCGGGACGTCGCGGAGGTGTCGACGGTGGAGGTGCAGGCGCTCGGGCTGCCGCCGCTGCGCGTGCTGGAGGCCCAGGTGCTGGCCGTGCCCGAGGGCGACGACCGGCACGCCACCAACCGCGCCGACCACCCGGACCGGGTCGGGCTGCGCCCGCTGGAGGGCACCGAGGTCGACGGCACCACCGTCCGGCTGCGGCTCCCGGCGCTGTCCTGGGCCGTGGTCCGGCTTGTCGCGGTCTGACCGGGGTCTGGTCGCGGCGGCCCGAAATCCCCTCGACGAGCCCGCCGCACGCTGCCTAGCCTCCGTCCACGTGGACCCGGTGGACGAGCAGACGATCAGACGTTCCATGCGCAACTGCTCCGTGAAGGACCGGGCCCGCATGACGGTGCCCGACCTGTCGGCGGTGGACTGGGACTCCCGGGAGTACCTGGGCTGGCGCGACACCAAGGCGCCGCTGCGCGCCTACCTGGTGAGGGTGCGTCCGGAGGGGGTCGTCGGGATCGCCGTGCGCGCCCCCGAGCTGCCCGTCCGACGGACGGCGCAGTGCTCGCTGTGCCACTCGGTCCACAGGGCGAACGTCGCGCTGTTCACGGCCCGCCTGGCCGGTGCCGCCGGGCGCAACGACAACAGCGTGGGGACCTACGTCTGCGCGGACCTGGCCTGCTCGGACCACGTGCGCGCCTCGCTCCCGCCGACCCGAGACCTGCCCGACCCCGCCCCGCTCGTCTCCGAGCGGCAGGTCGACCTGGGCCTGCGGGTCGACCGTTTCGTGGACCGCGTGCTCGCCGGCTGAGGACGTGCGGGCCGCCGGCAACGGCTCGAGTGGCGCGCTGTCACCGTTCTGCTAACCATGGCCCCCCGTCACCGCTGGAGGCCACCGAGATGTCCCCTCGCCCCACGTCCCCTCGCCCCACGTCCCGTCGTCGTGCGTCCCGTCCCGGCGCCAGGTCCCGCGCCGTGGTGGCGTTGTCCGCCCTCGCCGTCACCGCCGCGCTGACCCCGGGGCCGGCGGTGGCCTCCGCCGCCCCGCCGGCCGGGCGACCGTTCCCGGACGTCCTGCAGCTGCCGGCGGACTACTCGCCGGAGGGGATCGCCGGGGGCACCAGGACGACGTTCTACGCCGGGTCGCGACCGGGCCCGGCGGGTGGGGGCGTCTACCGCGGTGACCTGCGCACCGGGACCGGAGCCGTGCTGGTCGAGCCCACGCCCGGCGGGGCGTCCATCGGGATGAGCTACGACACCGGCACCGGTCTGCTGTGGGTGGCGGGAGGGCCGACCGGCACGGTCACGGCCTACGACGGCGACACGGGCGACGTGGTGGCCCGGTTCACCGCACCGGTCGCGCCCAACGGCCGGTTCCTCAACGACGTCGACCTGTCCGGCGACCGGGTCGTCGTCACCGACTCCCTGAACGCCGAGCTGGTCGTGGTCCCGCGGCGGCCGACGGACGACGGCTCGTCGGGTCCGGCCCTGCTGCCGCTGAGCGGCGACTGGTCCCAGAGCGGGACGGGGTTCGACGCCAACGGCATCCGCACGCTGCCCGGCGGGGACCTGCTGGTCGTCGACCAGGGAGACCTGCTGCGCGTGGACCGCCAGACCGGGGTCGCCGACCGGCTCGAGCAGACCGGTGGTCGTGACCTGACGGCCGGGGACGGGCTCGAGCTGCGCGGTACGACCGTCTACGTCGTCTACGTCGTCTACGGCTTCGGCGAGGACTCGGTCGCCGTCGTCGACCTGGACCTGGCGGCCGGCAGCTACGAGGTGACGGGGGCGCTGACGGTGGACGAGCCCGTCGAGGACGACCTGGAGCGACCGACCACGGCCCTGTTCAAGGCCGGGTCGCTGTGGGTCGTCAACGGGAAGTTCGCCTCCGGCCCCACCACCGACCAGGAGGTCATCCGGGTCGACGTGCCGTGAACGGGTGGTCGGGCTGCGACCAGGTCGCCGACCTCGCTCCGCCTCAGGCGGACCGCGGCAGCCCGCGGCCGCGCATCTCGGCCTGCAGGAGGCGACCCAGGGGGGCTCGTGCGACGCCGGTCAGGGCGGCGGCCTCGCGGTAGGTGTGCTCGCCGTGGACGCACAGGGCCAGGACCGCGCGGGAGCGGGCGGCCGCCGTGAGCGGGCCGGGGGACGCGCACCGGCGGTAGGTGGCGACCGCCAGGGCGTGACGGACGGACCGGGGCTGCGCCGGGGTCGCGGGTCGAGCGCCGCACGCGTCGACCAGGACGTCGACGACGGCGTCCTCGGCGGCCGTCCCCTCGCCCAGCACGCCCCGGGCGAAGGCGTAGAGCGCGCCGGCGTGCCGGTCGTAGAGCGAGGCCACGCAGTCGCCGTCGCCGGCGCGGGCACGGCCGAGCAGGCGTCGGTCCTCGTGGTCCTCGTGCGCAGGGTCGAGGGCAGCGGGGATGGGCATGCCCGAGGAGTCGCCCTGCGTCCTCGTCACCCGTGTCACGGCCCCCACCGTCCTCTGTCACGGCCGGGTGCACAAACCGGGAGGCGTGCCGTCAGCCGAACGGGCGAACCTGTCCCCGGCGCACCGCTACCCGGCGCACCGGGCCCACGGGCGCGCGGGGCGCTTCGCCGTGGGGCCAGGTGGGCGCGAGGCTAGGTTGCTGCGCGTGAACCACCCCGTCCGTCCGGCCGCCGCCCCCCTGCCCCGGCCCGGGGTCCACGCCGTGAGGGTCGGGATCCTGGTCTTCGACCAGGTCGAGGTGCTCGACGCCTGTGCCTTATCGCCGACCACACCCTGGCCGACCACCCGCCCCTGGACGTGGTCCTGGTCCCCGGCGGGGTGACGGACGCCGTCGCGCGCGACCAGGAGGTGCTGGACTGGCTCGCGGCCGGGCCCGAGGCGCAGCTGCTCGCGTCGGTCTGCACGGGGGCGTTCGTGCTGGCCGAGGCCGGCCGGCTCACCGACGAGCGCGTCACGACCCACTCCGACGACGTCGCCGAGCTGCGTCGACGCCACCCCGGTCTGACCGTCGTGGAGGGCGTCCGCTGGGTCGACGACGGGGTGCTCACCTCCGCCGGCATCTCGGCCGGCCTCGACCTGGCCCTGCACCTGGTCGAGCGGCTGGCCGGCCGCGAGGTGGCGGTCGGGACCGCGCGCCTCATGGACTACGCCTGGACGGAGGACGAGCCGCGGTAGGCCGCGCGCTCGGCCAGGTCGCTCCGTCCGGACGGGTCAGGGGTCGAGGCTCGCGCGAGCCAGGTCGCGCAGCTCGTCGTCGGTCACCGTGGCCGCCGCCGCGTGCGTGAGCCTGATGGTGCCCTTGTCGCCGACCAGGTCCGGGTGCCGTGCGGCGAAACCCCCGTCCTGGCCCTGGCGCCAGCCGTAGACCGACAGGCCGTGGCGCCATACCCCGACGTGCAACCGGCTGGCCCCGACGACGTAGGTCGGCATGTTGTAGGAGATGACGGTGGCGGCGTCGGGGTGCACGTCCAGCACCAGGTCGTGGACGCGCTCGAAGAGCGCGCGCCCGCGCGGGTCCGTCGCGGCGAGGTAGGCCTCGACCGCGGGGGGCAGGTCGTCGTCGGTCGTGCCGGTCGGTCCCATGACGGGATGACCGGTCGTGCGTCCTCGGATCATCGGTGGCGTCGCCCCGCTGGGTCAGGCGGCGGTACGGCCGAGCCCGAGCCCGGCCCCCTCGCGCCGCAGCTTCTCCAGCGCGATGACGGCGCCCACCGCGGGCAGCAGTCCCACCAGGACCAGCAGCCACGACCAGCCGCGGACCCAGCGGGCGGCGACCACCGCGGCCGAGCACAGCAGGTACAGGCCGCCGTGCAGCGGACCCACGGTGGACGTCACCAGCTCGGAGTGGACCGTCACGATGTTGACCAGCAGGACCACCAGGGTCGCCGTCTCGGCCCACGCGGTGACCGCGAGCACGAGCTGGTGCGGGTGGCGGTGGCGGGACCAGGTGGCCTGGTGGTCGCGGATGGTCTGCAGCACCTGCCCATTGTCGGGCCGCGGTCCGGGTGCCCCCCACGCGGTCCCTGCCTATGGTCGACCGGTGCCGGAGGGGGACAGCGTGTGGCGCGTGGCGCGCCGCCTCGACGAGCGGTTGAGCGGGCTCGTCGTGGTCGCCAGCGACCTCCGGGTACCCCGGTTCGCCACGGTCGACCTGTCCGGTCGGACGGTCGAGGGGACCGTGTCACGGGGCAAGCACCTGCTCACCCGGTTCAGCGGTGGGCTGACCCTGCACACCCACCTGCGGATGGACGGCGAGTGGTCCGTGGTGCGTCAGGGGCGCCGGTTGCCCGGCCGGCTGACGCCCGAGGTCCGGGTGCGCCTGACGACCGGGGGCCCGACGGCCTACGCGCTGCGGATGCCCGTCGTCGAGGTGCTCCCCTCGGTGCGGGAGGACGACGTGGTCGGTCACCTCGGTCCCGACCTGCTCGGCCCCGGCTGGGACCCCGCCGAGGCCGTGCGACGGCTCTCGGCACCCGCCGACCGACCGTTGGCCGCGGCCCTGCTCGACCAGCGGAACCTGGCCGGGATCGGGAACCTGTGGGCGAACGAGATCTGCTTCCTGCGGGGGCGCTCGCCGTGGACGCCGGTCGGCGAGGTGGACCTGGACCGGGTGGTGGACCTGGCCCACCGGCTCCTGCGGTTCTCGGTCTCCGGTGCGCTGACCGGCAGGCCCACGTCCCAGGTCACGACCGGGGACCCCCGACCGGGGCGGTCGCACTGGGTGGCCGGCCGCGCCGGACGGCCGTGCCTGCGGTGCGGGACGACGGTCCGCGTGGTCGAGGAGGTCCCCGGCGATGCAGGCCGTCGCCGGACGTGGTGGTGCCCGCGCTGCCAGCCGGGGCCGGGGCCGGACCGCTGAACCGGACCCTGCTGCCTCTACCGGGGGGGTGCCCGGGTGTGCGAGCATCCCGCCACGGTGGGCGTGGTGCACCCGCACCCAAGTCCTCCGACGCGACCCGGTGGCGGTTCGCGGGCTGAGGAGGAGACGTCGTGCTCATCATCGGGATCCTGTTGTGGGGGATGATCGCCGGGGCTGCGGCCTGGCTGATCCTGGGGCGGGGCAAGGTGTCCTGGCCCGAGGCGTTCGTGGCCGGCTTGCTGGGCTCGTTCGTGGGCGGGCTCGGCGTGAGCCTGCTGTCCGGGGACGGACTGGCCCTGCGTCCGAGCGGCCTGATCGGCAGCGTCGTCGGGGCGGTGGTCGTGCTGCTCGTCTGGGGCTGGTGGACCCGGTCCAGGGCGGCCCGTACCTGAGCCTGCGGTCGACGGTGGGGGCGCCTCAGCCGAACAGCGGGGGCAGGACGAACAGCATCGCCGAGGACCACGTGACGTGGGTGAGGATCGGGGCGAGCACGCCGCCGCTGGCCCGGCGCTGCAGGCCCAGCACCACCCCGAGCACCAGCGCCGCGAAGACCAGCATCACGTTGCCGGTCGCGACGGTGGCCACGCCGTAGACCAGGGTCGAGATCAGGACCGGCCGACGCCGGCCGATGGCCGCGAACAGCCCGCCCCGGAAGAAGATCTCCTCGGCGACGCCGTTGATGAGCGTGACCGCGGCGATCAGCGGCAGGTAGCCGGCGTCGGCGTGGGCGAGCACGTCGTCGACGTAGCCGGCCAGGGGCGGGATCTGCCGCACGACCAGGGCGCCGACGGCGAAGGCGGCGGCGGCGCCCAGGCCCAGCAGGATCGGGCTGAGCACCGGTCGGCGCAGCTCGCCGCGCGAGGGGGTGCGGCCCAGGTGCAGCGGGCCGGACAGCAGCCCGCCGACCACCCAGGTCAGCGCCACCAGCATCGTCCAGCCGTAGAACGCCGGGTCGCCGGGTTCCAGGCCCAGCGACACCGCGAGCAGCACCGCCCCCACGACGAGCACCACGGCGACGACGACGCGT
This sequence comes from Actinomycetales bacterium, assembly GCA_038258055.1. Lineage (GTDB taxonomy): Bacteria > Actinomycetota > Actinomycetes > Actinomycetales > JBBAYJ01 > Aquipuribacter. The sequence continues at coordinate 7,255 of JBBSQH010000009.1, forward strand.
CGGCGCCGGAACTCGCTGTCCGGCTGGTGGTGGTCGCGCTCGACCTTGGTGATCAGCGCGGAGTCCACGACCCCGCGCAACCGCTGGCTCCAGCCCACGTCAGGCGCGCTCGTCGGCGGCCTCGTCCGCCTTCGCCGTGGCCTTCTCGGTCTTCGCGTCGGCCTTGGCCTCCGCCTTGTCCGCCTTGACGGCGTCGTCCTCGGCCTCGCGGGCGGCGAGCGCGAGCCGGACCGCCTCGTCGTAGCCGATCGGGTCGCCGGGCACGACGTCGAGGATCGAGCGGTCCTTGACGACGACCTCGGTGGTCATGGAGTCGACCAGGTTGCGGGCCGTGGCGGTGTCGACGTCGGTCACCAGCGCCAGCCAGTACGACGACAGCCGCGGCGTGAGCAGCGGGACCTTGACCCGTGGCATCCGCTTGTCCTTGATGGTCGCGGCGCGGCGCAGCATGTCGATGTAGCGCAGCACGTCCGGGCCGCCGATCTCGAACGTCCGGCCCTCGGCCCTCGGCTCGCCCAGGACCCCCACGAGGTAGCGGATGACGTCCGGGAGGGCCACCGGCTGGGTCTTCGTGTCCACCCACTTCGGCGTGATCATCAGCGGCAGGTGGTCGACGAGCTGGCGGGTGATCTCCCACGAGATGCCGCCGTGGCCCACGACGACCGCCGCGCGGAGCGTCGTCACCGGGACCGACCCCTCGGCCAGCAGGTGCTCGACCTCGCGGCGCGAGCGCAGGTGCGGCGACAGCTCCTCGTCCTCGCTGCCGAGCCCACCCAGGTAGACGATCTGGGACACGCCGGCCTGCTCGGCGGCCCGGGTGAAGTTGCGGGCGGCCTGGGCGTCCTTGTCCTCGAAGTCGGCGGAGTCGAGCGAGTGGACGAGGTAGTACGCCGCGTCGACGCCGCGGAGGGCCTCGACCAGGGAGTCGGGGTCGGACACGTCGGCGCCGACCGGGGTGCCGCTGCCGGAGTAGTCGTCGGGGTGACGCGTCATGGCGCGGACCTCGTGGCCGGCCTCGGTCAGGGCGTCGCACAGGTGCGAGCCGATGAAGCCCGAGGCGCCGGCGACGAGCACGGTGCGTGTCATGGCGTCCAGCATGACCGAGCCGCGGCAGGACGCCACCCGGAGCAGGACCCCGCCCGCCCAGGTGTCCGCCGCGGTGTCGCGGGTACACCAGGGGCAGGGCCGGCGCGACCGGTGCGGGCCTGCCGGAGGAGAGGACCACCCGTGGACCACGCGGTCACCGACGAGACCACCCGCAGCTTCATCGCTGCCCTGCGCCACCTGGAGCAGACGCGCGAGCTGGACGACATGGCCGCCCTGTTCACCGACGACGCCGAGGTTCGCAGCATCGACGGGCACGACCCGCGGCACGGACCGGACGGCATCCGGGCCCTGTTCGACGAGTACCTGCGCCAGTTCGACGAGCTCCGCACGACGTTCACGCAGGTCACCGAGGGCGGCACTCACGCCGCCCTGGAGTGGACCACCGAGGCCGTCCGCGCGGGCGGCCACGGGGTCACGTACACCGGGGTCACCATCATCGACCTGGCCGACGGCAAGGTCACCGGGTTCCGGACGGTGTACGACTCCGCCGCGCTGATGGGACCAACGGTCCTGTCCGACGGGGCCTGAGCACCGCAGGCGCACGAGGGCGGGGCGGCCACCCGGGCACGCATCGCGCGCCGGGTGACGACCCCGCCCTCACGTGGTGCGGCGGACGTCAGGATCAGCGAGCCGGCTTCCCGTCGCCGAGGTCGGCCAGGAACGACGCCACCCAGGCGGTGGGCGCCTGCCAGTTGATCGTCAGCTCGTTGGTCGACCACGAGCCGATGTCGTCGACGTAGCAGGTTTGCGCCGCGCAGCCGTCGGAGAACAGCGGCGTGGAGACGGGGTCACCGGTCTGCGCCGTGGTGGAGTTGCCGCCGCCCGCGATGGTGCCGTCGGGCGGGTTGGGCAGCGACGGGTCGACCTGGTTGGCGTACAGCCGGCTGTGCTGGTTCTGCGAGAACACCGTCCCGTAGCCGGTGACGTAGGAGTTGTTGAGCGCGTTGCGGCCCAGCAGGTAGTCCATCCCCTCCACCACGGCGTCGGCGTACTTCTGCTGCCCGCGGATGTCGTAGGCGGTGGCCAGGACGATCATGTTGTTGAGCACCTGGCTGTTGGAGCCCCAGACGTAGTCGCCCTCCGGCGGCGCGTAGGGGTGGCCGAACGGCTGCGAGGCCGCGTCGGCCAGGTACTGCTCCGCGGCCTTCACCACGGACAGCCGGACCCGGTTGCGGTCGCGCAGGTCGTTCGGCACGGTCGCCAGGTCCATCCGGCCGAGCGCGGCCACGTTGCCCCAGTCGTAGCCGTCGGCGGTGAAGATGTCGCCGGTGTGGTGCGGGGAGGCCACCAGGTCGCGCTGGAACGGCTGCTCGCCGGTGGTGATGAACAGCTCGGCCGCGGCCCAGTAAAACTCGTCGCTCGGGTCGGGGTCGTCGTAGGGGCCGCTGCCCGGGTTGGGGTCCAGCGCCGCGTCGGGCGCCGGGACCAGCAGGTCGGGGGTCGCCTTCGCCGCGGCGTAGGCGGTGCGCGACGCCTCGAGCAGCTCGGCCGCGAACGCGGCGTCGTACGGCGCCCAGAGCCGGGCGCCCTGGGCCGCGGTCGCGGCCAGGTTGAGCGTGCCGGTGGTGGACGGGCGGTACAGGACGCGACGCTGCGGGTCGGCGGCCGGGTCCAGGGGCAGGCCCGTCCAGTCGACGTCGGCGATCTTGTGGTTGGCCATGCCGGCGTACTCCTGGCCCTCCGGCACCTGCATCGTCAGCATCCACTCGAGCTTCCAGCGGGCCTCGTCCAGGATGTCGGGCACGCCGTTGCCGGTCTCCGGGACGCGCAGGGTGGAGTCGCCCAGCGCGCCGTCGGTGACCACGTCGGCGTGCAGGGTGCGCTCGTGCTGGCTCAGCATGGTGGCCAGGGCGATGCCGGCCGGGACCATGTACTTGCCGTGGTCGCCGGCGTCGTACCAGCCGCCGGTCACGTCGCGGGTGCCCTCGCAGGTCCACGGCTCGTCGAGCAGCAGCTGGGAGTCGTCGTCGAGGTCCTGGCACGGGACGGCGGTGTCGCCCTGGTTCGGTGCGACGCCGACGTGGCCGGCCGCGCGGCCGTAGCCCGGGGCGATCGAGTCGAGGATCTCGATGCCGCTGCGGTTGGTGTAGAAGAACGTGAGCGCATCCACCCGCAGCTCGTCGTAGATGTCGTCGCCGATGGCGAACGGGTAGCTGGTCTCGCCGTCGGCGACCAGCGTGAAGCCCTCGCCCGTGGTGCGCACCCGGCTGAAGTCGACGGTGTGCACGTCGACGCCGGCGCTGGGGTCGAAGCCGGCGGGCGTCGTGCGACCACGCGCCACGACGTCGTCGCCCTGGCGCAGCTGCCACGGCAGCGCGGTCGTCGCGTCGGTGACGACGGTGGCGTTCTTGGGCCCCTCGGTGAGGTAGCCGACCTGGTTGACCCGCACCCGCGGGCCGGTGTCGGGGGTGTACTCGCCCTGCTCGGCGCCGCCCGTCAGCGACACGTCGTCCACGCACAGCCGGTAGGCGTCCGCGTTGGTGATGTCCTGCTGGAACGCGAGCTCGGCGTTCGGGTAGTCGACGTCCGGGGTGAACGTCCAGCGGAACGTCTGCTCCTGCGGCGTCAGCGGGGCCTTCTGCGCAGGTAGGAACTGCTCGTAGTTGCGGTCCGGGCCGGCCTGGACGACCACACGGACGTTGGCCTCGGTCGCGGGCTCGGTGAGCATGTCCACGCTGAGGGCGTACGTCTCGCCCGCGACCAGCGGGACGAGCTGCGTGATGGCGGCGCTGTAGGCCCCGCTGCCCGCGGGCACGTCGATGCAGCCCCGGCCGTCGACGACCGACGCGGCGGGGTAGGCGTTCCAGCCGGTCAGGCCGTCGTCGAAGGAGCCGTTGGCGACCTGCTCGGGCGCGTCGGCGGCCGCGGCGCTGCCCGTGCCGAGGGCGCCGGCGGTCAGGGCCAGCGTGCAGGCGGTCGCCAGCGCCAGGCCGCGGTGGGCACGGCTGCGGGCGGCGCCGCCGGCGCTGCGCACCGGGGTCGGGAGAGGGGACATGAGGGACCTCCGGTCCACGTCGTCGTGGCGGCGAGGTGGGAACGTTCCCACGCGCTCGGGTCCACCTTGACCCGGCCGGTGACCGCTGTCAACAGCACGCCGTCAGAGGCCCACGGCCCACCTCCCGGCCGCTCAGGCCGCTCAGGCCGCTCAGGCCGCTCAGGCCGAGGAGCGCTTTACCAGGTGCGTGGGCAGGACCAGCGGGGCCTCCGGTGCGGGCTCACCCGCCAGCAGGCCCAGGAGCAACCGGGTTGCGGCACGCCCCAGGTCCTCGATGGGCTGCCGGACCGTGGTCAGCGGTGGGCTCAGGTGGCGGGCCAGCGGGCGGTCGTCGAAGCCCACGACCCCCACGTCGTCGGGGACGTCCCGGCCGGCCTCGCGCAGCGCGGCCAGCGCGCCGGCCGCCATCAGGTCGGAGGCGACGAAGACGCCGTCCAGGTCCGGCACCAGCTGCAGCAGCCGCTGCATCGCCCGGTGCCCGCCCTCCTCGGTGAACTCGCCGTCGACCTGGTGCCGGGGGTGGACGGCCAGCCCCGCCGCGGTGACCGCGTCGCGCCAGCCGGCGACGCGGTCGGTCCCGGCGGACATGTCCTGCGGCCCGGTGATGGTGGTGACCTGAAGCCGCCCGGTGGTGATCAGGTGCTCGGTCGCGGCCCGGGCGCCGCCCCGGTTGTCGACGTCCACCGACGGCATGGTCCCGCTGCTCGGTCGGCCGGCCGTGACGACCGGGACCCCGGCCGCGAGCAGGGCGGCCGGCAGCGGGTCGGTGTCGTGGGCGGAGATCAGGATGACGCCGTCGACATGACCGTCCACGGCGTGCCGCTGGACCTGGTGCCGCTGGGCGTCCGTGCGGGGCAGGGACAGCACCAGCAGCAGCCCGGCGTCGGTGAGCTCGGCGTTGACGCCGCGCAGGATGCCCGAGAAGAACGAGTCCGTGAACACCAGGTCCTCGGTCTCCGGCACGACGAGCGCCACGGACCCGCTGCGGCGGCTGCGCAGCGACCGGGCGGCCAGGTTGGGCCGGTAGTCGAGCTCGTCGGCGGCCCTGAGCACCGCCTCCCGGACGGCGGGGGACACCGCGGTGGAACCCGTCAGCGCCCGGCTCGCCGTGCCCCGACCCACCCCGGCCCGGGCCGCGACGTCGACGAGCGTGGCGGGACGGGGCCGGTCGGCGATCACGGTCGGCCAGGCTACGCCGGTGCCGTGACCCCTCAGGCGACCTCGCCGCGGACCAGCCGCCACCGGGCGGCCGCGGTGGCCACGACGGCGAACAGCACCGGACCGGCCCAGGCCCAGGCCAGGCCGACGCCCTGCGCCGGGGTGGGGGTGTCGGTCAGGGTGGTCAGCAGGGACGCGCTGTAGGTGCTGACGGCGAGCTTGGCCGGCAGGGCCCCCAGGGCGGCGACGACGCCCTCCCACATCACCACGTAGACCAGGCCCCAGACCAGGGCGCGGCGCACGGCCAGGCCGAGGAACGCGAACAGCCCGGCGTAGCCCAGGCACGCGACGCCGGCCGCGTAGGCCGCGGCCACCACCACCATCGGACCGGCGCCGGCCGTCACGGCCAGCACCACTGCGGCCCGGACGGCCAGCGGGGCGGAGCGGACGAACACCGCCAGCGTGGCGGCCAGGGCCAGCTTCCAGCGGGGGACGGGCCGCAGCCACAGGTAGACCAGCGTGCCGTCGTCACGCAGGTCGCCGACCACCGCTGCGGCCTGGACCAGGCTCATCAACGGCGCGTAGAGGGTCAGGACGAGCACCGTCAGCAGGGTCACGACCTGCTCGTCCGGCACCCCGCCGGCGTCGGCCCGCAGCCGGACCACCAGCCCGACGGCGCCCAGCGCCACGGCGGCGGCGATCGACACCACCAGGCGCCAGCGGCCGCGGGCTGCGCGCATCAGGACCGTGGTGAGCAGCCACACCGAGGCCGACGATCCCCGCTCCTGGTCGTACCGGTCCGTCTCGTACCGGTCCGTCTCGTACCGGGCCTGGCGCTGGGTCGCAGCCACGTCGTCCTCCTGCTGGGCGTTCGGGGAGCTCATCGGGTCACCAGGTAGCGGAAGACGCTGTCCAGGTCGTCGTCGAGCGGGCGGACCTCGTGCAGCACGGCACAGGCGCTGAGCGCGCGGGCGGCCAGGGCGCGCCGCAGTGCGGGCGCGGCGAGGGTGTCGACGACCACGCCGCCCCCGCGGGCGCCGGCGGGGACCGCCTCGTCGACGGCGACCGCGACGACACCGGGCAGGCCGACCAGGGCCGCGGCCAGCTCGCGCGGGCGGTCGGTGCCGACCCTGACCTTCATGGGCCGGTCGTCGAGCAGCTCCCGCAGGCCGTGCGAGGTGCCGGCCGCCACCACCCGGCCCTGGGCCATCACGAGCACCCGGTCGCTGATCCGGTCGAGCTCGCCCAGCACGTGGCTGGACACCAGCACCGTGTGGCCCTCGGCGCCCAGGTCGGCGACCAGGTCCAGCACGGCGATCCGCTGGCGGGGGTCCAGGCCCTCGACCGGCTCGTCCAGCACCAGCAGCCGGGGCCGGTGCACGATCGCCTGGGCGATCTTGGCCCGCTGGCGCTCGCCCCCGGAGCGCTCGCGCAGCGGCCTCGGGTCGGCGGGGTCCAGCCCGACCCGCTCGAGCGCGCGCAGCGTGGCACCCTCCGGGTCGGCCACACCGACCAGCCGGGCGGCGGTCTGCACGAACCGCGTCGGGCTCTCGTGCTCGAACATCGCCTCCTGCTGCGGGGCGATGCCGACGTCGCGGTAGACCTCCGGGTGCCGGCGGGGGTCGACCCCGAGCAGCCGGACGTGGCCTCGCGAGGGGCGGGTGAGACCGCAGACCAGGCGGAGCAGGGTGGACTTGCCGGCGCCGTTGGGCCCCAGCAGGGCAGTGACCCCGGGGCGCAGCGACAGGTCCACCCCGGACACGGCCACGACCGTGCCGTACCAGCGGCTCACGTCGACGAGCTCGGCGACGGGGGTCTTGGCCGAGGCGTCGTCGGTGCCGGGGAGGGGGCGGTCGGTGTCGACGCTCATCGGGAGACCTTCGTCCGGGCGTAGGAGGTGATGACCACGGCGGTCGGGACGGCGACCCAGGCGCACCAGGCGGCCACCAGCTGCCACAGCGGCACGCTGTTCAGCTCGGACGTAGTGCCCCCGAGCAGCCGGTGCGGCATCTCGAAGGCGACCATGACGACGTCGCCGAGCATCACGGAGGCCGGGGAGCCGGTGGCCGCGAGGCTCCCGGCCACGGCGCCGCCCAGCAGCAGCAGCACACCGATGACGGCCGTGGCCACGATGCGCCGCGAGGTGAGGCTGGACACGGCGGCGCCGACGGCACCCAGCGGCAGGGCCAGCAGCGGTGTGGCGACGAGGACCCGCCACACGACGTCCAGCACGTCCAGCGCACCCGGCGGGGTGTCACCCGTGCCGGCGAGGCCGATGACCAGCAGCAGCGGCGGGCCCAGCGACACCAGGGCGAGCAGGAGCAGCAGGGCTCCCGCCTTGGCCAGCAGGTACGTCCACCGGGTCAGCGGGGTGGCCAGGTAGCGGCCCAGCATCCCGGTGCGCTTGTCGGTGCAGAACAGCTCCGGCACCACGAGCGCTGCGAAGGCGATGACCGCGGTGGTGATCAGGCCGTAGTAGTCGCGCACCGACTGCATCAGCGGCTGGTCGAGGATGTCGCCGACCAGGACCGACACCCCGACCAGCGCCACGGCGGGCAGGTAGGCGATCAGGATGACCAGCCCGATCGGCACCTTGCCGCCGAAGGGCCGGCCGAGACCGAGGCCGCGGCGCACCGAGTAGCGCAGCAGGCTGCCCACGGCACCGGCCGTGCCGGCACGGGGGCCGTCGTAGGGGCGATAGCCGGTGTCGAGCAGGCGGGACGCCTCCTCCGGGGCCCTCACGCCGCACCGCCCGTGGTCTCCAGGTACGTGTCGACGAGGCCGTGACGTGGTTCGGACAACCGGTGCACGTCCGCCCCGGACTCCGCCAGGGCCCGGGTGAGCGCGTGCTCGTGCGAGGTCTCGGTCATGGTGACCTGCAACCGGGCCAGCCCGTCACCCTCCTCGTGCCGGTCGCGGGCGCGTCCGTCGGTCGGGGCGACGGGCGCCGCGACACTCAGGCCGGCGGCCCGCAGCGCGATGGTGAGCCCGGGCGCGGAGCCCGCGTCGACGACCAGGAGCCTAGTCGTCGACCGCTCGGTGGCGCCCCGCAGCGGCGAGGAGCTGGCGCGGCCGTCGGTGAGGATCACCACGGAGTCGCAGACCTGCTCGACCTCGGCCAGCAGGTGGGAGCTGAGCAGCACGTGCATGCCCAGCTCGGTGCCGAGCCGGCGCACCAGCACCAGCAGGTCGTCCCGTTGCACCGGGTCCAGGCCGTTGGTGGGCTCGTCCAGCACCAGCAGCTGCGGGTCGTGGGCGATGGCGCAGGCCAGCTTGACGCGCTGCTTCTGCCCCGTCGACATCGTGCCGACCCGGCGGGTGCGCTCCTCGCCGAGACCGACCAGCCACAGGGCGTCGCTGCTGCGCTGACGGGCGGCGCTGCGGGGCAGGCCCTGCACCTCGGCCAGGTGGGCGACCAGGTCGACGGCGGGGACGTCGGCCGGCAGCACCTGCAGCTGCGGCGAGTAGCCGATCCGCGGTCGCAGCCGTGGTCCGTCGGTGCGGGGGTCCAGCCCCAGCACCTCGATGTCGCCCGACGTCGGGCGCTGCAGGCCGAGGAGCAGGCCGATGAGGGTGGTCTTGCCCGCCCCGTTGGGGCCCAGCAGCCCGGTCACGCCCGGACCGACCTCGACGTCCGCGCCGTCCAGGACGAGCCGTTCGCCGATGCGCAGCCGCAGGTCGCGGGTCCGGACCACCGTCACCGGTGGCGTCGCCCCCGGGGGAGCGGTGCCGGTGGTGGTCGTGGTCGTCGTCACCCCATGACGCTCCCAGGTCCCGGGTGCCGCCGGTAAGGGGGACAGCCGCAGGGTGGGGCTCGTGCTGGCCCGCGGGTGCGAGGTCACCCCCTCGGGGTGAGCCTCAGTCGAACGTCGGGACCGTGATGCTGCCGTCCTCGCCGATCGGGAAGCCCGGGTTCCACGACACCTCCCAGGGGTGGCCGTCGGGATCGGTGAAGACCCCGGCGTACCCGCCGTACGACGTCTCCGCGGCCGGTCGGGTGACGACGGCACCGGCCTCGGCCGCCTCGAGGAGCACATGGTCGACCTCGTCGCGGGTGCGGACGTTGTGCGCCAGGGCCGTCCCGCCGAACCAGGCCTCCTGGGCGTCCGGGTCCGGTACGCCGCAGTCGGCGGCCAGCTTGTCGCGACCCCACAGCACGAGGGCCAGACCGCCGGCCTGGAAGAACACCGTCTCCTCCACCTCCTGCCCCCTCCAGCCGAGCGCCTCGTAGAACGCGCGGGCCCGGGGCAGGTCGCGGACGCCGAGGGTCACCAGGCTCAGTCTCTGCTCCACCCGACCAGGCTACGTCTGCAGCTGCAGGCTGAGCTGGTGCCCCACCTCGACGAAGCCCAGGGCGCGGGCCACCCGCCGCGACGGCTCGACCCGCGCCCGCCACTGCGGCAGCAGCCCGGCCTGCAGGGCGTGGGCCACCGCCGCGGAGGCCGTGCGCCGACCCAGCCCGCCGCCGCGCTCGGTCCGGGCGGTCAGCACGCACAGGTGCGCGACCCCGCCCGGCCAGGTGCGGTAGCCGCTGGCGGCCAGCAGGCGCCCGCCGCGCCCGCGCACCACGAACGCGGGTGACGTGATGCCGTCCAGGCCGCTCTCCTCGGCCTCGTCCGGGACCACCGACGCCAGCAGGTCGACGACCTCGGCCCCGGACCGCTCGGCCGTCGCCACGACAGGTCCGTGCGGGTCGGCCGGCGTGAAGTCGTGGTCGCTCAGGTAGGCCAGGCGGGCCGGTCCCAGGGCGTACCCGACCCGGAACCGGGACGACCACGACGCGAGGTCGGCGGTCTCGGCGACCGTGAGCCCGGCCAGGTGCTCGCGCACCGAGACCGCGACGGCATGGTCGGGGGCCGTGGCGAGCACCCCGTCGCCGACGGTGACGAGTCCGACGAAGCCCGCGGGGCAGAACCGGGACCCCGGGGACGCGACCACCGTGGCCCCGTCGACGAAGCGGACCGGGACACCGGCCAGCTCCTGCCAGAGCCGGCGGGCGGGCAGGACGACGTCGGCGGGCACCCGCGCGATGGTGTCAGGCGCGGGCGACCGGGGCGGTGAGGGGGTCGGGCTCCCGGCGCGTCCGACCCGCCGCGGTCTCCACGGCCAGCCCCTCGCGCGCCCAGTACTCGAACCCGCCGATCATCTCCCGCACCGTCGCGTAGCCCGCCCGCGCCAGCAGCAGCGCGGCCTTGGTGCTGCCGTTGCAGCCCGGCCCCCAGCAGTACGTCACCAGGTCGGGGTCGTCGCCAGGCTGCGGCAGCTCGTCCAACCGGTCGGCGAGCTCGGCCAACGGCAGGTGGACCGCGCCGGGGACGTGGCCCTGGTCCCAGGCCACGTGGTCCCGGACGTCGAGCAGCAGCGGTGGGCGCCCTGCGGCACGGGCGGCGGCGACGTCGGCGGGGTCGGTCTCGAACCGCAGCCGGTCGGCGAAGTGGTCGGCGTTGCTCCTCATGGTCCGAGGGTGCAGCCGCCGGGTCGTCCTCCGCCACCCTCGTCCACAGGTCCGTCCCGGGACCGGGGCGCCGCCGGACCCGACCGCTTGACCTGGAGCGCGCTCCAGGTCCTAGCGTCGAACGCATGAGCTCCCCGATCGGTCAGGTGGCCGAGGTCCTGGGCGTGTCGGTCGACACGCTCCGCTACTACGAGCGGATCGGGCTGGCGGACCCGCCCGGGCGGGACACCGCCGGCCGCCGTCGCTACGACGAGGCCGACGTGACCTGGCTGCAGTTCCTGCTGCGGATGCGCACCACCGGCATGCCCATCCAGCTGATGCAGCGCTACGCCGACCTGCGCCGGCAGGGGCCCGGCACCTCGGCCGAGCGCCGGCAGATCCTGCAGCAGCACCGGGCCGACGTCCTGGCCCGGATCGCCGCGCTCACCGACTGCCTGACCGTCGTGGACCACAAGATCGCGAACTACTCCCTCATCGAGGCCGGCCTCGTCGCCGGCCCCACCCCGCACGTCCTCCAGGAAGAGGTCACCGCATGAGCATCCCCACCCGCACGCTCGGCCCGCTCGAGGTCAGCGCCGTCGGCCTCGGCTGCATGGGCATGAGCGCCTTCTACGGCCCCCGCGACGACGCCCGGTCCACGGCCACCCTGCACCGCGCGCTCGACCTGGGCGTCACCCTGCTCGACACCGCCGACATGTACGGCCCCCACACCAACGAGCGCCTGGTCGGCGCGGTGGTCCGCGAGCGGCGCGACGAGGTCGTGCTGGCCACGAAGTTCGGCAACGTCGTCCACGAGGACGGCAGCCGATCGGTCGACGGCACGCCGGAGTACGTGCGCAGCGCCTGCGACGCCTCCCTGCAGCGGCTCGGTGTCGACGTGATCGACCTGTACTACCAGCACCGCGTAGACCCGGACACCCCGATCGAGGAGACCGTGGGGGCGATGGCCGAGCTGGTCGCCGCGGGCAAGGTGCGGTACCTGGGCCTGTCCGAGGCGGGCGCCGACACGATCCGTCGGGCCGCAGCCGTGCACCCGATCGCGGCCCTGCAGAGCGAGTGGTCCATCTGGAGCCGGGACATCGAGACCGACGTGGTCCCCACCGCCCGCGAGCTGGGCATCGGTGTCGTCGCCTACTCGCCGTTGGGCCGCGGGTTCCTGACCGGCGCCATCACCTCGCCCGCGGACCTGGCCGACGACGACTTCCGCCGGAGCAACCCGCGCTTCGCCGAGGACGCCTTCGAGGCCAACATGGCCGTGGTCCGCGAGGTGCAGGCCGTCGCCGCGGACAAGGGCGTCACCCCGGCCCAGCTCGCGCTGGCCTGGGTGCTGGCCCGCGGTGAGGACGTCGTCCCCATCCCCGGCACCCGCAGCGAGACCCGGCTGGCCGAGAACGTGGCGGCGGCCGACGTCGTGCTGACGGCGGACGACCTGGCCCGGATCGAGGCCGTGGCGCCGCCAGAGGCGTTCACGGGGACCCGGTACGCGGCGGCCCAGATGGGGTCGATCGGGATCTGACGAGCGACGACGTGCGCGCCCAGGGGCTCGGACGTATGTTCGACGGATGAGCGAGAACCCCACCACCCCGTCCGAGCCCGCGCCCGCCGGGACCGCCCCCACCGAGTCCGCCGAGTCCGCCGAGAAGCCCGTCGAGCAGTGGGCGACGGGCGACGAGCCCGCCACCGGCCCCCAGCTCAGCTACCTGCAGACCCTGGCCCGCGAGGCCGGTCGCGAGGTCCCCGAGGGCCTGAGCAAGGGCGACGCGTCCCTGCTGATCGACGAGCTGCAGGGCGCGTCCAAGCGCGTCGAGGGCTGACCTCCACCGCGGTGCCGTACCCGTCCCACCCACCCGTCCACGTCGCGCCGGAACGCGCGCGGCGTGGACGAGGTCGTCTCGTCGTACGGCTAGGTGGCCCGCGCGCCGGCCAGGTAGGCCGTGGGCGTCACCCCGACCACCTCGCGGAAGTCGCGCGAGAAGTGCGCCTGGTCGAACCACCCCAGTGACGCGGCCAGACCGGCGAGGTCGTCCACCCGGCCCTCGTCCAGGGCGGCCACGGCGTCCTGCAGCCGGTAGCGGGCCAGGACGGCCTTGGGCCCCAGGCCGACGTAGGCGGCGAACGTGCGCTGCAGCCCGCGCGTCGACGTCCCGGCCAGCTCCGCGACCTGCTCGACACGGACCAACGTGCGGTCGGTGACCATCGCGGCCATCAGGTCGCGCAGCCGGCGGTACGCGGGGTCCGGCTCGTGGGCCAGACGTCGCAGGGCGTCGTCCAGCCGCGCGGCGACCGCCTCGTCGGAGTCGCCCGTGGCCAGCGCCTGGAGCGCGTCGTGGAGCGCGAGGGCCGTGCTGCGCTCGTCGCGCTCGACGAGGTCGTTCGGCGCCGCCGCGCGGACGGTGCCGCGTGGGACGGCGACCCCGGTCAGGGCCGTGAACCCGCCGGGCCGGAACTTGGCGGCGACCACGCGTCCACGCCCTGTCAGGTCGACGGTGAAGCGGTGGCCCACCACCCCGTGCAGCAGCACCGCGGGCAGGTCCACGCCGAAGCGGGGCCGGTCGCCGCACTCCAGCGACAGGTTGACGCTGGGGTGGGGCAGCACCTCGGAGCGGAACGGTGCCTGGCCGGTCCGGTCCCACCGCACGGCCCAGTACCGCTCGACGAACGGCTCGAGGGCGGGCGACACCGGCAGGTCACGCCGCAGGCCGGCCTCGCGCCTGGTCGCGACGGGACGCAGCACGCCCCGGGTGGTCGGGTCGGCCGGTGTCGCGTTCGTCCAAGACGGCACCGCCCCAGGCTAGGGACGCTGTCGGACATGACGACAACCGATGGTCGCCCCGACGGCTACTCAAGCCTCACCCCGTTCCTGGTCTGCTCGCCGGCGAGCGAGGCCATCGACTTCTACTGCGACGTGCTGGGTGCCACCGTCGCGATGCGGATGGACGGGCCGGACGGCAGCGTCCCCCACGCCGAGCTCGCCTTCGGGTCCGGGCGGCTGCAGCTGGGCGAGGAGTCGGAGGAGTACGGCCTCGTGGCGCCCACCGGCCCGGCGACGGCGCCGATCAGCTCGTCGACCTGCATCTACGTCGCCGACGTCGACTCGGTGTTCGCGCGCGCCGTCGAGCGCGGCGCGACGGTCCGCGAGGAGCCGTCGATCTTCGTCACCGGCGACCGGTTCGCGTCGGTCGTCGACCCGTTCGGGCACCGCTGGGCGATCATGACCCGGGTCGAGGACGTGTCGGAGGCGGAGCAGGAGCGACGTCTCGCGGAGTGGGCCGCGGCCGGGCAGCCCTGAGGGGCCACGTCCGTCCCGCTTGCCGACCGAGCGACCGTCAGCCGTCCTCGGTAGTCCCCGCCGGTCGGTCGTAGCGCCGGTACAGCGGTGCGAGCCGGGCGTCGGGGTCGAGGCGGTGCAGCACGGCGTCGCCGATGGCGGCCAGCTGGCGGACCTGCTCCGGGGTCAGGGCGTCCAGGACGTGCTGCCGGACGTTGACCACATGACCGGGGGCCGCCTGGCGGACCTTCGCCCACCCGGCCCCGCTCAGCCGCACGTTGGTGGCGCGCGCGTCCTCGGGGCACGGGAAGCGCTCCACCAGGCCCCGGTCCTCGAGCCGGCGCACCACGTGGGACAGCCGGGGCAGCGTGGCGTTGGTCTGCGAGGCCAGCGCCGTCATCCGCAGCGTGCGGTCCGGGCTCTCCGACAGCACGGCCAGCGAGTAGTACTCGAAGTGGGTCAGCCCGGCGTCGCGGCGCAGCTGGGAGTCGAGGACGCCGGGCAGAAGCTCCAGCAGCGCGGCCAGCCGGACCCAGGCGGCCAGCTCGTCGTCGTCCAGCCACGGGGTGTCGTCCACGAGGTGATGCTCGCAGAGGGAAGGTTGTGGCTACAACTTTCTGACGGTACGGTGAACTTGTAGCAACAACCTTCTTGGAGCAGGAGCCCGCATGGCACCGACGACCCCCGCGAGCACCACGGCGGCCGCCGACTCGCTGATCCCGACCGCCCACCCGTTCGCCGCGCACCTGGTCCGGGCCGCGCAGGCGCAGCGGGTCGCCCCGCACCGCGCCTGGACCCCCGAGGACGGGCCGATGCCGGCGCTGTACCTGAGCCACGGCGCCCCGATGCTGTTCGAGATGTCGGGCTGGATGACCGAGCTGCACGGCTGGGCGCGGGCCCTGCCCCGGCCGCGGGCGGTCCTCGTGGTGTCCGCGCACTGGGAGTCCGCGCCGACCATGATCAGCAGCAGCGTGGCGACGGACCTGGTGTACGACTTCGGTGGGTTCGCCGAGATGTACCACCGGATGCGGTACGACACCCCGGCGGCGACCGACCTGGCCCGTCAGGTGGTCGGCCTGCTCCCGGGGGCGGAGGCGGTGCACGAGCACCCGAGCCGCGGCCTGGACCACGGCGCGTGGGTGCCGCTGAAGATCATGTACCCCGAGGCCGACGTGCCGGTGCTGCAGCTGAGCATGCCCACGCACGAACCCGACCGGCTGATGGCCCTCGGGCGACGGCTGCGGTCGCTGCGCGAGCAGGGGGTGCTGGTCGTGGGCTCCGGGTACATGACGCACGGGCTGCCCTACCTGGACTGGTCGCGGCCGGACCAGGTGCCGGGCTGGTCGTCGGACTTCGACGTCTGGGCCGCCGACGCCCTGCACCGCGGCGACGTCGACACCCTGGCCGCGTTCCGGGACCGCGCCCCCGGCATGCCCTACGCCCACCCGACGGTCGAGCACTTCACGCCGCTCTTCGTCACCCTTGGGGCGGCCACGGACCCGACCGCCGCGCCCACGACGGCTATCGACGGATACGCCATCGGGCTGTCCAAGCGGTCGTTCCAGACCGCCTGAGCGGTTGCGGTGCGCGGCTCCGGTGCACGGCTCACGGCCGGCGGTCGAGGCGGCCTCCGGCCAGCCGCTCGACCACCGACCAGTACCGGGCCGGCGCCACGCGGACCAGCAGGTCGAGGGCGTAGGACTCGGGACCGACCAGTACCCGGCCCCGCCGTCGTCCGACCGCGCGCAGAACCGTCCGCGCGGCCCGGTGCGGCGGCATCCTGAGCAGGCGGTCCAGCTCGGCGAGCCCGGCCTCCGCCTCGCCGGCGGGCACCCCGTCACCCATCCGGGCCGAGCGGGCGATCCCGGTCCGGACCCCGCCCGGGTGGACCACCGTCACGCCGGTGCCGACGTCTCGCAGCTCGTGCCGCAGCGCCTCGGCGAACCCGCGCACCCCGAACTTGCTGGCGGCGTAGGCGGCCTGCCCCGGCGGTGCCGCGAGCCCGAACACGCTGGACACGAACACCAGGTGCGAGCCCGCCGGCATGGCCGGCAGGCAGGCCATGGTCAGGGCCACCACGGCGTGCAGGTTGACGGCCAGCAGGTGCTCGACGTCGACCAGCGACACCTGGTCGACGCGCCCGCCCAGCGCCACCCCGGCGTTGTTGACCAGCAGGTCGACGCGACCGTGGTGGGCGACGACCGCCCGGGCCAGGTCGGTGAGGTCGCCACCGTCGGCCAGGTCCACCACGTGCGTGCTGACGTCGGGCGACCCGCCGAGGCGCGCCGCGCGGGCCGTGGTCGCGAGACCGGCGGCGTCGCGGTCTACCAGCGCCAGGCGGCTGCCCCGCGAGGCGAGGTCGTGGGCCAGCGACGCGCCGATGCCACCAGCCGCCCCGGTCACCAGGGCGACCCGGTCAGCGAAGACGAACGGCTGCACCGTCACCACCCCCGGCGGGGGCCACCCGGACGACACGTCGGTGGTGCTCCGACGGCTCGACGCGACGGAGCGCTCGGCGGAACGCCGCCGCCCGGCGCGGCCACAGCGTCGTGTTCCGCCCGCGGGTGTCCAGGTAGAAGCTCGTGCAGCCGCCCGTCACCCAGACCGAGGTGGCCAGGTCGCGCTGCAGCCGGTCGGCCCAGGCCCGCTGGGCCGGCGCGGTCGTGTCGAGCACGGCGCGCTCGCCGGGTCGCAGCCCTTCGGTCGCCCGCTCCAGCGCCTCCAGGACGTAGCCGACCTGCGCCTCGATGACCTCCACGATGCTGTTGTGGCCCAGTGCGGTGTTGGGTCCGACCAGGTAGAACGCGTTGGGGAACCCCGCCACCGTGGTGCCGCGCAGCGCCTGCATCCCGGTGTCGGCCCAGTGCCCTGCCAGGGTCCGGCCGTCGCGCCCGACGAGAAGGTGCGACACCGGCGGGTCGGTGGCGACGAAGCCCGTGCTGCAGACCAGGGCGTCGAGCGGGTGATCGGTGCCGTCGGCCGTGGTGACGCCCGACGGCGTGACGGAGACGACGGGTTCGGTGACGAGGTCGACGTCGTCGCGGGTCAGGGCGGGGTAGTAGTCGTCGCTGACGAGGATCCGCTTGCAGCCCAGGCGGTAGCCCGGCGTCAGGGCCCGCCGCAGCCGCGGGTCGCGGACCTGGTGGTGCATCGACGCCAGCACGACGCGCTCCACCACCCGCCCGACAGGCCGGTGCGCCAGGGCCAGGTGGGTCAGGTCGTTGCGACGGAACACCCGCTCCCGCGACAGCCGCTGCAGCCAGGGCGCCCGGGCGAACACCCGCCGTCGAAGGGCCGACGTCCCGCGGTCGTGGCGCGGCACCACCCAGGGGGCGCTGCGCTGGAACACGGTCAGGTGGCTGGCCTGCTCGGCCACCGGCGGCACGAGCTGCACGGCGGAGGCCCCCGTGCCGATGACGCCGACCCGCCGCCCGGCCAGCTCGACGCCGTGGTCCCACTCCGCCGAGTGCAGCCGTGGACCGGTGAAGGTGTCGAGGCCCGGGACGTCCGGCCACCGCGGCTGCACCAACGGACCCGCGGCCGCCACCAGCACCTCCGCCGTCCAGTCGCCCCGGTCGGTGGCCACCCGCCACAGCGCCGCCCCCTCGTCCCAGGCGGCGCGGGTCACCGTGGTGCCCAGGCGCAGGTACGGCCGCAGACCCTCCTCGTCGGCCGTGCGTTCCAGGTAGGCCTTGATCTCGGCGTGGCCGGCGTAGAGCGAGGTCCAGGCGGGGTTGGGGGCGAACGAGAACGAGTACAGGTCGCTGCGGATGTCGCAGGCGGCGCCCGGGTACGTGTTCTCGCGCCAGGTGCCGCCGATCTCGTCGGCGCGCTCGAGCACCACCAGGCTGCGCTCACCGCGCCGGAGCAGGCCGGCCGCCCTGGCCAGACCGGAGAACCCCGCCCCGACGACGGCGACCCGGACGTGCGCCTCGGTCACCTGGGCTCGCTCATCCGGGGGACGCTCATCGCGCCACGTACACCGTGCAGGCCGACACCCCGCCGGTGTGGAAGTTGTCGAAGCTCACGACCTGGGCGTCGACGTCGTCGAACACCTGGCGCAGCACGGCCAGGAACCCTTCGTGGGGCGGGTCGTCGGACCACAGCCCGAAGACGCCGCCGGGGTGCAGCGACCCCCGAACCCGGCGCAGGCCGTCGGGGGAGTAGAAGTCCGCGTGGCTGGGGTGCAGCACGTGGTCGGGGGTGTGGTCGATGTCCACCAGCACCGCGTGGAACCGCCGGCCGGGCTGCTCCGGGTCCAGGCCGGTGTCGCTGCGGGCCAGGGCGAAGAAGTCGCCGTGGACCAGCCGGGTGCGCGGGTCGGAGGTGAGCTCGACGCTGCCCGGCAGCAGGTGCCGGGTGTGCCAGTCGATGACCTCGGCCAGGGCGTCGACCACGACGAGCGAGCCCACCCGGTCGTCGTCGAGCACCGCGCGGGCGGTGAAGCCGAGCCCCAGCCCGCCGACCAGGACGTCGAGGCGGTCCCCGGGACCGGGGTCGGTGGTGGCGGCCAGCCCGAGGCGCGCCAGGGCGACCTCGGAGTCGGTGAACAGGCTCGACATGAGGAACTCGTCGCCGAGCTTGACCTCGTACACGTCGACCAGCAGCGTCGGCTCGACGCGCCGCCGCAGCGTGATCTCGCCCATGGGCGTGTCCGCCCAGGCGAGCTCCTCGATCTTCCGGCTCATCGGGCGAGCCTAGGCGCCCGGTCCGGTCAGCGACCGGAGCAGCAGGCTGAGCCCGGCCGCGAGGTCGCGCCGCTGCCCGGCGTCCAGGCCCGCCAGCAGCCGCTCCTCGGTGGCGAGGTGGCCAGGCAGCACCTCGTCGACCAGGGCGCTCCCGGCGGAGGTCAGGGTGACGTGCACCGACCGTCCGTCGTCGGTCGTGGCGGTCCGGCGGACGAGGTCACGCTGCTCGAGCCGGTCCAGCCGCTGGGTGATGGCACCCGAGGTCACCATGGCCGTGCGCATCAGCTCGCCGGGGGTGAGCCGGTACGGCGGGCCCGAGCGGCGCAGCGTGGCGAGGACGTCGTAGGAGGCGCCGTCCAGGCCATGACGGGCGAAGTTGCGCCGCAGCTCGACGTCGACGAGGCGCGCCGCGGCCGACAGCCGGCCGATCACGCCGATCGGGGAGTGGTCGAGGTCCGGGCGCTCGTCCCCCCACTGCTGCAGGATCCGGTCGACGTGGTCGGTCATCCCACGAGGCTAGCAAATCGCTTAGCACTGAGATACTTTGTCTCAGTGCTAAGAGATCGAGTTCTCCTGCTGGTCACCACCGCGGTCGCCCCGCTCGCCTGGGGCTCGACCTATCTCGTCACCAGCGAGCTGCTGCCCGCGGACCGACCGCTGCTGGCGACCGTGCTCCGTGCCCTGCCGGCCGGGTTGCTGCTCGTGCTGCTGTCCCGCCGGCTGCCGGTCGGCTCGTGGCGGTGGCGGTCGGCCGTGCTGGGGCTGCTCAACATCGGCCTGTTCTTCTCGCTGCTGTTCGTCGGCGCGTACCGGCTCCCCGGCGGCGTGGCGGCCGTGGCCGGCGCGGTCCAACCGCTTCTGGTCGCCGGGCTCGCCGCCGGGCTGGTGGGGGAGCGGTTGAGGTTGCGGACCCTGCTCGCAGGCCTGGCCGGGGTGCTCGGGGTGGCCCTGCTGGTGCTGGGGGCCGACGCGCGGCTGGACCCCGTGGGGGTGCTGGCGGCGCTCGGCGGCGCGACGTCGATGGCGGCGGGCGTGGTGCTGACCAAGCGGTGGGGCCGCCCGGCCCCGGTGCTGGCGACCACCGGCTGGCAGCTGGTGGCGGGTGGCCTGCTGCTGCTGCCGGTCGCCGCCCTCGTCGAGGGGCCGCCCCCGGCCACCCTCACGGTGGCCAACGTCCTCGGCTTCGTGCACCTGTCGCTCGTCGGTACGGCCCTGGCCTACGTGCTCTGGTTCCGAGGGCTCCACCGGCTGCCGGTGACCGCGGTCACCTTCCTGGGGCTGCTGACGCCCGTGGTCGCGACGGTGGTGGGGTGGGTCTTGCTCGGGCAGGCCATGACGCCGGTCCAGGGTGTCGGCGTGCTCGTGGTGCTGGGGGCGCTCGTGGCGGCCCAGACCCGCTCAGGTCGCGTCAGCGGGCCGAGGCCGCCTGGGGTGCCCGAGCCTGCTCGCCCGCGGCCGTCGGTCGCGGCGAGCCGGTCGTGCGCAGCCACGTGACGACCGACAGGAACAGCACGGCGCCGAGCATCTCCAGGCCCTCCTCGACCGCCACGGCGATGGTGTAGCGAAGGGTGTCGAAGCCCTCGGCGGAGAAGATGGCGGCGCCGACCAGCTCGACGCCGGCGGCGCCTCCCACGAAGAGGACGCCGCTGAGGACCATGAGCAGCGCGGCCGCCCGTGGCAGGTGCAGCAGGTACGGGACGAACCAGACCGCCATGGCCGCGGCCAGCGGCACGGCCAGGACCACCCAGGCGAAGGCGAGCACGCCGTCGAAGCCGAACGCATCCACCAGCGGGTCGATGCTCTGCTCGTGGATCTGCGTCAGCTCGTCGAGGCTCAGGTAGACGAAGGCGGCCGCGAGCACCCGTTCACGGAACGCCCACCGACCGCGCGGTCCGGTGGCGCTGGCGTCGGCCAGCAGCCAGAGACCCTGCGCGCACAGGAACAGGACGATGCCGGAGAACCAGGCGGGAACGCCGCCCTCTCCGTCGACGTCCAGCCAGCGGATCATCGAGTCGAGGCCCGGGAAGTCCCCGATCCCGAGCCGGAGGCCGTTGACGACCCCGTGCACCGCGAGCAGGGCGGCGATGGTCCCCAGCAGCACCGGCGTCCACGGCCCGGGCAGGACCGCGGGCTGCCACCAGCGGGCCGGTGCGTCCGGCACCTGCTCGGAGGAGGTGGGTTCCCTGGTTGTCGAAGCTCTCACCCGGTGAGTTTGCCGGAGATCCATCCGGCGTTCACCCTTTCGTCATCTTCGGTGGTCGTCGCCCCTCACCGCAGGCGCAGGACGTCCCCCTCGGCCTCCCACTCCACGACCCCGTCGCGCGCCAGGTCCCGCAGCCAGCCCTCCATCGGCCACCAGCCCCACGTCCGGTGGAACAGGGTGGCGTTGCGGACCACGTCGGGGACCTTGTCCCGGCGGCCGACCTCGTCGTGGTGCTGGTGGTAGCCCATGGCCCCACCGACCCAGTGCAGCGTCGCCCCGGCCTGGCGCAACCGCATGGCGAAGTCGGTGTCCTCGCCGCCGTAGCCGACGTAGCGCTCGTCGAAGCCACCGGCCCGGTGCAGCAGCCCGGTCGGTGCGGCCAGGGACAGGGTCCACAGCAGCTCCCACCGGGTCTCGGCCAGCAGCTGCCCGGGGGCGGGGACCGGACGGGCGGGGTGGGGCTCCGCCTGGGCGGGCAGGTCGACCAGACCCTCGCGGGTCACGGGGACGTCGGGCGGCAGGTAGCCCACCGGCCCGCCGACCACCCCCCCGGTGCGACTGACCGCGTCGACGTACGTGCCCACGAGGTCGGGGGCGGGGACGACGTCCACGTCCAGGAGCACCACGGTCGAGCAGCCACCGGCCGCGGCGATCCCGGCATTGCGGGCGGCGGCCAGCGGCAGCGGCTCACCGTCGGCGACGGGCAGGTCCACCACGACCGGGTCCAGGCCGTCCTGCCGGGCCGCCTCGCGCACGTCGGGACCCCCCATCCGCACCACGACCCACCGGAACCCGGTGTCGTGCTGGCGGGCCAGCCCCCACGCCTGCCGCTGGAGGTGGTCCAGCCGGCCGCGCACGATCGTCACCACGGCGGTGTCCTCGGGCGTGTCCACGGCGGTCTCCACGGTCTGGCTGTCCACCCGCTCATCAGAGCACACCGAGGCCCCCCCACCTGGGAGTAGTTAGGGGGGGCCGAATCGGGGTACCCCCCCCTTGCCGCGCCCGCGTGGCCCGTCGCCCGGCATCCCTGGTCCGGCGGATCGTGCGCCCGAGGTTCGGGCCGTCAGGACGGAGCTCGGATGGTTGACGCCGTGCTGGACCACCTCGCGACCGCTCGCCGGGTGCGGCCGCCTGCAGGGGTGGCCATGACGACAGGCGACCCCTCGGGACGACCGTTGCGGATCGGGATAATCGCGCCCGTCAGGTTCCCCATCGCCCAGCCGTTCGCCGGTGGCCTCGAGGCCCACACCTGGTCCCTGGCCCGGGCCCTCACCGCGGCCGGGCACCACGTCGTGCTCTACGCCCACGGCGACAGCGACCGCTCGGTCGCCAAGGTGGTCCCCGTGTTCGCCCCGCCCGAGATCTCCCCGGCCGCCCGGGCCGACATCGCGGCGCCGCCGGAGCACTTCCTGTGGGAGCACCGGTGCATGCAGCAGACCGTGTCGCGGCTGCTGCGCGACGTCGACCGTCTCGACCTGGTCCACAACAACAGCCTCCACTACCTGCCCCTGGCCATGGCCGGGCTGCTGCCCACCCCGATGGTGACCACGCTGCACACCCCGCCCAACCCGTGGCAGGAGGCCGGCGCGCTCGACAGCGGCGGTTGCTCCCGCTTCGTCGCCGTGTCCCAGGACGTCGCCGACCGCTGGTCGGACGTGCTGGGCGACGTCGACGTGGTGCCCAACGGCCTGGACCCGGCGCTGTGGCCCGCGGGCCCGGGTGGTGACGACCTGGTCTGGTCGGGTCGCATCGTCCCCGAGAAGGCCCCCCACCTGGCGGTCCAGGCCGCCGCCCGCCTGGGTCGACGCATCGTGCTGGCCGGTCCGGTGCACGACCCCGGCTACTTCGACGCCGAGGTCGCCCCGTTGCTGTCCGACGACGCGGTCTACGTCGGCCACCTCGACAGCGCGGCCCTCGCCAGGTTGGTCGGAGCCGCTTCGTGCGTGCTCGTCACGCCCTGCTGGGACGAGCCGTTCGGGCTCGTCGCGGCCGAGGCGATGCTCTGCGGCACCCCCGTCGCCGCCTTCGACCGCGGTGGGGTGGGCGAGGTGGTGGGCGCCGGCGGTGGGGTCCTGGCCCGCGCCGACGACGTCGAGGACCTGGCCCGGGCCGTCGTGGCGGCCGAGCGGCTCGACCGCGCCGCGGTACGGGCGCGGGCCCTGGTGCACCTGAGCGCCGGCTCGATGGCCGAGCGGTACCTCGAGCTCTACTCCGGTGCCGCCGCGTGATCGGCTGGTACGTGCACGACCACGGCTCCGGGCACCGGCGCAGGCTCGAGGCGGTGGCCCCTCACCTGTCCGTCCCGGTCACCGGCATGGGCAGCGGTCCGGCCGGCGACGGTGTCGACTGGCTGCCGCTGCCCACCGACGCGACTGGGGAGCCGGGGGCCGCGGCCGTCGACCCGACGGCCGGCGGCGCGCTGCACTGGGCGCCCCTGGGCGAGGCCGGCATGCTCGGCCGGGCGCAGGCCGTCACCGAGTGGGTGCGCGCGACCGGCTGCCGCCTGCTGGTGGTCGACGTCTCGGTCGAGATGCTGCTGCTGGCCCGCCTGCTCGGGGTCGCCACCGTGGCGGTCGTCCAGCCGGGCGTGCGCGACGACACGGCCCACCGGCTCGGCTACGACACCGCGGCCGCGCTGCTCGCGCCGTGGCCGCAGGACGCCGGTGCGTCCGGGGCCCGCGGCAGCCGGACCGAGTGGACCGGGGCGTTCTCCCGCGACGACCGGGCCGGGGCCGTCCTGCCCGACGTCGACTGCCGTCACCAGGGACGCTGCGTCGCCCTGGTGCTGGGTTCCGGCGGGCACCGGATCGGTCGTGACGACGTCCGCGCGGCTGCGGCCGCCACCCCGGGCTGGTGCTGGCACGTGGCCGGCGACCTGGGCGCGGGCCCCGACCGTCGGGCGCCCGCCGCGACGCTCGCGGGCGGTGGCCGGGTCGTGGAGCACGGGACGCTGCCGGACGTCCGCGGGCTGCTCCACCACGCCGACGTCGTGGTCGGGCCGAGCGGGGGCGGGCTGGTGGCCGAGGTCGCGGCCGCCGGGCGTCCGTTCCTGGCCCTGCCGCAGCCGCGCCCGTTCGACGAGCAGCACGAGCTGGCCCGGTTGCTGGCGCGGCTGGGCTGCGCCGAGGTCGCGGTCACCTGGCCGACCGCCGGGGTGTGGCCCGGCCTGCTGGAGCGCGTGGCCGCGGGGGCGCCCGGCGCGCCGGACCGCTGGCGGCGGTGGTCCGACGGCCGCGGGGCGCAGCGCGCGGCCGACCTGGTCGAGCGGACGCTCGCCGCGGTGACCTCCGGTCGACCGGTTCCGCCCGTCGTCCACGGTGGCGTGCGGTGAACCGCCTGGCCCCGGCGCGGACCGGACCGCGCGTGGTGCACGTCCCCGACGGGCACGCCTACGTGGCGCACGTCTCGTCCGCGTCCGCGTCCTCGACCAGCGGACCGGTCGACGCGGGTCCGCCTCCGCGGCTACCGCGGTTCTCCTGGGACGACGGTCCGGCCTGGGTGCGCGAGCACGCGTCCGAGTTCGACGTCCTGCACCTGCACTTCGGGTTCGAGCAGGTGTCCGTCGCCGACCTCCGTGCCCTGGTCGACGCGCTCGACCGGGCGGGTCGACCGCTGGTCTGGACGGCCCACGACCTGACCAACCCGCACCTGGTCGACCAGACCCTGCACGAGCAGCAGCTGGCGGTGCTGGCCGAGCACGCCGCCGTGGTCCTGACCCTGACGCCGGGCGCCGCCCAGGAGATCCGCCGCCGCTGGGGCCGCGAGGCGACCGTGGTCCCCCACCCGCACCTGGCGCCGGCCGAGGTCCTGGCCCGGACGCGCCCCGGCCCCGTCGGGGGCCCAGTCATCGGTCTGCACCTGGGCATGCTGCGGCCCAGCACCGACCGCCGGATCGTGCTGTCGTTGCTCGACGCGGTCACGGAGCTCCCCACGGCCACGCTGCGCGTCCACCTGCGCGAGGAGGTGCTGGCGGCCGGGTTCCCGCGGCCCGACCGCGACCTGTTCCGCGAGCTGCACCGGCCCTCGCGCGCCCCCCAGCTCGACCTGCGGGTCGGGGGCCGGGTGCCCGAGACCGCCCTGTGGGACGAGCTGTCCTCGCTGTCGGCCCTGGTCCTGCCGTACCGCTGGGGCACCCACAGCGGTTGGGTCGAGAGCTGCTACGACGTCGGTACCCCCGTCGTGGCGCCCGAGGGTGGCCGCTGGTCGGAGCAGCAGACCGTCCACACGTTCCGCTCGGGGGAGTCCGGTCCGGACCGCGCGTCGCTGGTCGACGCGCTCCGGCGTGCCGTCGCGGCCGGACCGCGCCGGACCAGCGTGCTCGGCGAGCGGCTGTCCGGCCGCGAGCGGGGAGTCCGCGAGCACGACCGGGTGCACCGCCTCGCGGCCGCCGGTGGTCGACGGTGACGGGCCCGGTCGCGGCCCCGGTGCCCGACGCCGGTCCGCCCCCCGGCGTCGACGGCCGCACCTGGCACTTCCGGGACTTCTACGGCGTGGGTCCGGCGGGTGAGGCGGGGCCCGAGGGCGACGCGCCCCTGCTGGTGGTGCACGGCAACTGCCAGGCCGAGGCGTTGCGGGTGGTGCTCGAGACCAGCACCGACCGGTTCCGGACCGTACGGGTGCCCGCTGTGCACGAGCTCACCGCGGCCGACGTCGAGCCGCTGCAACGGCTGCTGGCCCGGGCCGACGTGCTCGTCACCCAGCCGGTCCGCACCGGATACCACGACCTGCCGCTGGGGACCGAGGACGTGCGGGCCGCGGCCCCCGCCGCCCGGGTCGTCATGTTCCCCGTGGTCCGGGACAGCCGGCTGCACCCGTTCCAGGCCCTGGTGCGGGTCGACGGCGTCGGTGACCCGCCCGTCGTGCCCTACCACGACCTGCGCACGCTGGCCCTGGCCGCCAGCATCGACGGCTCGCGGACCGCGGCCGCCCCCGCGGGCCGGCCCGCCGTCCTCGCCGACGGCGTCCGCGAGGTCGCCCGCCGGTCCCGGGCCGAGCTCGTCCGCCGGGAGCAGGAGCACGGCACCATCGCCGTGCACGACCTGCTGGACGCGGCCGGCGCCGAGGCGTCCCACACCCTCAACCACCCGGGCAACCCCGTGCTCCTCGGGCTGGGCCAGCGGGTGCTGGACGAGCTGGGCGACGACCACGAGGCCCTCGACCCCGGGCGCACCCTGCTGCGGTCGGTGATGTCGCCGCTGCACGCCGACGTGCTGGCCGCCCTGGGCCTGGACCCCACCCGCGCCCGCGAGGGCTGGCTGGTGGACGGTGTGCCGGTGCCCGACGACGACGTGGTCGCCGAGCAGCTGCGCTGGTACGGCCGGCACCCCGAGGTCGTGCGCGCCGGGCTCGAGCGCCACGCCGCGACGATGGATGTGCTGGGCCTGTGACCGGACCGCTGCGCCACCTGGTGGTCGGACCCGGACGGCACGGCGTGACGCGCTACGCCGAGCTGCTGCTGTCCGCAGGCGACGTCCCGACCGAGCGGGTCGTCCGCGTCCCGCACCGCGTGGGGGCGGCCGACCTGCCGGACCTGCTGACCCGGTTGCCCGCCGGGGTCCCGGTGCACACCCACGTCACCGACCACCTGTTCGGCTCCTCGCCCGAGGAGGCGCTCGACGTGCTGCGCGCCCTGGCCGCGGGGCGGTCGCTGTCGGTGACGCTGCACGACCTGCCGCAGCCCTCCGACGGGGCGCCCTGGGCGCGGCGGCGGGCCTGCTACGCGGGTGTCGCCCGGGTGGCCGACCGCGTGGTCGTCAGCAGCGAGCACGAGCACCGGCTGCTGAGCGACGTCCTGGGTCAGGTCCCCGACCCGACGGCGGTGGGCGGGTCGGTCGAGGACCTGCTCGTGCAGGTGGTGCCCCTGGCCGCGTCGGGCGTGCGGGGAGCCGGGCCGTCGCCGCTGGCCGCGGCTGACCGCGAGGTCGCCGTGCTGGGGTTCGTCTACCCGGGCAAGGGCCACGCCGAGGTGCTCGACGCGCTCGCCGGCCTGACCGACGACGTAGTGCTCCGCGTGCTCGGCGGCCCGTCCCCGGGTCACGAGGACCTCGTCCGGGGACTGGTCGAGCGCGGTGCCGCCACCGGCCGGCGGGTCCTGGTCGACGGCTGGGTCGACGACGCGCACCTGCCCGCCCTGCTGCGGCAGGTCGCCGTGCCCGTGTTCGCCCCCCGGCACGTGTCGGCGTCCGGGTCCCTGGCGGAGTGGACGGCCGCCGGTCGACGCCCGGTCGCCACCCGCAGCCGCTACACCGCGGAGGTGGAGCGCCGCAGCCCCGGCACGCTGCTGCTCGTCGACGACACCCGCGAGTCCCTGGCCGAGGGCGTGAGCGCGGCCCTGCTCGACCCCGCGTCCACCTGGACCGACGTCGACGCGGTCGCCCCCGACCCCGCCCTCGCCGCCGCCGCGACCTTCGGGGAGCTGGTCGCGTGAGCGGCGTGGAGGTGTCGGTCGTCGTCGCCCACTACGACCAGGCCGACTCGCTGGCCTTGGTGCTCGCGGCCCTGCGCGCCCAGACCCTGGACCCCGACCGGTTCGAGGTGGTCGTGGCCGACGACGGCTCGCCCGTGCTGCCCGAGGTCGGGAGCCAGCCCTTCCGGGTCGGGGTCGTCACCCAGCCCGACCTCGGCTTCCGGGCCGCCGCGGCGCGGAACCTCGGGGTCCGGGCGACGACGGGGGACCTGATCTGCTTCCTCGACGCCGACACCATCCCCGACCCCGGCTACCTCGAGGCCGTGCTGGCCGAGGCGGAGCGCACGCCGGACGTCCTGGTCGCCGGTCGTCGCCGTCACGCCGACCTGCAGGGCTGGGCACCTGAGGACCTGTCGGACTGGTTCGCCGGGCGACGTCCTGGGCCCACCGAGCTGACCGAGCCCGGGTGGCTCCTGGACGGCTACCGCTGGACCGACGACCTGCGTGAGGCCGACGACGAGTCCTACCGCTACGTCATCGGCGCCGTCCTGAGCGTCCACCGCTCCGTGCTGGAGCGGGCCGGCGGCTGGGACGAGCGCTTCGTCGGCTACGGCGGTGAGGACTACGAGGTCGTCAACCGGTGCTGGCTCGCCGGCGCCGAGCTGCGCCACGTCCGCGAGGCCGTCGCCTGGCACGACGGTCCCGACTTCTCCGGCCGCGAGATCGACCGTGTCGGGGTGCAGAACGCCCAGGCCATGGCGCTGGCTCGGCTGCTGCCGTCGGAGGCGACCCGCCCGCCGGGCCTGGTCTGGGAGTACCCGGTCGTCGTGGTCGAGGTCGACGACCGCGGCTGGGGCGAGGAGCAGGCGCTGCTGTGCATCGCGTCCCTGCTGGCCGGGACCGACGCCGGCGTGTGGCTGCGCGACGGACGGGTGGCCAGAGCCGGGGGACCGCTGGGCCACGACCCCCGCGTGCACGTCGGGACCGTGCCTCCGGACGTCCGACGCCGCTGCCGGGCCGTGGTGCAGGTCGACCGCGCGGTCGAGCTGGCCGAGCCGCTGCGCGAGCTGGTGCGACGCGCGCCGGTGGACGTGCCCGGGGTGAGGGTCCGGCACGCCCGACGTCGTTCCGTGCGCAACCGGGAGCACACCGTGGACCTGACGCAGGAGGTGCTGACGCAGGAGGTGCTGACGCAGGAGGTGCTGACGCAGGAGGTGCTGGCCCGGGAGGTGCTGGCCCAGGAGGTGGACGAGGTCGTGGCGCTCGGCGCGGTGCTGCGTCAGCGCGCGGAGACCACCGCGCGCTGAGGGGTCCCCGCTCGGCCAGACTGGCCACCCGGCCCCCCGCACCCCTCGAGGGAGACCCCTGTGCCCGACGCCAGCCACCACACCGACGACGCCTCGACGGACGACGCCCGTGACGTCGCCCCGACGGACGACGCCCGTGACGACGACGCCCGTGACGAGCGGGCCGTCGGCACCGCCGAGCAGGCCGACGCGTCGTACGACGTCCTGGTGATCGGCGCCGGACCGGCCGGCACCGCCGCGGCCGTCCGGGCCGCCGAGCTGGGTGCTCGCGTCGCCGTGGCGGAGGCCCGCCGCACCGGCGGCACGTGCGTCAACACCGGGTGCGTCCCCACCCGCGTGCTCGCCCGGACGGCGAGGTTCCTGCGCGAGGTCCGCAGCTCGGCCGAGTACGGCATCGGCGTGCCCGAGCCCGTCGTCGACTGGTCGCGCACCGTCGCGCAGGTCCGATCCGTCATCGACGACGTGCTGGCCGCCAAGGACGACCCGGGGCGCCTGGGGCGGCTCGGGGTCGACCTGTTCCTGGAGGGACCGGCGCGCTTCGTCGACCCCCACACCGTCGAGCTGGCGGACTCCGGGCGACGGCTGCGGGGCGACACCGTGATCCTCGCCGTGGGCGGGCGGTCCAGGCGGTTGCCCGTGCCCGGGGCGGAGCTGGCCCACGTGCCGGAGGAGGTGCTCGACCTGCCGGACGTGCCCGGTCGGCTCGCGGTCATCGGGGCCGGCAACACCGGCGCCCAGCTGGTCACCAACTTCTCGGCGTTCGGCTCGCAGGTCACCCTGCTCGAGGTGGCGCCCCGCATCCTGATGTCGGCCGACGCCGACATCGCCCGCGTGGTGCACGAGAGCTTCGAGGCCGACGGCGTGACGGTGCGGACGGGCATCGAGACCGTCACGGGCCTCGCCCGCACCGACGACGGCGCGATCGACCTGGGCTGGGTCGACGACGACGGCGAGCACCACGAGACGTTCGACGCCGTCATCATGAGCACCGGCTGGCCCGCCGCGACCGACGGGCTCGGCCTGGACGCCGCCGGGGTCGAGACCGACGGTCCGGCCGTCCCCGTCGACGCGTACCTGCGCACCAACGTCCCGCACGTCTACGCCGCGGGCGACGCCAACCAGCAGGCCATGCTCGTCCAGGCCGCCCACGTCGAGGCCGAGGCCGCGGCCAAGCACGCCGTCCTGGGCGCGACCCGGCGCAGCACCCACCTGCTGATGCCCTCGGGCGGCTTCACCGACCCCGACTACGCCGGCGTCGGGCTGACCGAGGAGCAGGCCCGGGAGCGCGACGAGGCGGTGGTGGTGGTCACCGTCCCGTACGCGGTGATGGAGCGGCCCATCATCGACGGCCGCGACGAGGGCTTCCTCAAGCTCATCACCGACCGTCGTCGCGAGGTCGTCCTGGGCGCCCACGCGGTCGGCGAGTCCGCCGTCGAGGTGATCCAGGCCGTCACCACGGCGATGGCGGCCGGGGTCGACGTGTCGACGCTGGCCACGGTGGAGTTCGCGTACCCGACGTACAGCGCGATCATCGGCGAGGCCGCCCGCGAGCTGCAGGGCACCGACTCCCGCGACGGCGCCGACCGGCTCGACGACGTCGAGCCGGGCTCCTGAGACCGGCCGGACCCGCGCCTGACCTGCAAGGCGCATGATCCCCGCCGGTTGTGGGCACCCCAGGAGCATGACCACGACAGACACGCACGTCACCGTCAGCCGCACCATCGACGCCTCGGCCAAGGACATCTTCGAGGTGCTGTCGAACCCCGAGCGCCACGCGCAGCTCGACGGGTCCGGCTTCGTCCGCAGCGACGAGAAGTCCGACCGGATCACCGCCTCCGGTCAGGTGTTCCGCATGAACATGCAGGGAGACCACATGGGTGGGGAGTACCAGACCGACAACACGGTCACCGGCTACCGCGAGAACCACCTGCTCGTCTGGCAGACCGCCCCCGCCGACACGCCTCCCCCCGGCTGGGAGTGGAAGTGGGAGCTCGAGGCGCAGGGCTCCGACGCGACCACGGTCACCCTGTCCTACGACTGGGCCAAGGTCACCGACAAGGACCTCCTCAAGAAGATCTCGTTCCCCCTCGTCAGCGAGAGCCAGCTCGAGGACTCCCTCAACGCCCTCGCGGAGCAGGTCGCCTGACCGACGGACGACCCCGGCCGAGGACAGGACCGCCGCATCAGGCGTAGTCGTCCCCGCGCCGGGTACGGGGTCCCCTGGACGGGGGAGCCCCGCCCGATCGTCGAGAGGATCCCCATGAGCAACCGCAACACCGTCGTACGCGTCCTGCACGACCTCGGTGCCGCCGCCTGGTTCGGCGGGACCCTGATGGGTGCCGTCGGCCTGAACGGCGCCGCCAACCAGGTGGCGCAGAAGGACGACCGCGCCCGGGTGGCGTCGGTCGGCTGGGCCCGCTGGGCCCCCGTCAACGCCGCCGCGATCGGCGCCCACGTGATCGGCGGCGTCGGGCTGCTGATCGCCAACCGCGACCGCGCCGCGCACCAGGACGGCACCCGCGGCAACACCGTCGTGAAGTCCGTCCTGACCGTCGCCGGCGTCGGCCTCACCGCCTGGAGCGGTGTCCTGGGCGCGCAGGTCGGCAAGGCCGGCCAGGTGCCCGCCGACGGGGCCGTCGTGCCCTCGAGCGAGACCCCGACCGACGTGGCCGAGGCCATGAAGAAGCTGCGCCTCGTCCAGTTCGCCATCCCTGCCGTCGCCGGCCTGCTGATCGTGCTCGGCGCGCAGCAGGGTGAGCAGCAGAAGCCCGAGGAGCAGCGCAAGGGCCTGTCCGGCCTGCGTCGCCTCAAGGCGCGCGACTGATCTCCGCTCCGACGCACCACCCGCGCGCCCCCGGCCCACCGGCCGGGGGCGTTCGTGCGTCCGGCGGGGGGCGCGTGTCCCGGGCCTCGTACCGGCCAGCGACGCGACAGACCCGATCCGCCCCCCTTGACCGTCCGGACCCCGTCTTGTGTCGCTGGGCGGTACGGCAGTGCCGGGTGACGGCGCCGGGTGACGGCGCCGGGTGACAGCCCCGGGTGACAGCCCCGGGTGACAGCCCCGGGTGACAGGGCGGGTAACACCGTCGAAACCCGTCGTGGGCCAGACTGCGGGGCACGGCGCCGTGGGGCCGCCGGGCCGACGAGCGGAGGAGCGACGGTGCACCTGACACCGCACGAGCAGGAACGGCTGATGGTGTCCTACGCCGCGGACCTGGCCTGGCGCCGGCGGCAGCGCGGCCTGCGGCTCAACCACCCCGAAGCCGTGGCCATCATCACCTCCGCCGTCCTCGAGGGCGCCCGTGACGGCCGCACCGTGCAGGAGCTGATGCAGGCCGGGCGCGAGGTGCTCAGCCGGGCCGACGTCATGGACGGCATCCCCAAGCTGGTCCACGAGGTCCAGGTCGAGGCCACGTTCCCCGACGGGACGAAGCTCGTCACCGTCCACGACCCGATCGTCTGAGGGGGCACCGTGCGAGCAGGCCAGGTACCGGGCGAGGTGCTCCCCGCCGCGGGCACCATCACGATCAACGAGGGTCGGCCGGTGACGCGGCTCGAGGTCGTCAACACCGGTGACCGGCCGGTCCAGGTGGGCTCCCACTTCCACCTCGCCCAGGCCAACCCGGCGCTGGCGTTCGACCGGTCGGCCGCGCACGGGCAGCGTCTCGACGTCCCCGCGGGGACGTCGGTCCGGTTCGAGCCGGGTATCGCCCAGACGGTCGCGCTGGTCCCGCTCGGTGGGGCGCGGTACGTCGGCGGGTTGTCGCTGGATGCTCCGGGTGACCTGGACGGTCCCGCGGGCCCGTCGTCCCCGGCCGAGGAGTTCTGATGGAGCTGTCCCGCGACCGCTACGCCCAGCTCTACGGCCCGACCACCGGGGACCGGATCCGCCTGGCGGACACCGACCTGGTCATCGAGGTGACCGACGACCTGTGCGGCGGGCCCGGACGGGCCGGCGACGAGGCAGTGTTCGGCGGCGGCAAGGTGCTCCGCGAGTCGATGGGCCAGGGCCGCGCCACCCGCGCCGAGGGCGCCCCGGACACCGTCATCACCGGGGCCGTCATCCTCGACCACTGGGGGGTGGTCAAGGCCGACGTCGGCATCCGCGACGGCCGCATCGTGGCCATCGGCAAGGCCGGCAACCCCGACACCATGCCGGGCGTGCACCCCGACCTGGTGGTCGGCCCGTCCACCGAGGTCATCGCGGGCAACGGCCGCATCCTCACGGCGGGCGGCATCGACTGCCACGTCCACCTGATCTGCCCCTAGCTGGTTCCTGAGGCGCTGGGCAGCGGGGTCACGACGTTCGTCGGCGGCGGCACCGGACCGGCCGAGGGCTCCAAGGCGACCACGGTCACGCCCGGGTCCTGGCACCTGGCCCGGATGCTGGAGGCGATGGCCGACCAGCCCGTCAACGTCGCACTGCTGGGCAAGGGCAACACCGTCAGCCACGAGGCGCTGTGGGAGCAGCTGCGCGGCGGGGCGGCCGGGTTCAAGCTGCACGAGGACTGGGGCACCACCCCCGCCGCCATCGACGCGGCGCTCACCGTCGCCGACGCGTCCGGCGTCCAGGTCGCGCTGCACTCCGACACCCTGAACGAGGCCGGCTACGTCGAGTCGACGCTGGCGGCGATCCGCGGCCGGGCCATCCACGCCTATCACACCGAGGGTGCCGGGGGCGGGCACGCGCCCGACATCATGACCGTCGCCGGGTATGCGAACGTGCTGCCGAGCTCGACCAACCCGACCCGCCCGCACACCGTCAACACCCTGGCCGAGCACCTCGACATGCTCATGGTCTGCCACCACCTGGACCCGTCGATCCCCGAGGACCTGGCCTTCGCCGAGTCCCGCATCCGGCCTTCCACCATCGCCGCGGAGGACCTGCTCCACGACGTCGGGGCGATCTCGATGATCGGCTCGGACTCCCAGGCGATGGGCCGGGTCGGCGAGGTGGTGATGCGCACCTGGCAGACCGCCCACGCCATGAAGGTCCGCCGCGGCGCGCTGCCGGGCGACCCCGGCGGCGAGGCCGGGAACGACAACCTGCGAGCCCGTCGCTACGTGGCCAAGTACACGATCTGCCCGGCCGTCGCCCACGGCATGGACGCCGAGATCGGGTCGGTCGAGGTCGGCAAGCTGGCCGACCTGGTGCTCTGGGAGCCCGCGTTCTTCGGCGTCCGCACCCACGCCGTGATCAAGGGCGGGGTGATCGCGTGGGCCGCGATGGGCGACGCGAACGCGTCCATCCCCACCCCGCAGCCGGTGCTGCCGCGGCCCATGTTCGGCGCCTCGCCGCTGGTCGCGGCCCGGACGTCGGTGCACTTCGTGTCGCAGACCGCGATCGACGACGGCCTGGCGGACCGGCTCCGGATCGAACGACGGCTGGTGGCCACGGCCGACGTGCGCGCCCGCGGCAAGGCCGACATGCCCCTCAACGACGCGACGCCGGACATCCGGATCGATCCGGACACGTTCACCGTCCGGGTCGACGGCGAGGTGTTCGAGGAACAACCCGCGACCGAGCTGCCGATGGCCCAGCGGTACTTCCTGTTCTGATGCGGATGAGCCTGGGAACGAGGCCGGCGGCCCGGCCCGGTCGTCCCGGCGCACCCCGCCGGACCCTGACGTGAGGCCGGGAGGTGGGTCTGCGCTGGCCGTCCTGCTCGGCGACGGCCGGTTGCCGACGGGGGGGCACGTGCACTCCGGCGGGCTGGAGCAGGCCCGGGCGGACGGTCGGCTGCGCCACCTCGATGATCTGGAGTCGCTGCTGGTGCGGCGGCTGCGGACCACGGGCCTGGTCGCCGCCGGGGTCGCCGCCGCGGCGTGCGCGCGACCGGTCGACCACGCCCTGCTCGACGTCGAGACCGACGCCCGGACACCGTCCCCCGCCCAGCGCGAGGCCTCCCGGTCGCAGGGGCGGGGGCTGCTGCGCCTCGCCGCCGCGTCCTGGCCCGCGGTGTCGCCCGACGTCGCCTGGTCAGACCTGGGCCGACGGCCGCACCACCCCGTGGCCCTTGGTTGCGCGGCCGCCGCGGCAGGGCTGCCGCCGGAGGACGCGGCGACCTGCGCGGCGTACCTGGCGGTGTCGGGTCCGGCCACCGCGGCGCAGCGGCTGATGGCGCTGGACCCCGTCGCCGTCGCCGCGCTGACGGTGCGGCTCGCACCCGAGGTCGACGCGGTGGCGGCACGGGCCGTCGCCGGGGCGCTGTCGGAGGGGGCCCCTGCGCCCGGTGAGGTCGGTGAGGTCGGTGACCCGTCGGTGGCCGGCTACGCCCACCTGCCCGCCGACAGCGACCCGTTGCTCGACCTGCTGGCCCAGCGCCACGCCGCCGCCGAGGACAGGCTCTTCGTCAGCTGACCCGGTTGGTCCCCGGGGGTCGTCACACGACGGAAACGTGTCCGGGCCACACTGCCCGGGCACCGGTGCGACGCCGGTGCCGACGTCCGTGAGGAGACAGCGTGTCCGGCAACCACGACATCGACCCGTTCGCCCACCTGGCCCGCGCAGGGCACGGGCAGGACCACGGGCACGGCCATGACGACGGGCACGGCCATGACGACCGGCACGGGCACGACGTCCTCGACGGCGACGGGCACGCAGGCGACCTGCCGGGTCAGATCCGTGACCCGGTCCGGATCGGCATCGGCGGTCCGGTCGGCTCGGGCAAGACCGCCCTGGTCGCGGCGCTGTGCCGGACCCTGGGCGAGGAGCTGTCGCTCGCGGTGGTCACCAACGACATCTACACGACCGAGGACGCCGACTTCCTGCGCCGCAACGCCGTGCTGCCCGACGAGCGCATCGCCGCGGTCAAGACGGGCTGCTGCCCCCACACCGCGATCCGCGACGACATCACCGCCAACCTGGACGCCGTCGAGGACCTGGTCGCCCGGGTCCCCGGTGTGCAACTGGTGCTGGTGGAGTCCGGGGGTGACAACCTGACCGCGTCGTTCAGCGTCGGGCTGGTGGACGCCCAGGTGTTCGTGGTCGACGTGGCGGGCGGGGACAAGGTGCCGCGCAAGGGCGGGCCCGGCGTCACCGGCTCCGACCTGCTGGTGGTCAACAAGACCGACCTGGCGCCCATGGTCGGGGCGAGCCTGCAGGTGATGGCCGACGACGCCGCCCGGGTCCGCGAGAACCGTCCGACGCTGCTGATCTCGTTGCGCGAGGACCCGACCGCGGGGCCGGTCGCCGACTGGGTGCGTGGGGTCGTCTCGCGGGTGTCCGGGCGCTCGGTGACGAACGTCGGGGTCTCACGCTGAGGACCCTCGTAGAGGTCGTGGCCGAGCTGGGTGACGACCGGTCCGACGTGAGGGTTCCGCCGTCCGGCCGGACCTCAGGGGGCGGTGCGGCCCGCAGCGGGCTCGCCGCGCGCACCGTGCTGCGCCTGGTCCGCGCCGACGGCGCCGCGCTGGCCGTGCGTCGTACGGGCATCCCCGGTGACGACCGTGCGCAGGTGCACCTGGTCGGTACGGCGGCCGGTCCGATGGGTGGCGACGTCGTCGAGGTCCGGCTCCGCGTCGGGCCCGGCGCCCACCTGGACGTCCAGGGGGTCGCGGCGTCGGTGGTGCTGCCCGGCCGTGACCAGGTCCGCTCCCACCTGCTGCTGGACGTCGACGTTGCCGAGGGCGGCCTGCTCACCTGCACGCTGCCGCCCGTCGTGGTCACCGGGGCCGCGGAGCACGACGCGACGACGGTGGTCCGGCTGCACGGCGACGGGCAGCTGCGCCTGGCCGAGCACGTGCGGCTGGGTCGGCACGGCGAGCGCGGCGGGTGGTGGCGGGGCCACGTGGACGTCACCCGCGACGGCTCGCCGGTGCTTCGGCAGACCACGACGCTCGGCGACGACCCCGGGATGCGGGACCTGCGCACGGTGCTGGACACCGCCGCCGCCGACCCCGCCTCGGCCGACCACGACACCGTGGTCATGCCGCTGGCCGCGGGCGGCAGCCTGAGGGTCACGCTCTGCGGGACCACAGATCCGGGGCGCCCCCGGTAGCGGTGCCGACCCGCCGTCGGGCCGCGAGGCACGCGTTTCGCGGCCCCCCGCGGCCACAGCGGAGGAGAGCTCGTCGCCGGGGCAGGGATCTGGGGCCCACGACCCGTGTCTTCCTCCGTGGTGGCCGCAGTCCCCCGCCCCGCCCTGCCCGCCCGCCCCGCGCCTCACGCCGGGCCGACCTGCACCCGCCGAGGTAGCCTCCCTGACGTGGCCACCCTGCGACTCCCCGTGGTGGCGCCGGCCGAGAACTGCCTGGTCAGCAACGACTGGGTCTGCCCGCTGTACCTGCAGACCCGTGGGGACCAGCTGGTCGAGGCGACCCGCGACCACCTGGTGCTGGTGCTGGTCAGCGTCCTGCTGGGGGTGCTGATCGCCGTCCCGCTGGCCGTGCTGGGGCACCGGGTCAGGCGCGCCAGGTCCTTGACCATCGGGGTCACCACCGTGCTCTACACGATCCCGTCGATCGCCCTGTTCTTCCTGATCGTCCCCATGCTCGGGCTGTCGGCCGCCACCGTCATCGCGGGCCTGACGCTCTACACGCTGACCGTGCTGGTCCGGAACCTGCTGGTCGGCCTGGAGGGGGTCGACCCCGAGGTGCGCGACGCCGCGGTGGGCATGGGCTACGGCCGGCGCCGGCTCCGGTGGCAGGTCGAGATGCCCCTGGCTCTCCCCTCGGCCATGGCCGGGCTCCGGGTGGCCACGGTGTCCACCGTCGCGCTGGCCACCATCGGCACGGTCGTGGGCAACGGGGGTCTGGGCAACGTCATCAGCCGCGGGCTCCAGGCCAACTTCCGGGCGGAGGTGCTCGCGGCGTCGGTGCTGTGCGTGGTGCTGGCCGTCGTGCTCGACCTGCTGCTGCTGCTCCTGCAGCGCCGGCTCACCCCCTGGCGGCGGACGGCATGAGCTTCGTCGGCGACGTCCTCGCCTGGTTCGCCGACCCCAGCCACTGGCAGGGGGCGGCCGGCGTGCCCCAGCTGTTCGTCGAGCACGTGGGGTTCACCGCGGCGTCCATGGGGATCGCCACCGCCGTGGCCGTGCCGCTCGGACTGTGGCTGGGTCACACCGGCCGGGGTGGTGTGCTCGCCGTGCAGGTGAGCAACATCGGCCGGGCCGTCCCGACGCTCGCGGTGCTGGTGATCCTGGTGCTGCTCCCGGAGCCCTTCGGGCGCAGCACGACCACCGCCCTCGTCGCCTTCACCCTGTTCGCGATCCCCCCGATGCTGACCAACACCTACGTGGGGATGCGCGAGGTCGACCGGGACACGGTCGACGCGGCCCGGGGGATGGGCATGACCGGGGCCCAGGTGCTGCTGCGGGTCGAGCTGCCGCTGGCGACCCCGCTGCTGATGAACGGGGTGCGCGTCGCCGCCGTGCAGGTCTTCGCCACGGTGTCGATCGCCGCCATCGCCGCGTTCGGCGGGCTGGGGCGCATCCTGACCCGGGCCACGGGTGGGGTGGGGGGTACCGACCTGGCCGAGCTGGTGGCGGGGGCGTTGATCATCGCGGTCCTCGCGGTCGTCCTCGACCTTCTCCTGGCCGTGGCGTCGCGGGCGGTCGACCCCGTCGGACGGGCCCGCGCGCGCGGCCGGGGTGGCGTGCCGCCCGCCGAGGTCGACGCCGAGGAGCCGGCAGCCGTTACGTAGTTGTGACTGCTCGGGGACGCCTCCGACGCGCGACCGGGGCCCGAGGGGGATCCAATGGGAGGTGGGCGCCGACCGGGGTCCGCAAAACAGCGCTGCCGTCCGGGCCGCGGACCACAGAAGGTCGACCTGACATGACTGCTCTCCGCTCCCGTGCCCTCGCCCGAACGCTGCTCGCCGCCGGCGTCCTGCTCAGCCTCACGGCCTGCGCGGTCGACGACGTCGCCTCCGAGGGGGCGAGCTCGGCCCCCGCCGCCGGGGGCGGCTCGGGCGACACCGTCGTGGTCGGCGGGGCGAACTTCACCGAGGCCCTGATCCTGCAGGCCCTGTACGTGGCGGTCCTCGAGGACGCCGGCTACACGACGGACTCGATCACCGCCGACAGCCGCGAGATCTACTTCGGCGAGCTGGCGTCCGGCAACATCGACGTGGTGCCCGAGTACGGGGCCACCCTCGCGGAGTTCCTCAACGCCCAGGCCAACGGCGCGGAGGCGGCGGGGGCGACGCCCATCGCCAGCCCGGACGTGACCGAGACCCTCGACGCCGCCCGGCCGCTCGCGGAGGCGGAGGGCGTGGCCCTGCTGGAGCCGGCCGAGGCCGTCAGCGGCAACGGGTTCGCCGTCACCCAGGAGTTCGCCGAGGAGAACGACCTGACCACCCTGAGCGACCTCGCCGCCCTCGGTGAGCCGCTGGTCATCGCGGCGACCGAGGAGTGCCCCGGCCGTCCGTTCTGCCAGGGCGGTCTGGAGAGCGTCTACGGCCTCGAGTTCTCCGAGTCCCTGCCGACCGGCTTCAGCAGCCCGGCCACCAAGACCGCCGTGCAGAACGGCGAGGCCCAGCTGGCCCTGGTGGGCACGACCGACGCCACCCTCGACCAGTTCGGCCTCGTGGTCCTGGAGGACGACCAGTCGTTCCAGGCCGCGGACAACGTCGTGGCCGCCGTCACGGCCGACCTGGTCGAGGACACCGCCCTGGTCGACGCCCTCAACTCCGTGGCCGAGGTGCTCACGACCGAGGACCTGCTGCAGATGAACGGCCAGGTCGACGCCGCGCGGCTGCTGCCGGACGAGGTCGCCGTGGCCTACCTGGAGGAGCAGGGCCTGATCGGCTGAACCAGGCCCTGGTGGACTCAGGCGTCCCAGGCCGCGGTCAGGTCCCCCAACGCCCCGGCCTCGACCTCGCCGTGCAGCCGGACCCGGTTGACGCCGCCGTCGGGGTGGATGTCGAGGCGGACGTGGGTGACCACCGGGACGTCGGCGAGCCCGTCCCGCAGCCGGAACCGGTGCACCGTGTCGGGCAGCAGCGCCGTGAGCGGCACGAGCTCGACCCAGGCGTCGTCGTCGTCCAGCAGGTCCGCCAGGGACGCCGAGCGGGCGTCGACCCCACGCAGCGACGCGGCGCCGGGCGGGTTGCCGACGTAGTGCGTGGTGTCGACCTCCAGGACCCGCGGGAGGCCGGCCGCAGCCAGGGCGAACGTCACCCACTCGTTGCCCTCGACGCGACGTCGGGCGGTCTCCCAGCCCTCGCCGATGGTCGGCGCGACCCCGGGACGCAGCAGGTTGCCGGGGGAGGAGTAGAACCGGTCCGAGCAACCCACCACCCGGCCCCCGTGCTGAGCGGCGAGCAGGTCGACGGTGCCCTCGAGGAAGCGCGGGTCGGGCCGCACCTCGCCCAGCACCCGCAGCCGCGCGACGCCACCGTCGGGGTAGATCCGCAGCCGGACGTGGGTCCAGGTGCCGTCGTCGGTCACGGCGAAGGTGTTCTCGGTGTCCCCGCGCAACGGGCTACGGGCGACCAGCGTGGTCCACCCGGCGGCCCCGAGCTGGTCCAGGGACGGGTAGCCGTCGACCCGCAGCGCCTCGACCGACGCCGTGGCGGGGAAGTTGCCGGTGAAGTGCGCGGTGTCCACCACGACGCGGCGGACCGCGCCCGGGGCGCCGAGCCGGACGATCACGTCGTCGTTGTCGTCCGGGTCGGGCAGCGAGCCCAGGGGGCCGCGTCGGCGCCGCGTCTCCCAGCCGTCGTAGGTCTTGCCGTCGGGGCCGAACGTCGTCGGGTCCCAGGCGGCCGGGCCGGTCGCGATCAGGTGGCGGCGGTCGGCGAACAGCTCGTCGTTGGCGGCGATCACCCGTCCGCCGAGGGCCCGTGAGGCCAGGTCCACCAGGTCGTCCGGACCCAGCTCGTCGATCAGGTCGTCCTCGGCGTCGGGTTCGCCCTGGTGGGCGTCGGGCTGCGCGAGGTGGTGGGGATCAGGGCTCATGCGTCTCCTCGGGTCAGCAGGCGTCCGCGGGGCTCGGCGTCCAGGTCGACCTCGACGCCGGCGAGCCACGTGCTGCGGACGGTGCCGGTCAGGGTGCGGCCGGCGTAGGCGGTCACCCGGTTGCGGTGGTGCAGGGCGTCGGGGTCCACGACGAAGGGCTCGTCCGGGGCGAGGACCACGAGGTGGGCGGGGGTGCCGACGGCCAGCCGGCCCAGGGTGTCGAGCCCGGCGACCCGGGCCGGACCGACCGCGGCCCAGCGGACCACGTCGGCGAGGGTGAACCCCCGGGCGCGGGCCTCGGTCCAGACCAGCGGCAGCAGCAGCTGCAGGGACGAGATCCCGCCCCACGCGTCGCCGAAGTCGCCGGTGTCCAGGCGCTTGTCCTGCTCGGTGGACGGGGAGTGGTCGCTGACCACGCTGTCGATGACGCCGTCGGCCAACCCCTGCCACAGGGCGTCGGCGTTCGCGGCGTCCCGGATCGGCGGGCAGCACTTGAACGTCGTGGCGCCGTCGGGGACGTCCTCGGCGGCCAGCACCAGGTAGTGGGGGCAGGTCTCGACCGTGACGCGCTGACCGGTGGCCCGGGCCGCGGCCAGCGCGGGCAACGCCGCGGCGCTGGACAGGTGCAGGACGTGGACCCGGGCGCCGGTCTCGGCGGCGAGCGCGAGCAACCGCTCGATCGCGACGACCTCGGAGGCATCCGGTCGCGAGGCCAGGAAGTCGGCGTAGCGCGGGCCGGCGGCCTCCGGCGCCCCGGCCAGGACGTCGGGGTCCTCGGCGTGGACGACCAGGGTCGCGTCCAGCGCCGCCACCCGCGCCAGGACCTCTCGCAGCGCCGCCTCGTCGAGGTGCCCGAACTCGGGCACGCCCGACGGCACCAGGAACGACTTGAACCCCAGCACCCCGGCCTCGTGCAAGGGCCCCAGGTCGCCCAGGTTCTCCGGGACGGCGCCGCCCCAGAACGCGACGTCGACGTAGGTCTGACCCTGCGCGGCACCCTGCTTCAGCCGCAGGTGGGCCACGGTCGTGGTCGGCGGCACCGAGTTGAGCGGCATGTCGACCAGCGTGGTCGTGCCACCGGCCGCGGCCGCCCGGGTCGCGGTGGCGAAGCCCTCCCAGTGCGTGCGGCCGGGCTCGTTCACGTGCACGTGGCTGTCGACCAGCCCGGGCAGCAGCACCTCCTCCTCGGACAGCTCGACGACGCGGGCCGCCGTGGGGAGGTCGGCGAGCTCCGGCAGGTGGGTCAGGTCGGCCCCGACGGCCCCTGCAGCCCCGTCGTGGCCGTCGTGGAGCAGGACGACCCGCCCGTCGCGGACCCCCACGACCGCGGGGCGCTCGACCGGGCCGTCGACGGTGTGGACGACGGCCCGCCGGGCCAGCACCAGCAGGTCGAGCTGCGCGGTCCCCGCGTCCAGCCCGTCGTCCGCACCCGAGCGGCTCATCCGGCACCGCCCGTCGGGGTGCGCCGGGCGAGCCGGGACAACTGCTCGGGCGTGCACCCGGTCGCGTCCACGGCCTCGGCCAGGTCGACCGCGCCGCAGTCGACGCCGCGCAGCACCGCGGACGCGAGCGCCTGCGCGGTCGCGGGCTCGTCGAGGACCTGCGGGGCGTCGGCGTCCTGCGCCCGCGCCGTGTAGGCCCGCAGCCGCGCGGCCCCCGCGTCCAGCTCGGCCCGCAGCGCCAGGAACGTCGCGGCGTACCGGGTGACGAGCTGGCCGGGGTGCAGGTCCCAGCCCTGCCGCAGCGCCCGCGCCTGCGCCCGGGTGACCAGCCGGGCGTGCAGCCTCAGCGCGTCGGCGACCTGGTCCGGGTCGCCGACCGGCAGGACGTTCGTCGACCCGTCGCTGACCCGTACCCCGGTCCCGGCGGCCGCCAGCTGCATGGTGGCCTTGGCCTGGTCGGCCAGCGGGTGGTCCAGCGCCTGGTCGAGCGGGCCGACGCCGAGCGCGGCGCTGAAGTCGTAGGTGCCGTAGTGCAGGCCCTCCACCCGACCGGCCCCGGCCTGGACCATGGCGGCGACCGTCGCGGCGCCGTCGGCGCCCAGGACGGCCTGCGGCATCTCGACCTGGAGCTCCAGCCGGACCGTGCCGACGGGCAGGGAGTGCCCGGCCTCCAGCCGCTCGGCGACCAGGACGGCGGCGCCGACCTGCGCGGCCGAGGTCACCTTGGGCCAGGTGACGACGAACCGGTCGGGGAGCCCGCCCGAGGCCACGGCCGAGGCGACGACCAGGCCCAGCGTGCGCAGCCCGCGCTCCCGGGTCTCCGGCTGCAGGCCCTTGACCCGCACCCCGGCCACGAACGGTGCACCCGGGTCGTCCCGCCAGGCCGCGAGCGAGCGCCCGGCGGCTTCGGCGTGGGCGTCCTCGACGTCATCCGGGCGCAGGCCGTAGCCGTCCTCGAAGTCGATCCGCAGGTCCTCGACGGGCCGGTCGTGCAGCTTGGCCGCGACGCGGGGCAGCACCTCGTCGGCCGCCTCGACCGACACCTGCGTGAGCAGCGCCAGGGCCGAGGCGTCGGGGACGGTGGAGCCCAGGACCTCCAGGGCCGCGTCGCCCCAGGCCCGCGGGGTGGTGGTGTCGACCCGGTCGGCCGGGACGTAGCAGGTGTGCACCGGTTGCGGGCGGGAGCTGTCGCCCGGGTACGCCGCGGCGAAGCGGGCGTCGTCGTCCGCGAGCAGCGAGGTGACCTCCTCGAGCACCGACCCGGTCGACGCCGAGGGGGCGACCGTGCCGTGGGGAGCGACCACCTCAGTCGACCAGCCGGTAGGCCGGCAGCGTGAGGAAGTCGACGAACTCCTCGGCCAGGGCCACCTGCTCGAACAGCTCCCGCGCGCGGTCCACGTGCGGGAGGTCGGTCAGCCCGCCCGCCACGTCCTCGACGACGTCACGGACCAGCTCGCGCGTCACGGTC
The DNA here is from genome assembly GCA_038258055.1 of Actinomycetales bacterium. GTDB lineage: Bacteria > Actinomycetota > Actinomycetes > Actinomycetales > JBBAYJ01 > Aquipuribacter. The sequence continues at coordinate 50,652 of JBBSQH010000009.1, forward strand.
GTGCCGTCGTCCAGGACCACCTCGTTGCGGATCCACTGCCACAGCTGCGACCGGCTGATCTCGGCGGTCGCGGCGTCCTCCATCAGGTTGTGGATGGCGACGGCGCCCGAACCGCCGAGCCAGGCCGACAGGTAGCGCAGGGCCACGTCGACGTTGCCGCGCAGCCCGGCCGCGGTGGCCTGCCCGGGCGTGGAGCCCAGGTCGAGCAGGTCCGCGGCGGTGACGTGGACGTCGTCCCGGAGCCGGTCGACCTGGTTGGGGCGCTCGCCCAGGACGGCGGTGAAGACCTCCGCGCAGACCGGGACCAGGTCGGGGTGGGCCACCCACGATCCGTCGAACCCGTCGCCGGACTCGCGGGTCTTGTCCGCCCGCACCTTGTCCAGGGCGACGGCGTTGACCTCGGGGTCACGGCGGCTGGGGATGAACGCGCTCATGCCGCCGATGGCGAAGGCGCCGCGACGGTGGCAGGTCGACACCAGCAGCTCGGTGTAGGCCCGCAGGAACGGCGCCGTCATCGTCACGGCGTTGCGGTCCGGGAGCGTGTACCCCGGCCCGGCCTCCCGCAGCACCTTGATGGCGCTGAACAGGTAGTCCCAGCGACCGGCGTTCAGCCCGGACGCGTGCTCGCGCAGCTCGTAGAGGATCTCCTCCATCTCGAACGCGGCCGGCAGCGTCTCGATCAGGACCGTGGCGCGGATGGTGCCGTGGGGCAGGTCCAGGCGCTCCTCGGCGTAGCTGAACACGTCGTCCCACAACCGGGCCTCGAGGTGGCTCTCGGTCTTGGGCAGGTAGTAGAACGGGCCGTGCCAGGAAGCGGCCAGGTGGGCGCCGTTGTGGAACACGTGCAGGCCGAAGTCGACCAGGGCGCCGACCCCGGGTCGACCGTCGACCAGCAGGTGCCGTTCGTCCAGGTGCCAGCCGCGGGGGCGGACGACCGGGGTCGCGTGCCGCACGTCGTCGCGGAGCCGGTACTCCTTGCCGTTGTCGGCGGTGTGCTGCAGTGTGCCGCGGGCGGCGTCGTGCAGGACCTGCTGGCCGACGACCACGTTGCGCCAGTGCGGGGTGTTGGCGTCCTCGAGGTCGGCCAGCCACACGCGCGCGCCGGAGTTGAGGGCGTTGACCGCCATCTTGGGCTCGGTCGGGCCGGTGATCTCGACCCGGCGGTCAGCGAGGGCGTGCGGCGCCTCGGCCACGCGCCAGGTCGGGTCCTCCCGGACGTGGGCGGTCCCGGGCAGGAAGTCCGGCAGCTCGCCGGCGACGATGCGCGCGGTCCGCTCGCGCCGGGCGGCGAGCAGGTCGTCACGCCGCGTGGCGAAGCGGGCGTGGAGCTCGCCGACGAACGCCAGCGCCTCCTCGGTCAGGACGTCCTCCTGCCCGGGCACGTCGGGTCCGACGACGGTGACGACGGGGACGGAGGGGCTGGCGCTGCTGACCTCGCTCATCCCCGCACCCAACCACCCGCGGGGGTCCGCGTCACGCCGACCGCGCGGCGTCGGTCCGGTCAGGCGGTGGCCGCCGGGGCCGCGACGGGTCGACCGGGCGGGCCGTAGGTCAGCCGGCGGAGCAGGACCTCGAAGGGGCCACGCCGACCGGCGGACGCCAGCGCCCAGGCCACGGCCACCGTGACCAGCCAGGCCGCGAGGGCGATGGCGTAGGCGGTGGCCGTGCCCATCCCGTCCCCGAGGCCGAGGCCCCACGGCGACAGCAGCGGCGCCAGGACCATCGACTGCAGCAGGTAGCAGGTCAGGGAGCGCTCACCGACGGCCGCGAGGACCGCGGGAGCACCCCGGCGGGGGGCCTGCCGCTCGTGCAGCCGGGCCGCCCACAGCGCGAACAGGCAGACGTAGGCCACCCCCATTGCGGTGCCGGTGACGGCGTGCACCCCGGCCAGGACGCTCGTGGTGACGGTCCCCGGCTCCCAGACCCGGGCCACCACCAACGCGTACGGCAGGGCCCCGACCACGCCCACGACCGACCCCAGGACGACCAGCCGCCGGATCAGGGGACGGTGCTCCCACGGCCGGTCCAGCAGCCCGGCCCGGGCCAGCGCCACCCCGGCGAGCATCGGGGCCAGCACGAGCATGACCACGGTGCCGCCCACGACACCCAGGACCCAGACGCCCAGTCGTTCCACCATCGACGGCAGGTACTCCGTCGGCGCCGGCGGGAACTCCGGGGCGAGGCCCGTGACGGCGTAGAGGAGTCCGAGCAGCACCAGGCTCACCGTGCCCCAGGCGATCAGCACCCGGGGACGGCGGTTCATGAGCAGCAGCACCACCAGGCCCGTGGCGCCGTAGATGCCCAGGATGTCGCCCTCGAACAGCAGTGCCGCGTGGAGCCCGCCGAAGGCGATGAGCCACAGCTGCCGCCGCAGCAGGACCGAGCGACGCCGGCGCGGGTCGAGGCCGCGCTCGGTCATCCGGCGCGCGATGGTGACCAGTCCGAAGCCGAACAGCAGGGCGAACATCGGCCGCGACCGGTCGTTGACCAGCAGGGTGACGACGAAGTCCAGGCTCCGGTCCAGGGGGCTGCCGTCGACCGGCCTCATGCCCGGGCCGGTGTCGGTGCCGTGCAGGTACAGACCCACGTTGGCCAGGGCGATGCCGAGCAGGACCGCGCCGCGGGCCAGGTCGGGCGCCCAGGACCGCTGCTCTGCCGTCGTCGGGCCCATCGGTGTCGGCCCCGCGGTGACCTGGGTCCGTTCCTCGACCGGGGCGGCCGACCGGCCGGCACGTGCGACGTCGGTGCGCATCGGCTCCATGCCGCACCACGCTAGGGGGGCCCCTGAGCCGGGGCCCAGGGGGCCGCCACTCGGGATCGGTCGGGGGTTGACCCCCGGCCGGACCGGGGGGAGGCCCCACCCCGCGGTCCGGCCGGTGACGGCCCCACCCGTCAGGCCGAGGTGGTGGGTCCCGGGGTCGCGTCGCCCTGGTCGTCCCCGGCCAGCAGGCGGTAGAGCCTCGACCGGGTGTCGGCCAGGATCTCGCCTGCGGCGCGCTGCTGCTCGGGCGTGCCCGTGCTGGCGATCTGCCAGAGCGCGCCCCCCACCTGCTTGAGCCCGCCCATCAGCTCGAAGGTGCCCTCGCCCATGTCGTCGCGGGCGGCGTCCCAGGGGGCGGCCGACCCGCTGCGGGAGGCGACGTCCTCGCGTCCGGCGTCGGTGAGCACGAAGGCCTTGCGCCCGCCCTCGCTGCTCGGCTCGACCAGGCCCTCGTCCTCGAGCTGGGCCAGCACCGGGTAGACCGACCCCGGTGACGGCTTCCACACCCCGCCGGAGCGCTGCTCGATCTCGGTGATGAGCTGGTAGCCGTTGCGGGACTCCTCGGCCAGGAGCGTCAGGACCGCGGCGCGGACGTCACCCCGTCGGGCCCGGGAGCCGCGTCGTGGCCCCATCCAGCCGCCCGGCCCGAACGGCGGACCGCCGGCGTGGCCGTGGTGCGCCGGGCCGAAGCCGGGGCCGAAGCCCGGGCCTCGCGCGCCTCGCCCCCCGCGGCCGCGGGGTCCCCGTGCGCCGGGGCGGCCGGGCTCGTCGTCGGTGGGCACGGGGCCAGCCTGCCACCCCGGTCGCGGCGGCCGCCCGGCGGCGAGCCACAGCTCGTACGCCTGCTGCCGGGCGGCGAGCCTTCGCAGGAAGCGCGGCGGGCGAGCGGCCCGACCGTGGGGGCCGTACGCGTGCTCGTCGTGCCCGTCGTGCCCGTCGTGCCCGTCGTGCCCGTCGTGCCCGTCGTGACGTCGCGTGTCGTGGTCGTGCGTCTCGTGGCCGTGCGTGTGGTCGTGGTGCTCGGTGTCGTGATGCGTCCTCACGGGATCTCCTCTGTCTCGGAGCCCGACCTCTGCGAGCTCTCACGACAGTCAACGATATATCGGTCAGAATGTTCCCGAGACGCGGACGGGCGGGCCCCCGCCAGGGGGCCCCCCCCGTCGGCGGTGGGGCTGGATCAGCCGCGCAGGTTCAGCATCTGGTCGGCGCTGAAGCGCGAGTTCCGAAGCGAACGACCCTGGTCGGCGGCGCCGCCGGGGGCGTTGTCCTGCTCGTAGTTCGCGTTCATCTGACCCTTGGGGCGGTAGGAGCGGAAGAACCGCTCGAAGTCGATGTCGCTGGTCGCGTCACCGAACGGGATGATGTTGTAGCCGTTGCCGACGCCGGGCTCGGCGCCCGTGTGGTCGCCGTCCTTGGCGTGGAACAGCGGGATGCGCATGCCCTCGCGGGCGGCGAACGCGGTCGGGTCGAAGATGCTCTCGCGACGCTGGCCGTTGTGGTCGAAGTACCAGCGGTGCTGGTGGTTGGCCACGTGGCCCCAGAAGATGTCGAGCTCGATCGGGCAGGTGCGGTCGGTCTTCTTCAGGTAGTGCTCCATGAGGCGGGTCGGGGACTCACCGCGCACCATGACCGGCGCGGCCAGCGGGGCGCCCGTGATGCGGTCGACGGTGACCTCGACCATCGGCCCGTCCTGGATGAAGTTGTAGGCCGGGCTGTGGTTGTGCGGGTAGACCGAGATGCGCAGGGAGGCGGCCATCTTGTTGAGGGCCAGCCACTTCTCGGCCGCGAGGTCCCACGCCTCGACGTTGCGGTTGTTGGCGCTGGTCGGGTCGCTGCCGGTGCCGGTGAAGGCCATACCCAGGATCGACGCCGCCTCCAGCTCGACCTGGAAGCGGTCGCGCTCGTACGGGTTCATCGTGCCGGCGGGGGCGCCGCCGACCGACGGCGAGCCCGGGCCGTCCCAGCTGTTGGGGATGTAGCCGTGGTTGCCGATGGCCTTCAGGCCGGTGTCGTCGAGGAACTTCCGGATGCCCCGGATGTAGGTGAGGTACGCCGCCCGGTTCGCGTACAGGTTGGCCGGGTTGTTCACCGAGCCCAGGTTGGGGGCGGTGCCGCCGCGGTTGGCGGCGTTCTGCCCGAGGCCGGCGAACTCGATCTGGTTGTAGCCGACGGCGGCGAGGTACTCGAACACCTCGAGGAAGCCGCCGGGCAGCGGGACCAGGGGGCCGAGGTCGTCGACGTCGACCGGGAAGCTGGGTCCGCCCAGGTACCCCATGGTCGGGGCCGCGTTGCCGTAGATGCCCTGGCGCGAGATGGCGTCCCGCTGGGTGTAGAGGATCGTGCCGACGCGGCGGTCGGGGATGAGGCGGCCGTTCGCGACGGCCCTCGTGCTGGCGAATGCGGGGCTGGTGCTCGAGGCGGCGCTGGCCACGAGGGCCATCGCTCCTGCGGTGGCTCCGAAGAAGCTGCGGCGGCTGACGTGTGAGGTCACGGTTGTGGGTCCTTCCCAGGTCGCCGAGGCCAGGGGAGGAGCCCGGGGCCACGACGTCGTTGTCGGTGGGAGCGATCTGTCGGTGGGGGCGATCTGTGGGTGCGTCGGTGCGTCAGTGCATCGGTGCGGTACGAGAGGACCGCTGGACGTCGGGGGTGGCGCCAGTCGGCTCGGCCGTCGCGGCTCGGGGGGAGAGGCGGTGGCGATGATGAACTTCCTCGCCTCGCTGACACTTGTCAAGGATTCATGCCATCTTTTGAACGTCCTGTGGCAGAAGTGCCACAGAGCGTCGCCAGGGTGTCCGTTGTGCCCGCTTCTCGGGGGGTGGTGGCACCCCGGCTCGGTGGCACCCTGGACGCGTGAAGCTGTACCTGCGCCTGCTGGCGTTCGCCCTGCTGACCCGCCGCCGAAGCCGGGTGTCGGTGCTGGGGCCGGCCCGCACGCCGTTCCGGGTGTGGCCGACCGACCTGGACCTGCTGCGGCACGTCAACAACGGCACCTACCTGACGATCATGGACGTCGCCCGGCTCGACCTGCTGTCGCGGGCGGGGCTGTCGCGGGCCGTCCGGGCGCGGGGCTGGTACCCGGTGGTCGTGGCGGAGACCATCACGTTCCGGCGCTCGCTCACCCTGTTCCAGCGCTTCGAGGTCGTCACCACGTGCCTGGGCTGGGACGAGCGCTCGATCTTCCTGGCCCAGGACTTCGAGCGCGGTGGGAAGGTGGTCGCCTCGGCCGTCATCCGGGCGCGCTTCCTCGGTCGGGACGGCGAGCGGGTCACCCCGGACCAGCTCCTGGCGCTGGCCGGTGACGTCGGTCCCCGCCCGTCGCTGCCGGAGTGGGTCGAGCGCTGGGCCGCCGCGACGGACGCCCGGACTCAGACGAAGCCCGGCACCGACTCCCACGCGCGTCCCGCGGGCGGGGCGTCGTCGCGCAGCACGCTGCCCTCGATCAGGCCGTAGGGGCGGTCGGCCGCGACGAGGACCTCGTTGGGGTTGTCGAGCCCGAACGGGCTCAGGTCCACCACGAAGTGGTGCTTGTTGGGCATCGACAGCCGGACCTCGGCCACGTCCGCGTGCTGCTCCAGGACCGCCGAACCCATGGCGTACAGGGTCTGCTGCAGGGCGAGGGAGTGCAGCGACGCGAAGGTCTCGAGCATCGTCCGGCGGACGGCGGCGTGCGCGGTCGAGAAGCTGCCGCCGTGCCCCGCGGCAGCGGCGTAGCGCCAGCGGGCGGTGACCGCGGTGGCCAGCACCCGGTCGGTCGTCTCGGGAAGCGTCGTCCATGCGTCGCGCGGGAAGCCGTGGAACTCCGAGCCGGTGGACTTGAGGACGACCAGGTCGCGCAGCCCGGACACCACCCAGACGTCGTCGCCGTCGACCGTGACCACGGTCGTCCGGGTCTCGCCACCGGGCCGGCTGAAGGCGTGGTCGTGGGCGACGCCGTCGACCTCGATCCGCTCCCAGGAGTGCGTGTCCACCTCGATCCGGGCGCCCGTCACGGCGTCCTGGGTGTCGACGAAGTGACGGCCGAGCCGCATCGCGAAGTCCTCCGGTTCCCCGACGCCGAACTGGCGGGCGAAGGCGAAGACCGTGTTCTTCTGGGTGTCGGTCGGCAGGACGGCGGAGTTGTCGCCGTGCAGGTGCGTCCCCTCGAAGTCGCCGCGCAGCTGCGTGGTCACCGTCAGGTCGGTGATCACGTGCCGCGGCGTCGACCGGTCCACGTGCACCAGGCGCACCTCGGCCTTGCCGTACTGGTTGGGTCCCAGGACGATCCCCATGTCAGCTCCCGCGGTAGGTGGAGTAGGCGAACGGCGACAGCAGCAGCGGCACGTGGTGGTGCGTGCGCCCGGCGTCGAGGGTGAACGTGACGACGACGTACGGGTAGAACGTCTCCCGGCCCGCGGCGGCGAACCAGTCGCCCGTCGCGAACGTCAGGCGGTAGGTACCCGACGGCATGCCGGGTCCGGCGTCGGGGCCGAGCTCACGGCAGCGGCCGTCGGTGTCGGTCGTGCCGGCCGCCACCTGGTCCCAGCCCGCGTCGACCGAGGCCTCCAGAACGACGACGACGCCCGCGGCGGGGCTGCCCGTGGCCGCGTCCAGGACGTGGGTCGTGACGGCGCTCACCGGCCCGCCTCCTGCAGCGCGAGCTGGTCGAGCAGGCCCCGCAGCCGCAGCACCGCGATCTCGCCCAGCTGCTGGCGGACGACGCGGGCCTCGGTCGTGGCGTCGTTGGCGAGCCGTTGCTGCGCCAGGGCCAGGACGTCCTCGGCGCTCCGACCGGCCGCCCGGACGAGGAACACGTGCCCGAAGCGCGCCTCGTAGGCGCGGTTGGCCTCGAGCAGCAGCTCGGTCGTGGTCGGGTCGAGGCTCACGCCCGCCTGCTCGCGGCGGGAGTGGGCCGAGGACGCGCCGGCGTCGGTGGGGCGCTCACCGATCCTGGGGTGGGCGGTCAGCGCCTCCTGCAGGGCGTCGTCGGTCAGTCCCTGCGCCGCGGCACCCGCGGCGGACTCCAGGGCGGGGACGGACCGGAACGGCCGCCCGGCGAGCACGGCGTCGACCCAGTCCCGGGCGTGCAGGCAGACCTCGAGCCGAGGTCGGAGGGCGTCCTCCGGGGCGGCGTCGAAGGCGGCGGCGGCCCGCGTGGGTCCGTCGGGGGCAGCTGCTGGGACGTCGCTCACGCGAGCAGTATCACCGCACCGGCGCTGTCGCGCCCCGTGCGCGGCGCGGCCGCAACAAGACCGTCACCTGCGGCTGGGTACCCTGTCGCATGGTCGATCACGAGCCGCTGGTGCTGCGCCTGAACGGGCGCGACGTGGCCCTGCCCGGCCTCCCGCCCACCGCCACGCTGCTGCGCGCGGTGCGGGCGCAAGGCCTGGTCGGCACCAAGGAGGGCTGCGGCGACGGGGACTGCGGGGCCTGCACCGTGGTGCTCACGTCGCCCGGGCCGGACGGCGCGCCGACCCACCGCGCGGTCAACAGCTGCCTCGTCCCGGTCGGGTCCGTCGTGGGTCTGGACGTGGTGACGGTCGAGGGCGTCGCCGCCCCCGACGGTGGGCTACACCCGGTTCAGCAGGCGATGGTCGAGTGCGCGGGCTCGCAGTGCGGCTACTGCACCCCCGGGTTCGTGATGAGCATGTACGCCGGCTACCTCGACCCCGCCGAGCGGGGCCCGGACGGGGTCGACCCCGAGGTCGTCGAGGGCAACCTGTGCCGCTGCACGGGGTACACGTCGATCCGCCGCGCCTGCCGCCGGCTGGGGACGTCGGAGGACGACGCTGCGCTCGGCCCGACGGTGGCCGCGGGTCCCGGCGCCCCCGGGGCGACCCGCACCCTGACGTCCGTCGGTCGCAGCTTCCACCGCCCGACCACCCTGGCCGCGGCGCTGGGCCTGCTGGCCGAGCTCCCGGAGGCGACGGTGGTCGCCGGTGGCACCGACCTGGGCCTCGAGCTGTCGCACCGCACCCTCGACCCCGCGGTCGTGGTGTCCCTGGAACAGGTGGCCGAGCTGCAGCAGCTGGAGCGCACGGCGACGCACCTGCAGGTCGGGGCCGGGGTCACCCTCACCCGGCTTGAGCGCGAGGCGGCCGGGCTGCTGCCGGCCCTGGACGAGATGCTGCACTGGTTCGCGGCCCGCCAGGTGCGCAACCGCGCCACGCTCGGCGGCAACCTGGGCACCGCGTCGCCCATCGGCGACCTCCCGCCGGTGCTGCTCGCCCTCGACGCCCAGGTCTACCTGGACGGCCCCGACGGTCCCCGCACGGTCGCGGTGGCCGACTACTTCACCGGCTACCGCGAGACGCTGCGACGGGCCGGTGAGGTCGTCACGCGGGTCGACCTGCCGCTGGGCCCCGGCGCCGGGGCGGCCACCCGGCTGAGCCAGTCCTACAAGGTCGGCAAGCGCGGCACCGACGACATCAGCGTCGTGGCCGCCGCGTTCACGGTCGACCTCGACGCCGACGGCACCGTGGTCCACGCCCGGCTCGCCTACGGCGGGGTCGCGGCCACCCCGGTCCGGGCCCACGACGTCGAGGCCCTCCTGCTCGGCACCCGCCTGGACCAGGCCACCGCGGCGCGCGCGGCCGCCCTGCTCACCGAGACCTTCACCCCGTTGGACGACCTGCGGGCGAGCGCGGTCTACCGCCGGCGGCTGGTGGGCAGCCTGTTCGAGAAGTTCTGCGCCGAGCACGTTCCGGTCGACCGCGTCGACCACCCGGAGGCCGTGGCGTGAGCGGCCCGGCCCGTCACCACGAGAGCGCCGTCGGCCACGTCACCGGTCGGGCGGTCTACACCGACGACCAGGTCCGCCCCACCGGCCAGCTGACGGCCTGGCCCGTGGTGTCGCCCCACGCGCACGCGCGCGTCCTCGCGGTCCAGACCGCCGACGCGCTCGCCGTGCCGGGCGTCGTGCTGGTGCTGGGGCCCGAGCACCTGCCGGGCGTCAACGACTGCACCGGCCACGCCGCCGACGAGGAGCTGCTGCCCACCGAGCTGGTCCACTACGTCGGCCACGTCGTCCGCTGGGTGCTGGGCGAGACCGAGGACGCCGCCCGGCTCGGCGCCGAGGCGGTCCGCGTCGACTACGAGCCGCTGCCGGCCGTCCTGGGCATCGACGACGCCCTGGCCACGGGCAGCGTCCACACCCAGCCCAAGCGCATCCTGCGCGGTGACCCGGACGCGGTCCTGGACGACATGGCGGACGGCACGACCGACGCGGAGGGCCGGCACGTGCTGACCGGCGAGGTGCGCACGGGCGCGCAGGACCACTTCTACCTGGAGACCCACGCCGCCTGGGCGCACGTCGACCCCGACGGCAACGTCGCCTGCACCGTGTCGACGCAGCACCCGAGCGAGACTCAGGGCGTGGTGGCCAAGGTGCTGGGCCTGCCGCGCAGCCGGGTGGTCGTCACCTGCCTGCGGATGGGCGGCGGGTTCGGCGGCAAGGAGTCGCAGTGCCACCCGTTCGCGGCCGTCGCAGCGCTCGCCTCGCACGTCACGGGCCGCCCCGTCCGGGTCCGGCTGGACCGGCAGCAGGACATGACCATCACCGGCAAGCGGCACCCGTTCCTGGGTCGCTACCGGGTGGCGTTCGACGACGACGGCCGGCTGCTGGCGCTGGACGCCCAGCTGGTCAGCGACGGCGGCTGGAGCCTCGACCTGTCCGACCCGGTGACCAGCCGCGCGATGTTCCACGTCGACAACGGCTACTTCGTGCCCGCGCTGCGGGTCACGGGCCAGGTCGCGAGGACCAACCACGTCAGCCACACCGCGTTCCGCGGCTTCGGCGGGCCGCAGGGCATGCTCGTCGCCGAGGAGGTCCTCGACCGCGTCGCCCGCCACCTGGGCCTGCTGCCGGAGCTGGTGCGCGAGCGCAACCTGTACCGCGGGCCCGAGGACGGTGGTTCCGCCGACCGCGCCACCACCCACTACGGCCAGCGGGTCCTCGACAACCGCCTGCCGCGGATCTGGCGCGAGCTGTCGGAGCGCGCCGACCTGCCCGCCCGCCGCGCCGAGGTCAGCGCGTTCAACAGCCGCGCCACGAGTCGTCGACGCGGTCTGGCCATCACCCCGGTCAAGTTCGGCATCTCGTTCACCAAGAGCCAGTACAACCAGGCCGGGGCCCTGGTGCTGGTCTACCTGGACGGCAGCATCCAGCTCAACCACGGCGGCACCGAGATGGGCCAGGGCCTGCACACCAAGATGCTGCACGTCGCGGCGTCGACCCTGGGCGTGGACGTCGGCCGGTTCCGGGCGATGCCGACCGCCACGGACAAGGTGCCCAACACCTCGGCCACGGCGGCCAGCAGCGGGTCCGACCTGAACGGGATGGCCGTCCGGGCGGCCTGCGAGACGATCCGCGACCGGCTCGCGGTGGTCGCGGCGCGAATGCTCGGGCGCAACAGCCCCGAGGACCTGGTGTTCGCCGACGACCACGTCTTCCCGGCCAAGGAGCCCGACCGGCGGATCGGGTTCGCCGAGCTCGCCTACACCGCCTACGACCAGCTGGTGTCGCTGTCGGCCACCGGCTACTACCGCACGCCCAACCTGGTGTGGGACCCGGCCGCAGGGCGTGGGACGCCGTTCCACTACTACGCGTTCGGGGCCGCCCTCAGCGAGGTCGAGGTCGACGGGTACACCGGCACCTTCCGGCTGCGCGCGGTCGACGTCGTGCACGACGTGGGGGACTCGCTCAACCCGCTGGTGGACCTGGGCCAGGTCGAGGGCGGGTTCGTGCAGGGGATGGGTTGGCTGACGATGGAGGAGTGCGTCTGGGACGACGACGGCCGGCTGCGGACCTTCGCCCCCAGCACCTACAAGATCCCGACCGTGGCCGAGATCCCCGAGCACTTCGAGGTGCACCTGCTGGGCGAGGCGGCGCAGGACCGCACGGTCCTGGGCAGCAAGGCCGTCGGCGAGCCCCCGTTCATGCTGGCGCTGTCGGTGCGCGAGGCGCTGCGCGACGCCGTGGCCGGGTTCGGCCCGGCCGGTCCGGAGCAGCGGGTCGAGCTCGCGGTCCCGGCGACCCCGGAGGCGACGCTCGCGGCGATCGACGCCGTCCGGGCCGGCAGCACCCACGGGACCGGCAGCGGTCGCGGCGCGGGAGAGCTGTCGGCGCAGCAGTGACGGGCCGATGAGCGGTGCCGGTGGGGCAGGCGGTGCCGGTGGGACGGGCGGTGCGGGAGACGCCGGGGCGGGCAGTGCCGATGGTGCGGGAGGTGCCGGCCAGACGTGGTGGGAGGCCCTGGGTGCGCTCTCGGCGGCGGGGACGCCGTTCGTGCTCGTCACGGTGGCCAAGGTCCGCGGCCACACCCCGCGCGGGGCGGGCAGCAAGATGCTGGTCTCGGCCGACCGTGTCGTCGGCAGCGTCGGCGGCGGGAGCCTCGAGCGGTCCGCCGTCCTGCAGGCGAGAGGCATGCTCGACGACGACGCCTCGTCCCCGCGGTTGGAGCGGACCCGGCTCGACCGCCGCCCCGGCGAGCACGGCGTGCAGTGCTGCGGCGGAGAGGTGACCCTGCTGCTGGAGCCGGTCCACCCGGCCCGCCCGGTCGTGGCCGTGTTCGGCGCCGGGCACGTCGGCCGCGCGCTCGCCCAGGTGCTGCAGGTGCTGCCGGTGGACGTCCGTCTGGTCGACTCCAGGCCCGACGAGCTGGCCGCCGTCGCCACGGGGCGGGTGGGGGCCGCCGAGGTGGCCGTCGTGCCCGCACCGGTCCCCGACGTCGTGGCCCGCGACCTGCCGGCGGGTGCGCACGTGCTCGTGATGACCCACGACCACGCCGAGGACCTCGCGGTCCTGGACGTCTGCCTGCGCCGCGACGACCTGGGGTTCCTCGGGCTGATCGGCAGCGCGGCCAAGTGGCGCACGTTCCGCGGTCAGCTCGCCGACCTCGGTCACGACGAGGAGGCGCTCTCGCGGGTCACCACCCCGATCGGGGTCGAGGGCGTCCCGGGCAAGAGCCCGGCGGCGATCGCCGTCGCGACCGCCGCGCAGCTGCTGACCGTGCTGGACCTGCCGGAGAGCAGCACCTGAGGCAGGTGACGGCCGGCTGGGCCGGCTGGGCCGGCTGGGCCGGCTGGGCCGACTGGGCCGACTGGGCCGACTGGGCCGACTGGGCCGGCACCGCCCGCCCAGTCAGCGCAGGCACCTGGTCCCGAACGACCGTCCGACTCGGCCATCCGTTCGAGAACGGTGGGACCCGCTCCTGGCGGTCGGACGGCAGGGCGGTCAGCCGAGCTGCACGAGACCGTCCAGGTCGTCGACGGGCAGGTCGCCGTCCACGGTGGCCATCACGGTCATCTCGTCCAGGCGCAGCGCCCCGCCGTAGCTGGACATGAACGCCGTGTCCGCCGCGTCGCGCCCGGTGGCGATCCTGACCAGGGACTGCCGTGGCGCCAGCAGGGTGGCGTCCACGACGTACCAGGCGCCGTCGACCATGGCCTCGACCACGGCGTGGAAGTCCATCGGGTCCAGGCCGGGGGCGTACACCGACACCAGCCGGGCCGGGACGTCCCGGGCCCGCAGCAGGGCCAGGGTCAGGTGGGCGTAGTCCCGGCAGACCCCGGCGCCGGCCAGCAGCGTGTCGACGGCACCGTCGGTGACCCGGCTGCTGCCCGGCACGTAGGCCAGCCGGCCCCCCACCCAGGCGGCGACGTCCCGGACCAGGGCCGCGGGGTCGGTGCGGCCGCGCAGCTCGGCGGCGGCCACGGCCGCCAGGGCGTCGGACTGCGCGTAGCGGCTGGGGCGCAGGTAGGCCGTCCGGTCCAGGGGCTGCACCGCCGCGGGCGCGACCTGCCCGCGGACCTCGGCCCGGTAGGACACGTGCAGGCGCCCCGCGCCGGGCTCGACCACGTGCAGCCGGCCGCCGACGTCGGTGGCCAGCTCGGTCACCTCGACGGGGGCACCGTCGAGCGTCACCTCGAGGAGCTCGCCCTCGGGCGGGTCACCGGCCACGGCGACCTGCAGCTCGACGGTGGACGGGGCGAGAACCTGGGCGGTCAGGGTGCTGGTGACGGTACGGAGCATGGGAGAAGTCTGACGGGTCCGCGGGGCGGTTCGGTCCTGCACCCGGTGCCGCGGCAGGGCAGGCTGTACCGATGAGCGGGCCGATGACCACGAACGGCCAGGCCCCGTCCCCCGAGGCGCCGCAGCGCTACCGGCTCACGCAGTCGTTCCGCTACGACTACGACGCCCCCGTGCTGTCCCTGCTGCACCGCCTGGTGGTCGTGCCGCCGAGACGCCACGGCGACCAGCACCTGCGGCTGGGGGCGCTGCAGGTCGCCGACCCCAGCGCCCAGGTCGAGTGGACCGGTGACGAGCACGGCAACCGCGTCGGGCTCGTCCGGCTGGCCGTGGTGCCGGAGTCCGTGCACATGCACGTGTCCGTCGTGGTCGAGCGGGGCGGGGAGGCCCAGCCGTTGGAGGTCGGGTTGCTGGGCGACCCGCGGCTGCTCGAGCCGAGCCTCAAGACCGGCCCCGACGACGCCATCCGCCGGCTGGCCCGCGACCTGGTCGGCCGCGAGGACGACGCGCTCGCCGCCGCCGACCGGGTGTGCGAGGCGGTCAAGGAGCTGGTCCGCTACGAGAACGGCACCACCACGGTAGCGACCACCGCCGCCGAGGCGCTGGCCGGTGGGGTCGGGGTCTGCCAGGACCAGACCCACGTGATGCTGTCGGTGCTGCGGGTGGCCGGGATCCCCTGCCGGTACGTGTCCGGGCACCTGGTCGGCCAGGGGGGGACCCACGCCTGGGTCGAGGTCCTGGTGCCCCACGCGCGGGGGGCCCGGGCGGTGGCCTTCGACCCCACACACGCCCGCCGGGCCCACGACGGCTACGTCACCGTGGCCGTGGGCCGTGACTACGTCGACGTGCCGCCGACGTCGGGGTGGTACTCCGGGGACGCCCGCGGCACGCTCACCGGCCGGCGGGAGCTGGTCCGGGAGGCCCTGCCTAGACCTCGGTGACCTCGAACGTCCGTGACGGGTCCACGAGCTCGTCCTGGGCGCTGATGAGCAGGATCTCCCGGGACCCGGCCTCCTCGGTGCGGGCCAGCAGCCCGAACACGCTCGCCGTGGCCGCGCCCAGCGCCTCGGCCGCGGACCCGGTGCGTAGCCAGTGGGCCAGGAACAGCCCCGCGGTCGCGTCGCCGGCGCCGTTGACCGACAGTCCCAGCCGGGGTGTGCGGACCAGCCAGTGCCGGCCGTCCTCGGACGCCAGCAGGTCCACGGCGTCGTCGGGGGTGTCGTCCGTGACCAGCGACGTGGTCAGGACGACCCGGGGCCCGCGCGCCTGCACCGTGGCGACCGCGTCCTTGACCGCCGCCAGGGTGCGGGTCCCGGTGCCGGCCAGCAGGTCCAGCTCGAAGTGGTTGGGGGTGATGAGGTCGGCGCGGGGGAGGGCGACGTCGGTCAGGAACTCGGGCACGCCCGGGCGCACGAACACCCCGCGCCCGACGTCGCCGATCACCGGGTCGCAGCAGTACACGGCGTCGGGGTTGGCGGCCTTGACCCGCGCCACGGCGGCCAGCACGGCGTGGCCGATGTCGGCGGAGCCCAGGTATCCCGAGAGCACCGCGGTGGCGGTCCCCAGCACACCGCGGTCGGCGATGCCCTGGACCAGCTCGTCGATGGACTCGCCGTCGTAGATCCGGCCCTTCCAGTCCCCGTACCCGGTGTGGTTGGAGAACTGCACGGTGTGGATGGGCCACACCTCGGTGCCGAGACGCTGCAGGGCGAACACGGCCGAGGAGTTGCCGACGTGCCCGTAGGCCACGTGGGACTGGATCGAGAGGACGCTCACGGGGGTCAGGTTACGTCCGGGGTGGGGCGGCCGGACCCGCGGTCGTAGGCGGTGCGCCTCGCTGCTTCGGGCGGGGGCCGGCCGCCCGCACGACCGACAGCGCGTCCGTCGTCATCGCCTCGGCCCGCGGTCCGGTGATCTGCTCCAGCCGTGGGTTGACGCGCCTCAGGTGGTCGACCAGGGCCCGGCGCGCCACGGGTGTGAGTGCGGACAGCTCCTCGTCGACGACGCAGTGCTCGTGAAGGCCACCCCGCCCGGACGCCAGCAAGGAGAGCGTCAGGTGCTGCCACGCCAGGTCGCGGACCGTGGTCGCCGTCGCGGCCAGGTGGCCCTGCGCGGACGCGAGGGCGAAGAGGCAGGCCGCGTTGTAGAGGTCGTTCCAGGACCGCTCGGTCCTGCCTAGAGCCAAGAGGTCCTCCCCCGACAGGCTGGTGCGCGCGGGGTGGTCGGACAGCAGCAGGCACTTGGTCCGTCGGACGCGGATCCGGTCCAGTCGGACCTCCCGTTCCTCGGGCGCGAGCGCGGCCCTCGTGCCGACGGCGTCGGTCGCGGTGTCCCACCGCTCGACGGCCCTTGCGAACTCCTTCGCCGCGAGCACCAGGTCGCCCTCGTTGCGGTAGGACCAACCGATCCGCTCCCGGCACTCTGCGGCCGTCTGCGGGGGGCGTGCGTAACCAGGGATCCGGTCCTGCGCCGTGTCGAGGTCCTCGAGCGCCTGACGCGCCAGGGGTCGGGCCCAGGCGCGGTGGTCGCGGGACGCGTACAGCGCGAGCTGCCCGGCGAGCTGCCGGCGCAACCCGGAGACCTCTCTGCTCGTCAGGCCCGATCGCGGGGCGGCACGAGCGGTGCGGGCAACCTCCAGCTGGTGGGACACCAGCCGGATCGCGGTCCACACCGTGGCCGGCACCAGCAGCCGCTCCACCAGGGCCACCGACCGGGAGTCGTCGCCCCTGGCCCCTGGCGGCTCGTCCATCGACACCCAGAACGTCTCGGTGTCGTCGGCCGACCGGCCGATGGCGCCGACCTCGACGCTCAGGCCGACCCGGGGACCCGGCCCGTCGACCGCACGGACGACGACGACACGCACCTGCCAGCCCCGTTGGGTCGGCAGCAGGGCACCCAGCGCGGCGACCAGGCCCTCCGACCGTTCCGGCGCCAGCGCCTGCATGCCGGACGTCAGGGGGGCCAGGGCATCCCGCGTCGACTTCTCCAGCGTCTGCGCCAGGGTGGCCACGTCGAGGCCTCCGCCCGTGTGCAGCAACCCTGCCTCGACGTCCGTGCGCAAGGTGTCCTTCACCGCCGCCCTGGCCTCCGTGGTCTGCGTCCTGACCGCGCGGCGCAGCATCTGCCTGAACGCGACCGAGCTGCTGGCCAGGTCGTCGGTCGACAGCCCGGCTCCGGCGACGACGTCCTCGACGACCACCTGAGGGCGACGCCGGTCGACCCAGGCCCGCCACACCCCCACGGTCACGACGAGGACGGCGACCAGCGTCAGGGCGGACAGGGCGATCGTGCTGACCGCGTCGGACAGGGTCGCCAGTCGATCGACCACAGCTGTTCTCCCTCAGGGTGTCGCACCCACGGCGGTCGGTCGCGCCGACCGTCGGCCTCGGTCGGTTCAGCCCCACTGCTCCCCGTGGTCGACGCCCCGGCTGACCTGGTGGCGGGGCCCGTCGCCCAGCGGCATCCGGTGGGGTCGGTCCGGGGGTGGGGGCTCGTCGTCCGCGTCCGGCTCCGGGGCGGGATCGGTGTCAGGCCCGGCGTCGCTCCCCGTGAGCTCGTGGTGCTCGATGGCGGCGAGCACGGCTTGCGCCGCCGCCAGGGCCTGCGGCTCATCTGCGGCCGTCGTCTCCATGACCCCCTCCAGGTGGGCCGCGGCGTCGTCCACGTCGGCATGAAGACCTCGTGACTCCGCCCCGCGCTCGCGGGCCAGGGCGACCCTGGCGGCCAGATCCATGGCGAAGAGGCTAGCCAGTGGCGACGAGACTGCCCAGAGGATTGTTCGTGGCCCAGAGCCCCCTGGCCGGCTGTCGGACCCTGCGGTAGACCGGCGTCATGACGTTCGCCACGATCCGGCGGGTAGTCCTCGACACCACCGACCCGCGCGGCCTGGCCGAGTTCTACCGCGAGCTGTTCGGTCTGTCCTACCGGCCCGGCGACGAGCCCCCGGCGCCCGGCGACCCCGACCCGGCTGGCCAGGACTGGCTGGTCCTGCGGCCCCGGGGCGGCGGCATCGGGCTGGCGTTCCAGATGGAGCCGGAGCACGTGCCCCCCACCTGGCCGGACCAGAGCCTGCCCCAGCAGCTGCACCTGGACTCCACCGTGGCCGACGCGGACGAGCTGCAGCAGGTGCACGAGCGGGCCCTGTCGCTCGGCGCCCGGGTGCTCCTGGACCGGACGGACGACCCGGACGAGCAGCTGTGGGTCTACGCGGACCCGGCGGGGCACCCGTTCTGCGTGTTCGTCGGCTAGCGGCGCGCTCGGGGTGCCCGGGGTCAGCCGTCGGCCGGCCCAGGGGCGGCGGGGGCCGTCCCGCGCGACCGGGCGACGAGCTGCTCCAGCGTCTGCAGGTAGCGGTCGAACGCCGTGCGCCCGACGACGGTGAGCCGGACGGACGTCCCGCGCCCGCCGCCGGCCCCGCGGTCCTTGCGGACCTGCAGGTAGCCGGCGTCCTCGAGGGCGCTCAGCTGCTTGGACAGCGCCGAGTCGCTGGTGCCGATGCTCTCGCGCAGGAACGAGAACCGGACCCAGTCGGCCGGGGCGAGCAGCGACAGGATGCTCAGCCGGGCCGGGGTGTGCAGGAACGGGTCGATCTGCCCGGGCGCTACGGGCGAGCCCGGGGGCACGGGCGAGCCGGGGCTCATGCCGCCCCCCGGGCGGCCAGCCGCCGCTGCACCGGCCACACCAGGGCCAGGACGACGACCGACGCGGCCGCCATGCCCCAGGTGTTGGGCAGCGGCAGGTCCGCCCCGCGCACCACGAACTGCGCGGCCACGTCGGCGACCAGGGCCGCGACGAAGGTCCCGACGAGCACCAGGTCGCGACGCCGGGAGCGACGGTCCGCTCGCAGCTGGACCCGGCGTCGGACCGTGAAGACCGCCATCAGGGCCACCAGGGCGGCGAACAGCCACACCAGGTCGAGGTCGAGGAGGTAGCCGAGCGGAGGGAGCGCGAGGGCCACGGGCACGACGTCCTTGGCCGACCACGCGGATGTGCCGGCGGCGACGGTCTGGGCCTCGCGGCGGCGGTTCTCGGCCAGGGCGGCTGCCGCGTCGTCGGGGCTGATGCTCGGGGTGTGCTCGGACGTGCTCACGGTTCCTCCTGAGGGTGGGGAGCTGCTTTCCTCAGAGGAAACTACGCTTCACTTTCCCGTCAGGCAAGTCCGGTCTGCTCCGCTGCGACCCAGCCCGGGGCGTGGCGTCCGACGGCCCCGTCCCTGAGGCGACCCGTCATGAGCGACGTCAGCCGGTAGACACGGTCGTTCAACGTGCCAGCGGGATGGCCTTCGAACTGCGGCGACACCTCCTCCCGCACGGACCAGGCGTCCCCGCCGGCCGTGGCGGTCCTGACGGCTGCCTCGATGCGCCCGCCGACCCGTCGGAACTGCTCGTACACGTGCTCCAGGGCTACGAACGCGTCGGCACCGAAGTAGGTGCGGACCAAGGACAGGTTCGTGTTGAGACCGTCGTTCCACGCCAGGAGTACGTCGCGGTACGCGGCTCGGCGCAGCTCGAGGCCCTCGGGGTCGACCACTCCTCCCGGTGCGGGCGCCGCCTCCCACAGCAGGAGCTGCATCCGGTAGAGGCGACGGTCCATCAGGGTGGCGAGCTCCTGGCACACGCGACCCGCCGCCTGCTGCTCCAGCTCCCGCAGTCGCACCTCGTTCTGGCGGTCCCACGAGCGGTCCTGCAACCTGGTGGCCCACCAGCCGCCCGCCACCGTGGTGAGGGTGAATCCCAGGACCACCAGCAGGACCTCGCTCACGTCATCACCGCCCCTTGCCCGCGTCCGGGGACCGTTCCGTCGCTGGGAGGGGGGCGAGGTCGGCGCCCTGATACCTGCAGGACGACGGCGGGAGCGGGGAGTCCTGCGCGTGGGCTCAGACCCGGACGGCTTTCGTCACCCGGCCGTCCGCGAGCCCCACCACCTCGTCCACCAGGTCGACCGCCTCGCCCAGGTGGTGGGTGATGAGGACGACGGTCCGGTCGCCTGCCGCGCCCAGCAGGTCGGAGACCAGGGCGTCGGCGGTGGCCGGGTCGACGTTCGCCGTCGGCTCGTCGAGCACCAGGACGGGCACGTCGGCCAGCAGGGCGCGGGCGACCGCGAGCCGCTGCCGCTGCCCGCCTGAGACCAGGGCCCCGCGCTCGCCGACCCAGGTGCCCAGGCCCTGTGGCAGGCCGCGGACCCAGTCGTCCAGCCCGACGCGGCCCAGCACGTCGTGGAGCTGGTCGTCGCCCGCCGACGGACGCGCCAGGCGCAGGTTCTCGCGGACCGTGGAGTCGAACACGTGCGCGTCCTGCGCCGCCAGGCCCACCACCCGACGCACGTCGTCGCCCCGCATGCCGCGCACGTCCGCGCCGTCCAGCGTGTACGAACCGCCACGCACGTCCACGAACCGCAGCAGCACCGACGCGAGCGTCGTCTTGCCCGAGCCGCTCGGTCCGACCAGGGCGACGCGGCGCCCCGGGGGCAGGTCCAGGTCCACCCCGCGCAGGGCGTCGGGGGCCGCGGGTGCGGCCCCGGGCCACCGCGCCACGACCCCGCTGAGGCGGACGTGCGGCGGACCGGCGGTCGGGTCCGGCGCGGGGACGACGGGACCGCTCGGCTCGGGCACCGGGTCCGGGGTGTCGAGGACCTCCAGCAGCCGGGCGCCCGAGACCCGGACCCGTCGCAGCGACGACAGGGCCGGGGGCAGCAGGTGCACGGCCTCGAACGCCGCCAGCGGCACCAGCACGACCGCGGCCAGCCACACCGGGTCCAGCGAGCCGCTGTCGACCGCCGGAACCCCGACCAGCAGGGCGCCCCACACCGCGAGCCCGGACCCCAGGGCGGCCAACCCGGCGCCGAGCCCGGTGGCCGTAGCGGTGGCGCGGGCCGCGGTCGTCAGCTCGGCGTCGGTGGCCTCGACCTGACGCAGCCGCGCCTCGGCCTCTCCCGTGACCACCAGGTCGGGCAGGGCGTCGAACAGCTCGACCACCTGGGCCTGCAACCGCCCCCGCAGCCCGGCCAGCCCGCGGTCCGCCCGTCGTGCCGCCCAGGCGGTCGCGGCGGGCACGGCCACCATCGACCCGAGCAGGGCCGCCGCGAGGACGGCCCCGGCCGACGGCAGCAGGCTGCCGACCAGCAGCACCGACGCGGCCCCCGCGACGGCCGCCGTGAGCACCGGGCCCACCACCCGCAGCGGCAGGTCCTGCATGGTGTCGACGTCGTCGACCATGCGAGCGAGCAGGTCGCCGCGGCGGAACGCGGGCAGCCCGGCCGGGGCCAGCGGTTCCAGCGCGGCGTGCACCCGGACCCGCAGCGTGGCGAGCATCCGGAACGCCGCGTCGTGGGACGCCAGCCGTTCCAGGTAGCGGGCCAGCGCCCGGGTGAGGGCGAGCGCCCGGACGCCCACCACCGCGAAGGTCAGGGTGAGGACGGGCGGCTGCTCGGCGGCGCGCGAGATCAGCCAGGCCGCGCACGCCATCAGCCCGACGGCGCTGCCCAGGGCCAGGGAGCCCCAGACGACGCCGGCGACCAGGCGACCGGTGTCGGGGGAGGCGAGCCGCAGCAGCCGTCGCAGGTCGGCCCCGTCCGCGCCGGGGCGCGCGTCCGTGCCCGTGCCCGCGGTCACGCCGTCACCAGCCGGTCGCCGACCTCGACCACGACGTCGGCGGAGGTCAGCAGGGCACCGCGGTGGGCGACCAGCAGCACGCACCGGTCGTGCGCCAGCTCGCGCAAGGACGCGGCGACCCGCGCCTCGGTGCTCGCGTCCAGGTGCGAGGTCGGTTCGTCGAGCAGCAGCAGACCAGCACCCGCGACCTCGCCCCGGCAGAACGCCCGGGCCAGCCCGACGCGCTGCCGCTGCCCGGCGGACAGCCCGACGCCGTCCTCGCCCAGGTGCAGGTCGGGGTCGAGGTCCTCGGCCGCGGCGAGCGTCAGCGCGCGGGTGACCTGAGCGTCCGACGCCTCGGCGCAGCCCAGCCGGACGTTGTCGGCCACCGTCCCGGACAGCAGGGCCGGTCGCTGCGGGCACCAGGCGACCTGCCGGTGCCAGCCGGCGGGGTCGGCCTCGTGCAGGTCCGTCGGCCCCAGCCGCACGCGACCCTCGTCGGGCTGCAGCAGCCCGAGGACCACGGCCAGCAGGGACGACTTGCCCCCGCCGCTGGGCCCGACGAGCGCGGTGACGACGCCGGGTCGGACGTCGACGTCCGTCGGCCCGAGGACCCGTCCCCGACCGGGGTAGGCCACGGCCACGCCCTCCAGGTGCAGGCCCACGACGGCGACCTGCCACAGACCGGTCGCCGTCCCGCGCGTCGGCACCGGGGTGTCGAGCACGTCCAGCACCCGGGTGCTGGCCGCCACGCCCTCGGCCGCGGCGTGGTAGCTGGCACCCACCTGACGCAGGGGCAGGTATGCCTCGGGGGCCAGCAGCAGGACGAGCAGCGCCGTGGTGAGCGGCAGCTCCCCGGCCTGCAGCCGCAGCCCCACGGACACCGCGACCAGGGCCACCGACAGCGTGGCGGCCAGCTCGAGCACGAAGGCGGACAGGAACGACACCCGCAGCACCTTCATGGTGCGGAGGCGGTAGTCGTCGGTCACCGCGGCGATGCGCTCGGCCTGCGCCGCGCCGCGGCCGAACACGCGCAAGGTCGCCAACCCGGCGACCACGTCCAGGAAGTGGTGGCCGAGTCGTTCCAGCGCCTGCCACTGGCGACGTTGCGCCACCTGCGTCGTCATCCCCACCAGGGCGAGGAAGAACGGGATCAGGGGCAGGGTGACGAGCACCACGAGCGCCGACAGCGGGTCGGCCCGGGCCATGGTCACCAGCACCGCGGTCGGCACGAGCAGGGTGAGGACCAGCTGCGGCAGGTACCGGGCGAAGTAGCCGTCCAGGGCGTCGACCCCGCGGGCCGCGACCTGGCCGAGCTCACCGCTGGCCTGCCCGCCGAGCCAGGCCGGGCCCAGCGCGACGACGTGGCGCAGCAGGGCCGAGCGCAGCTGGGAGCGGACCCGGGCCGAGGCGCGCGCCGAGGCCACCTCCTGCGCCCACAGCAGCACGGCCCGCAGCGCGACGACGACCAGCAGGACCGTGAGCAGACCGCTGACGTCGTCCAGGTCCGCGCGGCCCAGGACCACCGGGGCGAGCACCTGCGACAGCACCACCGCCTGCGCCAGGACCGTCCCCGCGAGCAGGGTCCCGAGCGCGACCGTCAGGCCCAGGAACCCCCAGGTGGCGCGGGCGCGGCGCAGCAGCCGGGGGTCGAACGGCCTCACGGTGCGGGGTCCGCCCCCGACCGCAGTGCCCAGCGGCTGCGCCGGTCGGGCAGCAGCGACGGCGGTGCGGCGGGCAGCTGCAGCGCCGGCGGGATGGCCTCGCGACCGACCCGGGCCCGGAAGACCCAGTAGGTCCAGCCCTGGTACAGCAGCACGACCGGCAGGGACAGCAGCGCGACCCACGACATGATCGTCAACGTGTAGGTGGTCGACGACGCGTTCGCGACGGTCAGGCTGTACGCCGGGTCGGTGGTCGATGGCATCACGTCGGGGAACAGCGCGACGAACAGCGAGGCGACCGCCAGCAGGATCGTGGCCCCGCTCAGCGCGAACGCGGCGCGCTCACGGGCGGTCGCCACGGCGCCCAGGGCCAGCACGAAGGCCAGCGCCGCGGCCACGCTGACGAGGCCGGACGCGGTCGACCCGAACGCCAGCGTCGTCCAGGCCAGGAACGCCACCGCGAGCACCGCCGCGACCAGGCCGATCCGCCAGGCCAGGGCCCGGGCCCGCTCGCGGATGTCGCCGTGGGTCTTCAGCGACAGGAACACCGCCCCGTGGGTGAGGAACAGGGTGAAGGTGACCAGCCCGCCCAGCAGGCCGTAGGGGTTGAGCAGGGTGAGCAGGGTCCCGGTGAAGTTGGCGTCGGCGTCGATCGGCACCCCGCGCACGATGTTGGCGAACGCCACGCCCCACAGCACCGACGGCAGCACCGACCCGACGACGATGGCCACGTCCCAGCGGCGCCGCCAGACGACCGAGTCGACCTTGCCGCGGTACTCGAACGCGACCCCGCGACCGATCAGCGCCAGCAGGATGAGCAGCAGCGGAAGGTAGAACCCGCTGAACAGTGTGGCGTACCACTCGGGGAACGCGGCGAACATGGCCGCCCCGGCCACGATCAGCCAGGTCTCGTTGGCGTCCCACACCGGGCCGATCGTGTTGATCATGACGCGGCGGTCGGTCTCGTCCCGGCCCAGGACGGGCAGCAGCGCCCCGACCCCGAAGTCGAACCCCTCGAGGAAGAAGTAGCCGGCGAACAGGACCGCGACGGCCAGGAACCAGTACTCGGGCAGCGACATGGTGGTCTCCTCAGCTCGCCGGGATCAGTACGCGAAGGCCAGCGGACGACGGGCGTCCGGGTCCTGCGGGTCGGAGGTGTCGTCGTCGGACCGGTCCGAGGTCAGGACCGGCGGGCCGGCCTTGGCGTACCGGGCGAGCAGCACGAACTCGACGACGGCCAGTCCCGCGTAGACCAGCGTGAACGCGGTCAGCGACGTCAGCACGGCCCAGCCGGGCACGTTGGGGGAGACGCCGTCCCGGGTCAGCTGCTCGCCGAAGACGATCCACGGCTGGCGGCCCATCTCGGTGAACACCCAGCCGGCCAGCGAGCCCAGCAGCGGCAGCGGCATGGTCCACAGCGCGACCGTCCAGAACAGCGGCGAGTCCGGGGTGCGGCCGCGTCGCGTCAGCCAGAGCCCCAGCGCGGACACCGCCACGGTCACCATGCCGAGGCCGATCATGAGACGGAACGACCAGTAGGTGACCGGCACGAGGGGCACGTAGGAACCCGGGCCGTACTGCTGCTCGTAGAGGGCCTGGACGTCGTTGATGCCCTCGACCTCGCCGTCCCAGCTGCCGGTGGCCATGAACGACAGCAGGTTGGGCACGCGCAGGCTCCAGACCTCCTGACTGCCGTCGAGGCTGCCGATGGTGAACAGCGAGAACGAGGCACTGCTCTCGGTGTCGTACTGCGCCTCGGCGGCGGCCATCTTCATGGGCTGGACGTCGGTCATCACCTTGGCCAGGGCGTCGCCGGAGACGGTCAGCCCCAGACCGGCGACCAGCGCCGTGACCATCGCCAGCCGCAGCGAGGTGCGCATCAGCGGCTTCTCGTTGCGCCTCGCCAGGTGCCAGGACGCGACGGCGATGACCAGGGCGGAGGCGACCAGGTAGCAGGCGAAGATGGTGTGCGGCCAGGTGACGAGCGCGACGGGGTTGGTCAGTACGGCGCCGAAGTCGGTCAGCTCGGCCCGGCCCCGCTCGGCGTTGATGGTGTAGCCGACCGGGTTCTGCATCCAGGCGTTGGCGGCCAGGATGAACCACGCCGACAGCGACGTCGCGATGGCCACGAGCCAGATGCTGGCCAGGTGGACGAGCTTGGGCAGCCGGTCCCAGCCGAAGATCCACACCCCGAGGAACGTCGCCTCGAGGAAGAACGCGAGCATCCCCTCCATGGCGAGCGGGGCGCCGAACACGTCGCCGACGAAGCGGGAGTAGTCGCCCCAGTTCATCCCGAACTGGAACTCCTGCACGATCCCCGTCACCACGCCCATGGCGAAGTTGATGAGGAACAGCTTCCCCCAGAACTTGGTCATCCTCAGGTACTTCTCGTCCCCGGTGCGGACCCAGGCGGTCTGCATCACCGCGACCAGGCCGGACAGGCCGATCGTCAGCGGGACGAAGATGAAGTGGTAGAGCGTCGTCGCTCCGAACTGCATCCGGGCCAGCAGCAGCGGGTCGAGTTCCATCCGTAGGCCTCCGTGGTCGCTCGTGCGGGACGCCTACGACGCACCACCCGGAGCCGTGTCCGGGCGACCGCGGTCGTCCTCAGCAGGAGCGTGCCGCCACCGGCCGAGGTCCGCCCGGGACCAAGGGCCCGGATGCGGACGACAACCTTGTGAACGTATTCACAAGGTCTGCCTGAGACTACTCCTCCTTGTGCACGAATTCACAAGCGGCCGGCGTCACGCCTTGCCCGTCGGGTCCTCGGGGGCCACGCTGCTGCGGTGGGCACCGGGGATCACGCGGAGGACGGGGCCCGCCGGGAGAGCCTGTCGGCCCTCATCGCCGCCAACGCCGAGACCGAGCGCCGCCTGGTGCTCCAGCACGAGCGCATGGTGGCGGCCTCGGAGGCGTCCAACGCCGACGACGAGCACGACCCGGAGGGCAGCACTATCGCGTTCGAGCGGCAGCAGGCCCTGGCGCTGCTCGACCAGGTCCGCAGGACCGGGGAGTCGTTGCGCCGGGCGGCGGCAGACGTGCGCGAGGGGACGTACGGCCGGTGCGAGGTCTGCGGGGGAGTGATCGACCCCGAGCGTCTCGCGGTGCGGCCTCAGGCCAGCACGTGCATCACGTGCGCGAGGGTGGCGGGTCGGCGGCGCCCTTGATGCCGATGGGCGCCGCCGGACCTGCCGGGGTGCTCAGCCGGCGGCGGCGGCCTTGAGCTTGCTGCCCGCGGTGACCTTGGCGGTCTTGGAGGCGGCGATCTGGATGGTCTCGCCCGTCGCGGGGTTGCGGCCCTCGCGAGCGGAGCGCGAGCCCTGCTCGAAGGACAGGAAGCCGGGGAGGGTCAGCTTCTCGTCGCCCTTGGCGACGACGTCGAAGACGACGTCCTGGAACGCGTTGAGCACAGCGTCGGCGTCGGTCTGGGTCACGCCGGCCTTGGTGGCGATGGCGCTGATGAGATCCTTGCGGTTCATTGTTCCTCCTGCTCGTGGCCGTCCGGAAACGACGGCGTCCCCTGCCACGGTAAGGGTTCTGGGCCGTTGCGACGGCATCCACGCCGTGCGGCGGTGTCCGGGTCGGGCCGCCGACCGGTCGACAGGAACCCCCGCCGGAGTGCTCAAGTCCGCCCCGGTCCCGCCCGAGACCACCCGGGAGACCCTTCGGAGGACAGATGGACGGACTCGCCGCGGTCACCGCGCGGGTGCAGCAGATCCAGAGCCTGGTGCAGAGCATGCAGGCCCCGGTACGGACGACGGTCGCCTCGACCGCCGGCGCGTCCGGGGCGACGCTCACCACCGGCGCCACGACGGTCGGCGCGGACCGTGCCGGCGGCACGGGCGGGGCCGGCGCCACGCTCGGCAGCGCCGCCACGTCGGCCGGCGGGGTGACCTCGTTCGACGCCGCGCTCAGCCGCGCCAGGAGCACCACCTCGACCGCCGGGGCGGCGAGGCTCGACGCCGACGGCGTCCCCGTCGACCTCAAGCGCTACGGCAACGGGAAGATCCCGTCCGACGCGCTCAGCGAGGTCGGCGTGGGGCGCCACAAGCTCTGGCAGCCGGCGGCCGAGGGGTTCAAGGACCTGATGGCGGCCGCCAAGCAGGCGGGCGTCACCATCGGCGTCACGGACTCCTACCGGTCCTACGAGGCCCAGGTCGACGTCGCCCGGCGCAAGGGTCTGTACAAGGACGGCGGCCTGGCTGCGGTGCCCGGGACCAGCAACCACGGCTGGGGCCTGAGCGTCGACCTGGACCTGAACAGCAAGGCCCAGGCCTGGATGCGGGAGAACGCCGAGAAGTTCGGGTTCGTCGAGGACGTCCCGCGCGAGCCGTGGCACTGGACCTTCACGCCCCGGGCCTGATCCCTCCCGCGCAGGGCTGACCCCTGCCGCCGTCAGTCGGCCGCGGCCACCGAGACGATCTGCACCAGGTTGCCGCAGGTGTCGTCGAGGACGGCGGAGACCACCGGCCCCATCTCGACGGGTTCCTGCGTGAACGTGACGCCCAGGGCGCTCAGTCGTGCGTGCTCGGCCCGGGCGTCGTCGACGGCGAAGCTGACCAGCGGGATCCCGTCGGCGGCCAGGGCGTCCCGGTACGGCCCGACGGCCGGGTGGGCCGACGGCTCGAGGACCACCTCCGGGCCGTCCGGCTGCTCGGGCGAGACCACCGTCAGCCAGCGGTGCTCGCCCATCGGTACGTCGTTGCGGGGCACGAAGCCCATGACCTCGGTGTAGAACCGCAGCGCGGCGGCCTGGTCGTCGACGAAGACGCTGATCAGGTGGACCTTCACGGTGTGCTCCTCCGGTGCGTGTCGGGGGCCGGTGGCCAGCGGTCGCTGACCTGGCGCAGGGGTGCGGTGTCGATGTGGTGGAACTTGAACCGGCCCTCGCGACGCGTCCGGACGAGGCCGGCGTCCTCCAGCACCCCCAGGTGCTGGGAGATCGCCTGTCGCGACGACCCGACCCCGTGGGCGTTCGCGAGTCGGGTGCACAGCTCGAACAGCGTCTGCCCGTCGTGGGCCTGCAGCTCGTCCAGCAGGGCGCGGCGGGTGGGGTCGGCCAGTGCGAGGTAGACGTCGCCCACGTCCTCGACCATAGGCAAGTGCAGACTTGCATGTCAACGGCCGTCCGGACGGCCGTACCCTTGACCTCGATGTCCACCCCCACAACCAGTGCCGCGGTCGAGACCCACGAGGGCCAGGCCGCCGCCCTCGAGGTCGAGCTCGCCGAGGCCGACGGCACCGCCCCGGTCGAGGCCGCGAGCCGCCGTCGCACGTTCGCCGTCATCAGCCACCCCGACGCCGGCAAGTCGACGCTCACGGAGGCGCTCGCGCTGCACGGCGGCGCCATCGGCCAGGCCGGCATCGTGCAGGGCAAGGGCGGGCGGCGCGGCGTGGTGTCCGACTGGATGGACATGGAGAAGGCCCGAGGCATCTCCATCACCTCGGCCGCGCTCCAGTTCGTCTACCGCGACCACGTCGTCAACCTGCTGGACACCCCCGGCCACGCCGACTTCTCCGAGGACACCTACCGGGTCCTGACCGCCGTGGACTCCGCGGTCATGCTGGTCGACGCGGCCAAGGGCATGGAGCGGCAGACGATGAAGCTGTTCGACGTCTGCAAGCTGCGCGG
Source organism: Actinomycetales bacterium (assembly GCA_038258055.1). Taxonomy (GTDB): domain Bacteria; phylum Actinomycetota; class Actinomycetes; order Actinomycetales; family JBBAYJ01; genus Aquipuribacter. The sequence goes on from JBBSQH010000009.1 coordinate 79,302, forward strand.
CCTGCCGGTTCTCACCGTCATCAACAAGTGGGACCGGCCGGGCCTCGAGGCGCTCGAGCTGATGGACGAGATCGCCGAGAAGACCGGCATGACCCCTACCCCGGTGCTGTGGCCGGTGGGGATCGGCGGCGACTTCCGGGGTCTGCTCGACCTGCGCGACGACACCTACATCGCCTTCACCGCCGGCAGCGGCGGGGCGAGCAAGACGGTGTGGACCCGGATGAGCCTGGACGAGGGCCTGGCCCGTGACGGCGAGGTGCTGCAGACCGCCGTCGAGGAGGCCGAGCTGATCACGTCGTCCAACGGCCGCCACGACGACGGGTCGTTCCGGGCCGGGCGCACGAGCCCCGTGGTCTTCGCCGCCGCCGTCCTCAATCGCGGCGTCGAGCAGCTGCTCGACATCCTGGTCGAGACCGCGCCGCCGCCCGGGGACCGCGTGACGGTCGACGAGGCGCACGTGCGCCACCTGGGTGACCCGTTCAGCGGTCAGGTGTTCAAGGTCCAGGCCGGCATGGACACCAACCACCGTGACCACGTCGCGTTCATCCGGGTGGCCTCGGGCCGGTTCCAGCGCGGCCAGAACGTCGTGAACGCCCGCTCGGGCAAGGCCGTCGGCACCAAGTACGCCCACCGCGTCTTCGGCGGCACCCGCAGCGGCGTCGAGGACGCCTGGCCCGGCGACGTCGTGGCCATCGTCAACGCGACGGGCGTCCGGGTCGGGGACACCTTGTTCGAGGGCCGCTCGGTGACCTACCCGCCCATCCCGACGTTCGCGCCCGAGCACTTCGCGGTCTGCCGGGCGGCCGACCTGAGCAAGTACAAGCAGTTCCAGCGCGGCATCACCGAGCTGCACCACGAGGGCGTCGTCCAGACGCTGCGCTCCGACATGCGCGGCGAGCCGGCGCCGGTCCTGGCCGCGGTCGGGCCGATGCAGTTCGACGTGGTCAGCCACCGGATGGCGGGCGAGTTCAACTGCCCCGTCAAGCTGGAGCCGCTCAGCTACCAGATCGCCCGACGGACCACCTCCGAGCACGTCCAGGCGCTGAACGCGGTGCCCGGTGTCGAGGTCCTGACCAGCCTCGACGGCGACCACTTCGCCCTGTTCCCCGACCGGTGGCGGCTGCAGCGCATCGAGCGCGACCACCCCGAGATCGTGCTCGACGCGCTCGCCGCGGACTCCCTGGGCTGAGGCCGGCCGCGCGGCCGGCCGGCCCGGTCGGGAAGGCCGCCGGGGTGCGGGGGGACCTGGCCCGCGGCGCATGAGGACCGGGTGGGTTGCCTGGGCCCCCAGGTGGGTATCCCCCCGGCATGGATCCTGTCGTCGTGATCGTCGTCGCCGTCGTGGTGGCCGTTCTTGTCCTCGTCGGCCTGCTCGCGCTGCTGCGCAGCCGCAGGGCGGCCACCGAGCGCCGTGAGCACCTGCAGGACCGCTTCGGGCCCGAGTACGACCGGGCCGTGTCCGACGCGGACGACACCCGTCAGGCCGAGGCCCGCCTCGCCGAGACCGAGCGTCGGCGCGAGGAGCTCGACATCCGTCCGCTGACCCCGGCGTCCCGTGACCGGCGCGTGCAGCAGTGGGAGTCGGTCCAGACCATGTTCGTCGACGCCCCCGTCGAGGCCGTCGACAGCGCGGACCGTCTGGTCGCCGACGTGATGGCGGAGCGGGGCTACCCGACCGGTGACGTGGAGGACAAGCTGTCCATGCTGGCCGCCGACCACGCCGGGACCGTCGAGCACTACCGCACCGCCGAGAACCACCGGGACCGGTTCCGGTCCGGCGAGGGAAGCACCGAGGACCTGCGTCGGGCGTTCGTCGAGTACCGCCGGCTGTTCGACGTCCTCGTCGACGACGGGGTCAGCCGCGAGGACGCCCCGGCCGGTCAGCACGCCGCTCGCCCCGAAGGGGCCGACGCGCCCCGGCCGGCGACGACCGAGCCGGCGACGACCGAGCCGGCGACGACCGAGCCGGCGACGACCGAGCCGGCGACGACCGAGACCGAGCGTCCGGAGCCGAGCGAGGCGACCCGGCGCCCGGAGCACGCCCGTCGCGACGACACGTCGGTCGACCTGCGGGAGCAGGCGACGACCCGTCCGGACGAGGTGCGCTGAGCCCCGTCAGCCCGTCAGCCCGTCACCTCGACGTCTAGCGTGACGGTGGTGGGCGGGCAGACCGTGGTGTCGCCGCACACCGGTTCACCGACCACCTCCAGCGTCGCCGTGCCCGGCGCGGCGCCGGTCACCAGCCACTCGACGTAGCCGGGGTCCACGAGGAACTCGACCGGGGTCAGGGTCACGGCCACCCCGTCGACGACGGGTTCGGCCCATGACCAGGCGCTGCCCAGCTGCAACGGACGCTCCTCGCCGACGGCCAGGGAGAGCTGGGCCCCCGAGTCCTGCTCGGTGAGGGCGTCGCCGTCGCCCTCGCCGCCGTCGCCGGTGGTGCCGGTCGGCTGCGGGGTGGGGTCGGCGGGCTGCGTCATGTCGGGGTCCTGGCTCTGTGCGGGGAGGGTCTGACCGGGGACGGGCTGACCGGTGTCCGCGGTCGCGGAGGCGGCCGCGTCCGGGGGAGCCGTCGACCCGTCGTCCCCGCCGTCCGCCGTGCACCCCGCCAGCAGCGCCCCGGCCACCACGACGCCGAGCACGGCCGCACCGGTGGACCGAGGCGTCCTGCCGAGGGCATGCCGGAACCGGCCTGGGTGCACGCGAGGGCTCCTTCGTGATGGTTCCCGACTAGATGTTCGGGAAGTCTATGCAGCATGACGCATCCGGTCTACCGTCCCGTCACACCGAGTGAACCATCCCGTCAACGGTGTCCGAGAGGGTAGCGAGATGAGCCAGGCAGATCCGATGACCGAGGAGTCCCGATGAGAGGCAGGCGCGCAGCCCTGCTCACGAGCCCGGTGGTGCTGATCGCGCTGCTGGCCGTCCCCCTGCCTACCCAGGCCGCCGAGCCGGCACGGTCCGTGCCCGCGAGCGGACCCGTCCCGGCCGAGCCGGACACCGACGAGGTGGAGCGCATCGCGACCTCGTTCCTCCAGTCGGCGTCCGCCGACTACGAGGTGAGCGCGGCGGACCTGGCCGACCTCGCCATCCGTTCCACGGTCCGCAGCGAGCACAACGGCGTCTCGCACGTCAACGTGTTCCAGCGCTACCGCGGCCTCGAGGTCTTCGGCTCGGCGGCCACGATCAACGTGACCCGCGACGGCTCCGTGCTGCACGTGGGCGAGTCCCTCGTGCCCGAGCTCCGCGCGGCGTCGTCGGCACAGGCCGAGGAGTCCGCCGTGGACGCCGTGGTCGCCGCGGCCGACGCGCTGGACCTGGCGACGCCGGAGGACCTCGAGGTCCTCCCGGGGGCCCGGACCTCCGGCGAGGAAGCCGTCCTGACCGACGGCGGCATCTCCGACGAGCCGATCCCCACCACGCTGGGCTGGCAGCCCACGGAGGACGGCCTCCGGCTGGCCTACCAGGTCGTCATCGACGACTCGACCGACGTGCACCTGTGGAACGCGACCGTCGACGCCGAGACCGGCGAGATGCTCGAGGTGGAGGACTGGACCGTCTCCCACGACCACGGCCAGATCGAGAGCACGATGGCCCGCGGGTCCCACCAGTTCGAGGCCACGGCCGACCACGTGGCCGACGAGGACCACGGCCCCAGCACCCACGGGACCAACGACCCCGTCGACGACGGCTCCACCTACCGGGTGCTGGAGATCCCCAAGGAGAGCCCCAACGACGGCCCGGCCACCCTGGTGAGCAGCCCGGCCGACGGCCTGGCGTCGCCGTTCGGCTGGCACGACACCGACGGGGTCGCGGGCCCGGAGTACACGACGACGCGGGGCAACAACGTGCACGCGTACCTGGACCAGGACGCGGACAACGTGCCCGACCTGATGCAGGACGTGGACGGCGGCCCGGGTCTGGACTTCGACTTCGAGGCCGACCTGACCGAGCACGCGCAGGACTCCCGCGAGGCGGCGACCACCAACCTGTTCTACCTGAACAACGTCATCCACGACGTGATGGCGCTGTACGGGTTCGACGAGGCGGCCGGCAACTTCCAGGCCTTCAACTACGGCGGCGGCCCCGGCGGCGGCGACTACGTGCGCGCCGAGGCGGCGGACGGCAACGGCACCAACAACGCCAACTTCTCGACGCCTGCGGCCGACGGCAGCCCGCCGCGGATGCAGATGTACCTGTGGCCCGGCAACCAGTTCGGCGCGGCCAACACCCTGGAGATCGCCGGCACCACCTACCCCGCCGGCTGGGCGCGCTTCGGCCCGCCGGTGAGCAACGCCGGGCTGGGCGGTCAGCTCGTCCTGGCCGGCAACGGCTGCGTGGCCGAGGACTACCCGGCCGGGTCCCCCGCAGCCTTCGTCGCCGTCGTCGAGGGCCCGACCAGCGGTGACGGGTCGTGCTCCAACGTGGTGCGCACCGTGGCCGCCCAGGCCGCCGGCGCGTCCGCGGTGGTCGTGGTGACCACCGGCACCGCGGCGACCCCGCCGATCCTGACCGGGTCGCAGGCCGCCGGACCGGTGGGGATCCCCGCCGTGTCGGTCAACGCGGCCGAAGGCGAGGCCGTCAAGGCCGCCGCGGGCGCGGCCGCCGAGATCTACAAGGCCTCCGGTCGGGAGGCCGTCCGTGACGGTGACCTGGAGAACGGGATCATCATCCACGAGTACGGCCACGGGATCAGCAACCGCCTCACGGGTGGTCTGAACGTGAACTGCCTGTCGGGGCAGGAGCAGATGGGTGAGGGCTGGAGCGACTACTACGGCATCACGATGCTGCTCGACCCGACCCTGGACGACCCGGAGGGAGCTCGCGGGATGGGCCCGTACGCGCTGTTCCAGCCCGACCGCTCCGGCAACGGCATCCGGCCGCGGCCGTACTCCCGCAACATGGAGATCCAGCCGTTCACGTACGACCGGATCAAGACGAACAGCTGGATCACGGGTGCGTCGTTGGCCACGCCTCACGGGGTGGGTCACGGCTGGAACTCGGTGCTGTGGGACCTGACGTGGAACCTGGTCGACGCGCACGGGTTCAA